>MGNI01000082.1:1982-5159 GCA_001795115.1 Chloroflexi bacterium RBG_16_48_8 | reverse complement strand
CCACGGCGACAGAAGAGGAGATGATCGAGGCCATAAAAATCACCAACGCCCACGACTTCATCATGCAGCTGACGAACGGCTACGACACCCTCATTGGCGAGCGCGGCGTCAGGCTATCCGGTGGCCAGCGGCAGCGCATTGCCATCGCCCGCGCTGTGCTGAAAGATGCGCCCATCTTGATCCTGGACAAAGCGACCTCCTCGGTCGATGTCCCGAGAGACCGAATTCCTGATCCAACAAGCCTTAGAACGCCTGATGGCAGGCAGGACAGCCATCGTGATTGCCCATCGCCTATCCACGATTCGCAATGCCGATCTCTTCGTCGTCCTTGAGGACAGCAGAATCGTTGACCTCGGCACACACCAGGAGTTGATGGGAGCTGGCGGGCTCTACTGGCGCTTAAACGAAGTTCAGATCGGGGGCGAGCCAAAGTGGAGGGCCATTTCTGAATCGTTACCGCACAAGCTGGCAAGTGCCAAAGGCAGAGCATAGGAAGCTCTTGCCTTCTTCATTGATCGATTGGAAAATGTTGATAGGCGATAAATGGTATATTCGGATGCTCAAGCGGCTAATCTAGCTCTTGCCTATTCTCCATACCAAATAGACGCCCAATGAAGAGAAGAATAGCGCGAAAGCCAGAGAGATGGATAATGCAGTCCGATATACTGAAATCGTTCCTATGACCCAAAGCTCAAATGACAGCCAAACCGCAATAAAACTTGCGATTGCTACCAAAACGCTTGCCCACCAGGACCTCATAGCAAGGTCGGGATGCGGCATCAGGGATTTGAATCGCATCCAAGCGGCATAAATGCCAGCTGAGAAAAGAATCCCCAGGATTGCAATTGCCATGGGTATAGGAAAAAGCGTTAATTCAATGAATGAATATATTCCGCTTAATTTAGATAAACCTAATCCTCCCAGCACAGTAAGGATCAAGACCAAAATAGTCATCCTTAACGCGGGGCGAACTGCCCAGTTTCGGTCATACGCCGGATGTGCTTGGGGAGAATTCTTAATCGAAGCCCAACCCCATATGGACAGTCCGCCTAAGAGCAAAAATCCGTAAAGCAAGGCAATACCCGTTTCAACCCGGATAATGTCAATTTCGAGTCCTTTCGCATAGAAGGGTATTGGTCCTGCATCCAAAACGGCGTGCTGTTCCCATTCACCAGCTTCTGTACGAATCAAGACTCCTTCTGTGCCCATGGCGACAATCACGGTGTGTTTATCAACTTTCTCCAAGATTGCCAAGTCGAAGGGCCCCATTTCGACAACCTGTTTGTCACATTCATCAGCTTGCGATAAGATGCGCTCTATATAGTATCGACGTCCGTATGGAATATGCCATACAACTTGCCAAGTCTTTCCGCCGTCGATTGAAGCTTCAACCTCCTCTTTGCCGGCCACTCGATAGCACATTTGCAGATCAGCCTTAAGGCAACGAGTGAGTGGGAGTTGTGCCTTCTGGCCAAGCTCCGAGATGACATTTGGGGGAATATCCTCACTTATCCATTCCCATGTCTTTCCACCGTCTTTGCTAGGCGAAATCATCTGTTCATCATCTGAATAACTGATTCTCGCATAAATGACATCTTCAACCACAGCTAAACGCTCAATTCGAGAGATGGTAGGTCTGCATGGGCTTGTTGCCAACGTGGCAAGGGTGGCAACGGCTATTGAAAGATAAGCTTTCCTGCTTGGGGTATACGGATCCAGCGAATAAACGGTCGACCTCCATAGGCGACTTGCTGGCCACAATACTGCAAGTGCGGTCAAATCTGTAGGGTCGATCATGATCTCTGTGGGACTTCGGAACAGGGCCACCAGTAATTGATTGGTCCAATAATTCGCCATTGGTATTGTCTTAATGAGGCTAAAGCAGACTAAAGTCATACCAAAAGAGATTCTCGAGATACACCCACATGAAAATCCCAGTGGCTCCAAGAGAAGGCCAAGCAGAGCGGTCAGCAATATAGGGAAGAAAAATAAGCCGGCAAAGTCGCTGAGTTTCCCGGTCAAGAAGGAGGGGGCACAGTTTTTCAGGACATGATCATTGACTAATAGAAGACCGATAGAAAGGAGAAAGGGAAACCTGGTAATCGCGCGCAAGCTGTTATTCAGTGTATTCATGACCAATACGAACTCCAGTAGGATGGCATTCTGGTTTTCGAAACACGATCCGTGAGGAATGGCAAATTGAAAGATATTGTCCGACTAACCACTTCATATAATGACATGGTTATGCGCTCACATCAAATGCCTTCTATCGCTGCTGTGGCTTTCAGCGCGTTTCCCATTGCCTCTTCCCCAAGGACCTCAAGGACGGGGTCACAAAATCATCAAAATCGAACTCACCTTCCTCTGTTGACCATAACGCTGAAGATCTCATGTGTCAGCGTTGAAACTGGCTGGGGTGTTCTGATACAGGCAGGCGGTCATGAATGACATTTAGATCTTTACGGTGTGACTTGCTCATGATCCCAGAGCGAAATCTCTCCTGTTGGCTGCATGCCCCGATTTCCTAGGAGACAACGATGCTCTAACCCTATTCAACACTTTAAACCCGATCGCTGGGTACACTCCCGCTTTTGCTCGCACGAACAGCTCCCTCATCATCCTGAGCAGGATCACTTCAATGATGCTCTGCGCGTGGGCTTTCCTCTGCTTCCTTACGAGTCACAGGGATCATCCGATCGTCTTAATCATCGAGGAGTTGATGGCTACCAGTGGCCTATTCCCAAGGTAGATTATAAGGCGATTTATACACTCATGGATCGGCCAATTGCAAGGGTAAAGGCCGGCCAAATGAAAGGTTTAAAGTGAGTCGATCGTAAGATTTGGTCGGGGGGATTCTAGACCATGCACCAGGAATCGAATCACACCCACCCCGAAGGGCAAGCTGGCGCCATGGCAGTTGCCGTGGCAGCCTCGATTGCCGCATCAGGATTTCCCCCATATGAACCCGATTTCCTGAGAAAGATTTTGCCCTACATCCCTGAGAGCATTTTCGATTGACAAAAACAAAGGGGTAGTAGGATACTTGTATTCATTAAGATTCTGGTGTATCAGTTCATCACAAATCCCAATGATATGAGATTCGCTGTGCCGAGATCCAATTCATGCCGAACAGGCCCAACCTATAGCGCTAAGGATTCGGCGTTTTTCCGGAATGGG
>MGNI01000082.1:0-1974 GCA_001795115.1 Chloroflexi bacterium RBG_16_48_8 | reverse complement strand
TAGATACTCAGACGGAATCCAGATTCTCAAGATTTCGAAAGGGCTGATCTGGGGACAGCATGTTCACATGCAGGGATCCATATCCTCTCTCTGTCGTTGGTTTGTTTTGAAGATTTCGTTTGGTTGAGGGAGAAATAATATCAGCCGATCTATGCTTCCTTAGGATGCAAACCATGTGTAGATGTATAACTTTATTGCTCACATTTGGGATCATCATTGGGTTATGTTCCCTGGCAACGCCTCTTGTCGCAACCCTTAACGATTTCACAACTCATACACCGGAGAGTCCTACAAATACGCATACAACTCCGCCGGAAGCAGTTCGCCCAAGCGAGACATCAACATTCACTCCAGTAGTTCTACCGCCTACCTCAACGTCAACAGCGGAACCAACACGCCTTCCTCCATATACATACCCTGTGGAATTCGAGCCCATCCCCGATGAGGGAGATTTCTTGCATCCATTTGACGGAGAGGTTCAATTTGAGACATCGATCAGCGTCCTCGATTCGGGCAATTACCTAATCTATGCAGGACCTGAGGAAAATGCGCTCAAATATTACTCACTCACCGATGACGAGCGTGGCGTTCTCATGAAGTTTGGAGAAGAGGGGAAACTACCTCTTGGAGATATGTCCGGTGAGTCAGATTCTCTGCGCATAAATCGACAGGACTGGGATGGCTACGCGCGCATCTTTGATCTCTCGCTGCGTGAAGCGTGGAAGATTGGTCCACTTTGCAATGAAGTGGTTTCGTTGTCGCCTAGTGGAAATTGGCTGGAAGCAAATTGTATTCAGTTGAGCGATTCCTAAAGGCCTCGCTACGTGTCCATCATCGACATACTATCCGCCGAGAATGGCACAGGCTTCCGTCTGACCTTTCCCTATATCTATGGATGGCCAGGGATTTACTGGCTGACCGACCAGACCTTTATTGCCTCACCAATCGAGGTGAGGAACAGCCCTATGCACTGCGTCGTCTCACTAAGCAAGATGACGATGTACTGCCCGCCAGCCCTGCAAAGTTGGGAGATTTTTTCAATGTCTCCCAACAAGAAATATCTCTTTCTGCGGAAAGAGGGAGAAGAATCGATCGCTCTTGTAGATTGTCTCGATCCCGGTGGCGTTTGTCCTGAACCGGTTCTCTTAGATGAAATCCCTTGGTCGGTCATAAAATGGTCGCCCGATGAAACGATGTTGGTTGGATCCGATCGTGGTGATCTGGCAGGTGTTACAACCTTCTGGATATATCGAGAGCCAAATTGGAATCCTCCTGCTAAGGTCACGGAAATCTCAGGAGATTGGCTGCCCGAGGTATGGTGCCCAGACAGCCGATGCTTTATTGTCGTCCAGAACCTTTATCCACATACGGTTTATCTTGTGGAGCTAGATGGCGATGTTTCGCCTCTGCCTCAATTCGACTTTATTCTTGGCGCGATTCGAATCCCTTAATACCTCTCGCTTCACGCAACATTGGCGGCCTTCTCCTGATTGCGAGCGGGAAGGACTACCTGTCACAGAGAGAGAATAGGAGATAGGGGAAAAGATCGACCCCGCTGGTCGATGAGAGCTAGTGCTTATGATCATTCAATTACTCATAAGGTCTTAATCATCAATCCACTCCAGCTGTTTGTTGATTTCCAATTTAAATCGATTATAGGGTAAGACTTCTTTTCAAGTCTCTCGCCTTAGAGGAATTTCATTGGTGGTATTGGATCCTCGACTGCAAGAAACTGCGTCAAACCACAATTTGAAGCCAAAACCAGGGCTTTTGCGCGCGACCCCCCTACTAATGTTGACATTTTTGAGGCTTGTAAGACCATAAAAATACCCCTAAAATAGGTACCCATAATGTATCTTTAGTAAACCTATCTAAGAGTCCAAAAAATATGCTCGAATTGATCCCTTACGCTGGAGTTACCCCGTTTTGGTGGACAGTTAATGGCTTTCGATTAAACGGCGATTGCATGATACA
>MGNI01000081.1:5263-6752 GCA_001795115.1 Chloroflexi bacterium RBG_16_48_8 | reverse complement strand
CTTTAAACCTGCGGCGGGTTTCATTGATGAACTTTTTTTCTATCCGGAAGCCCGCCGCAGGTTAATGGGGGATAGCATGTATCAGCGGAAAGAAATCTTTATCAAAGGAAATTACTATCACATTTATAATCGCGGTGTAGATAAACCCTATTTTCTTCACTCCTGCGAACTATGAATATTGCTTACGTTTGATCAAACGATACAAAGCACGGTATGGAATAACCGTGATCGTATATTGCCTCATGCCAAACCATTACCACTTGCTACTAAGGCAGGATGGGGATTTCCCGGTATATCGTTTCATCAATTCATTATTCAATTCCTATGTACAAGCTGTAAATCGACAACAGAATCGAAAAGGCCCAATGTTCGAAGGAACATATCAATATGTTCATGTTGATCGAGAAAAATACATCATTCACTTGTGTCGGTATATTCACCTAAATCCCGTAAAAGCCAACCTGGTTTCAGGACCGGAGGACTGGCAGTATTCAAATTATCGAGAGTGGGCAAATCTCCGGAAGGGAGCTTTGAAAGATCAGGATTTCATCACAGTCTACTTCCAATCTCCGAAGGAGTATGCATCTTTTTGTGAGAATTCATCAGATGGAATTGAAAGAGAATCACTTAGTTTAATTGAGAAATATCGGTTCGAATAAACCGTTAACCCTGCGGCAGGCTCCCGTAATGGATAAAGGTCATAGAAGGAAACCTGCCGCAGGGTGTCGGCGGGAAATTCGCTAACCCTGGTACAGGCTCTCGGCATGGATGAAGGTAATAGAAGGAAACCTGCCGCAGGGTGTAGGGATAATTCGTTAACCCTGCAGCAGGAACTTGATCTGTATGATCGTTTGAATGAATATGCTTCCGGGAAGTTTAAAAAGGGCAAACTTGCGCTAGGAGCTGAATTATAAGGGTCGCAAGACGCGGTCCTCGCGCAATCGCTTGAACCAGAGCGAGGCTCCACGCGGCATGGATTCGATGGCTGCCTCCTGCCAGGCACGCACCCCGAGCCCCTGAATCGTTTGCGGGCGATACCCAACGGATCGCCATGTCCCGACATGTTGTGCCAATACAGGAGGCAGAAACAACAGGGAAGCTTCACTCTGCAGCTCTACAGAAGCCTTCTCCACTGTTTCCATGAGGGCAGGGATGGTCTTATCCAAAGGGAGGCCAGGTTCGAAGTAAAGCTCGTCAATGCGTGTGACCAGGTTTTCGACCTGCCATCCCGTGACGCCAGAAAGTTGATTATCACGTTCAATCATGAGGTAGGCTTTTTCACCAAAGGCAGCCATCACATCCTGACGAGTCATCCTCCGCCTCCCGTGGGAAACCCGTGTAATAAATCGCGCGATTTCGTCGGCATCCTGAGGTTTTCCGCGCCGAACAGCAATTTGACCGGGTTTGACGGGTGGAGGAGGGGGAAGGAGGGGTTCGATTGGTTTGGGAAGTTTAATCCAAGCAGATTGAACCTGTTCCCAGGTTTGAT
>MGNI01000081.1:0-5209 GCA_001795115.1 Chloroflexi bacterium RBG_16_48_8 | reverse complement strand
CTTGAGGAGGCTGTGTCGCTACGCGTTGCTTGGCAGCAGTCTCTGAAAGTTCTCGTTTATGCATGAGTCTGGAGATTTGCAAAGTTTCCGTTGAATTTACCACCCAAATCGAATCACATCCTGCTGCCAAGTGTGTTTCAAGCAATTTAATTGCTTCGATAATAACGACAGTTTGTTTTGCCCGTCGAATGAGTAAATCTACCGCATGTTCGACTAAAGGGTGAACGATGGCTTCAAGCTGTTTGAGCGCTTCGGGGTTAGAGAAAACGACTTTTGCCAGGCGAGTGCGGTCAATTTGCTCTTCCTCATCCAGAATCCAGGTGCCAAAGGTCCCCAAGATTAAAGGATATCCAGGAGCGCTTTTCGCCATGGCTCGATGAGCAAGAGCGTCCGCGTCGATGCCATATCCGCCTAAATGCTCAAGCATTTTGCGTACAACACTTTTGCCTGTGGCGATATTGCCTGTAAGACCAATGACGTATTTACCTGGCCAGCGACTCAAACGATTATCTCCTTACAGTGAATTATGGGCACGATTGTAGCCCGCGCAAGTTATGTTGTCAAAGATCCTCTCTACCGTACGAGTTGAGCATGGTAGATCTGGTTCCCTGCCGCGATATATAAGTGATTAGGTGGACCAATCGAGAAAGCTGAGACTTCATCATCGAAGGGTTGTTGTGGTATGAATTGGGTTTGGTAAATCATGCGCAGACTGTATTGGTAAACCCCACCAGATAGGGTGTCTTGAAAGTAAAGCGATGGTTCAGGGGGAGGGGAGTAGGTAACTTGCATTGGGAGTGCGCCCGGGATCATGCGGAATGCTTCTTCCTCGTGACCGACTCGCTCGTCTCTAAATTGCAGTGTTTCACAATCTGTTCTGATTGCACTGTCAGAGGTGGGATCGGTTTCAGCAACCTGTTTACAAAGATCAAGATGACCATCCGCATAAAGGATCAGTAAGCCATCCTGAGAACCTGCGATGTCAATTGCACTGCTAAGGTCGGGTGGTTGTCCTGAGAAATAACTGGATGGATTTCCGCTGATAAACCCATTAGAGGCATCGTATATGAAAATTGTTTTGCGATCCGAATCTAGAACGTAAAGTCGATTGTTGTAGACTTCGAAGGTTTGGATTCTGCCCCAGCCCAATTCGGGCGGGGCTAATTCGGCAGTGGTTGGAATTTTATCAGGTGCACAATAGATGATAAAGCCTGCAGCATCGATCCCGATCAGGCTCTCCACTCCCAAAGCGCTGGGTTCAGGGACAATGGCGATGTCGACAGGTGTCGTGAGCTTTGCCTCAGGACCTGCTTCTTGCAGGCACTTAAATTCACCGTCGATCTCAAATCCCCTGCCGGTGGACCACACATGCCATATTGTGCCATGAGCCTCATCCAGGACGTATAGATCCATAGCAGAGGCTGCAAGGGAAGTTAGATGCGACTCTGGACCAAAACCTCCGCTGACAATTTGCGAAAATTCTAAACGCACGATCAAATCCAGGTTATCCAAAGTAGATTGAACTTTATCTTGAAGTTGGGTCAATTCATCGCTTGTGCCATAGCGGGCAGCCTGTTCAAGCCAGAATTGTGCTTGCAGGTAATCTTCTCGAGCTTCTTCTAAGGTCTCTTTTGTCTCCGCTGCTGCAATCGCCGCGCGAGCATCCGCAAGGTTCAATTGGAATTGCTGGTTGCGTCCGAATCGGAAGTACACGAGACTGGCAATAGTTACCACTACAAGCGGGATGGTGATCGCGGTAAGAGCAAGGAATTTGGGAGGATAAGAACCAAGCGAGGGTTCTGATAAACCTGGCGACAATCGAGCTCCGATCTTTGCCATTCCATAAAGGAATTTGTGAAGTGTGCTCCGTATTCGGATGTGTGTGCGCCGAATGAATCTCTGGAGCCAGGATGGCTTTTGGGGCACACCAGGATCCACTGGAACTTTAGGCCTTCTCTCCTGAGGTTGAAGATCGGATACCCTTGTTGACTCAGGTCGGGCGGTATCGCTGGTCGTTCTGGGTAGTTTCGCTGCCTCTCCTTGTGCAACTACACCAATGATCATGCCGGTTAGATCCCGATGTAAATCTGGTATTAGCCGGTCAACCGCCTGAGCGGGGTTAAGCCCAGCAAGGCTGGAGAGGATAAGTTCTGACCAGATCGGTGGTTCGGCAGTTGTGAGGATGAGGATGTCTCCAACCTGAATTTCAATGTGGTGATAGCGGATGTAAGGTACGGAGGAAACACCCAATAATCTCTTTGATGCATCCTCGGAACTGAGACGAGTAACCTGGCTGGATCGAACCAGAATCACTTGGCCGGGTCCACACTGCGCCACATAAAAACTGTTATCTCGAAGAATGCCTATCAGGAGTCTACCCTGTAATTTGGAGGAGATCATCTCTGCTTGATTTGCATCCAGTAAATGTTCGTTGACGATTGTGGCGGTTTCTCTTAAACCCAATGTGACAGAGCCGGCAGTTCCATAGTAAGCATCCGCGCCTAAATGCGCAAGATGTGCAGTAAGACCTGGTGCCACAGTGTGATCTGGATGCAGGCTCAAGTTCAGAAAGAGCAAGTCATCCGATCTACCTCGAGCAGCACGGCGAGGTGCCGCTTGGGCGATGGTCCCAGGAGGGGGAGTGGTACGACTGCTTCCGCCTGCGATGTGGATCAGAGCAACGTCGGCTTCAAAAGGAGTAGGCATAGATGTATTGTACTGTGAGGTATCTCAAGCTGCAATTATCTCTGGGGTGCATTTACCCCTGGTCAGTATTCCATGTGGTGCCATGAACTTCTTCTGGTGGTGAAGCTGAAAGTAACGTGGGGCGGACGCACTGAATCACAACTTTAATTCTACTGAGTTCAATCAACTGGGCTGTTTTCACCGTGCTTAGCCGCCGCATCCTTCGAGGAAGCAATCTGATAATTGAGGGAAATGGGTCTAATCCATTGGGTGGAGCGCAGCCGCCTCTTGTCTCCATGATGGTCGTATTGGCATTTGGTTGGATTTTCAGTTTGTTTTGGTTTGCCTTTGGTGGGAGCGTATCAGATTTTGCCCATCTCAAGGGAGATGGGCTTTGGGCGATACTCTTTCTAGGAATAGCTTGTTCTGGATTGGCCTACATCTTCTGGTATCAAGCCCTTAGTGTTATTGACGCAACTCAAGCAGGAGTATTTCTTTATTTTGAGCCTATTGTGACTGTGTTGCTGGCCTGGCCAATACTTGGAGAGAAGATGAGCTTGGGGGGCATTATAGGGGGAATGGGAATCCTGCTGAGAGTATGGGCTGTGAATCGCGGTTGGAACTAGCCTGTGTCTGAGCTCGCGACCGTGGGAAAGGGGATAGGGGTTCCTGTGGGAAGGGGAGTAGCCGTAATCGTTGGTGTTGAGCTTTCTCCTAACAATGGAGAAGCGGATGGAGCGAATTCCATAAGATCTGTTGTAATGGGTGTGCTCACGTTTGTCGGAGGGACAGGGGTTGCATGATCGCCATCAAGTAAAGGCAGTATTCCAAACCAGGCGATTGCAATCAATGTAGTGACAATGATCGTGGCAATAAAAGCAAAAAGAATCAAGCGTAAAAATTTCTTCTTGGATGGCGGAGGTTTCTCTTTCGGCCAATCCTGCGGTACCTCCAGGATGATGACAGTGATGTTGTCGTGCCCTCCCCGAGCGCGCGCCAGGCTGACAAGCGATTGGACAGCCTCATCAGGATTTTGCTCTTCCAAGGCAACCCGTATCTCATGATTTTCAACCAGATCCGTAAGACCATCGCTGCACAGCAGGATTTTATCTCCCCTAAAAAGTTTCAATCCCTGGTTGTTTTCGCTTTGCAAATCGCTCTCTTCATCTGATAAGGGGAGTCGAAAATCGGGTTCAGGGGGATCTTGGCTGCCGATGGCCAGATGTAGAACATGTGCTCGGGGATGGTCGCGAGCTTCCTCTGGTCGGATAATCTCATGTTTGATGGCTTCTTGTACCCAGGTGTGATCGATTGTAATCTGCCTACAATTCCCATTCCGAAATAAGTAAATCCGGCTGTCACCCACGTGGGCTATATAAAGCTTATTGCCGATCACCCATGCGATGGCTACAGTTGAGCCCATGCCGTAATATTCTTGTGATTGCAAGGCTGTTTCTGCAACGAGTTTACCTGCCAACTTAACTGCTGAGCGTAGATGATGTAATGGCTGATCTATATCCTCCTGCATGAGCTTGTTCATGATGGTGTCTACAGTGAGTTGGGAAGCGATCTCACCCGCTTGATGACCCCCAATTCCATCCGCCACGATTGCCAAAACAGCTGGGGTAAGGTTTTCTTCTAGCTGATAAGAAGAAATTCCGCAACTGTCTTCGTTGATTTCACGCTTCTCGCCCGGGTGGCTCAGAACGCCAATATGAAGATGGGACTTTGGGTTGTCACTCATCTATAGATTCTCGAATTCCTTTATTCTGAACGATTAACCCATATCTGGCTGGGTCAACTGATTCTATGTGAAATCTTCTCTCGGGGGGAGGGTCCAGCAATTGAAAACGAAAAACCACGCGTCCTAAATGAATCAAATCCCCATGTTGAAGGATTTTGCCCCTTTCCGGAATGGTTTGATAGTTCACCCATGTACCTGCCACAGAGCCTTGATCCCGAATGAGATAATCCCCACTTGCCAATCGGATTAATCTTGCATGCAACGGGCTTACGGAGGGATCATCAATATGAGTTGCTGAGATGGAAGCATCTCGACCCAGGACGAGGTCAATGCCAATGAGAGCGATGGGAGGGGTCTGACCTGAAATGGGTTCGAGGGTAGCTTCCACCAAAGCTCGATCAGCTTTTCTAAGGAAATGTAAGGATTGCCGCTGTTCGGTCTTCTTACGTGTCTTCTGAGGAGGGGAGGAAGTTTTCAACTTACGGCGTTTACTAATGGCGAGGGTCGAAAAACCGATAAGGCCGGCGAAAGCTACGATACCAAGGATCGTGAGAACGGTTCCTAGCTCTGGATCTAAGGAAGTGATAGCGCGGGAAGGGGTGATAACCTCTAGGAAGACTGGGAGAACAACGGTTGAAGCCTGCAACCCCAGCGAATCTTCCACCAGCACTTTTATTTCATGGGTGCCTGTCTCTTGATACCCACTTATATCCCATTCGAAGAATTCGAAAGGCGATTCCGTGTGAACACTTATCAGTTGATCATCGATAATAAGTTGAC
>MGNI01000080.1:30025-38684 GCA_001795115.1 Chloroflexi bacterium RBG_16_48_8 | reverse complement strand
GAGTGGAATTGCTTTCAAGAGGAGAACGGGTGGAGGTTTTAGCCTTGCAGAAGGATGGTATTTTATGAGAAACTTTGCTTTGTTAATTAGCAATTCCTTTGGTATGATTGCGACTTATTGCTAAATAAAAAATACTCATTGAGTTTCAATTATCTTTGAGGAGGAGAGCAATGCCACGGATTCGTTGTCGTTACCTGGATTGCGTTTTTCTCGATGATGGTTATTGTAGTACAGAGATGGTAGAAATCGACCCAGATGAGGGGTGCGTGACCTACACCATCATCGATGAAGCGGAAGTCGAAGAGGAATGGGAAGACGAGGAAATGGATGATATCTGGGATGTGGAGGATGACGATCTACTCTCAGATGATGAGGACGAGGATGACCTCTGGCTTGATGAAGAACCAGAGTGACTCACAATAACGATCGATCCGTCTTTCAGAGACACTAAAGGAATAAGAGTGCTTTTTGCTCTTCCTCTTTTGAAACCGGTACGAAAGAGTATTGATAGTATGATCTTCTAGATTAATGGATTTATGGGAAAGAACGAACACATTGGGGCGCATTTTACTGCGCCCCAATGTGTTCGTTTATCGCTGCAATAAAAATTGCATGAAGGTTACGAGCTGTCGGAGGAAGATCTTACACGCTGTTCAAGCGTGCGGGAGAGGATAGCTTCCAATTCCTTGCGACGCTTTTGCTTGCTGGGCTGAGGGGATGGGGTTTCAGGTGGAAATGTTTCTTCATCAGGCTGTTGACCCAGGGCTTTACGAAGGGCAACTTCCATGGCAGTGGGAGGTGCTTCCTCTAGCCCATCTTCTTCCAAGAACGCCTCTTCAGAATCTTCAATTTTCATGCTCAGTCTAATCTGGCGTTTTTGTCGATCAAAATCCAATATGACAACTTCGACCTGATCACCTTCTTTAACCACTTCCGAAGGGTCAGCTACATAACCGGAACTCATTTCACTAACATGCACCAGTCCTGTTCTGACAGCACCGATTTCAATAAATGCCCCAAATTTCTCAAGACGAACGACTTCACCTTTCACTTTCAAACCTGGCTTGATGTCTTTCCATTCAAGCTGGATGGGTCTAACCATGGTTAGTTCTAATCGACCTGCTTCTGGATCGACACGTTCAACCCATGCCTCAATTTCTTGCCCTTCGTGCAGGACATCCTGGATGCGTTTGAGTGGTTCACGCTTGATTTTTGATATGTGGATTAATCCAAGTGTATCAACACCAACATCAACAAATGCACCGAACAACTCAATTTTTGTCACGACTCCTTTTAAGGACATTTTGGGTTTGAGGTCATTTAATCGTTTTTCGTTGTTCGATTCTGTATTTTCCATCATGTAATTCCTATAACTGGTTGTACCTGATTGTAGGCGGGATTATACCATGCCAATGTGTAGATTAGGGTGGTGATGTCTCCGTAATGGATAGTTCCGAAGTTGATTGAACGCGAATGAACCAATCCAGGATATTGGCAAAACGATCACTGGGTTCAAAGAGTGGACCTACACTGACACCTTGAATTTGGGCGTCAATTGCATAATTGTAAATTGGAGAGAAGAGCAACAATGCCGGAAGCTGATCGTTGAACCGAGATTGGAAGCTTTTATAGAGATCTGTTCGTGTGGTTAGATCAGATGTGGTGCGAGCTTTTTCAAGCCAGATCCCGATATTGCGATCCGTAAAACCTGCGTAATTTTGACCTGTCTCCACCTGGGAATCGTGCCAAAATGGATAGGGATCAGGATCTGTGTAGGGGCTGAAGTCTATCTCGGTCAGGAGCGATTCATATTCTCGGGGTTCCAGGTAGTTGGTTTGAATCTGCTCAGCTGGAACAGCGACTAATTCGATATGAACGCCTACTTGTTTCCAACTATCGCGTATCGCTTCCGCTAAAGCAGTATGAAGATTATTTGAGGCATGGATAAGTTCAAAGGAGAGAAGCGTTTCGTCCTTTTTTCGGATATAGTCAGGAGAACCTGGTGCAATGCCCTCTGGAATCTCCCATCCCAGGTCATTCAGAAGCGTATTTGCTTCTTGGACATCAAAGGACCAGGGCTGAAGGGAGGCAAAGTATGCCCAGGTCGATGAGAAAATCGGTCCTGTTGCGATCACCCCTTGTCCAGATAAATGTGTATCGATCAGCCATTGGCGGTTAATGGATTGGAGAAGGGCTCGGCGAAAAAGCTTTTCTTCGAAGTAACTATGTTCAGGATCCTTTAAATTTAGAAAAATCAAGTAGAACTTGGGCAAACGTGCAGAGTGTACATTTAGATTAGGGATTTCTAAAACACGATCCAGGAGATCGATGCTAATCTGGTCAATTCCCATGACTTCCTCATTCAGGTAGGCCTGAAACGCTTGACTTTCATCCGGGTAAAAAAGGAAATCAATCTGATCCAGGTAAGGTCTCCCTTCAAAATAGTCGTCAAAGGCCTGGAGACGAACGCCAATGATCTTGTTTTCCTCCATGATGAATTGAGCGAACTCGAAAGGACCAGTACCGATGGGTTGGACATTAAAGGGGTGATCGATAAGTTCGCCAGCACTCACGCCGCGAAGCAGATGTTCAGGTAACAGGCCTATCGAGAGAAAGTCAAGGAATGGAGAAAATGGTTCCGGAAGTTGAAATTGGAGGGTTCGATCATCAAGACGAATAATCTTGATCTCGTTCCATAGCGTCTTTAAGTCCTCGGAACCTGGGAAATCAGCGTCTTTAAATTTAGAGAAGGTATAGACAACATCATCCGATTGTAGGGATTTTCCATCATGCCAGAATACATCTTTTCGCAGAGTAAAAGTATAGAGTGTAGCATCCTCTGAAACGGCCCATGACTCAGCCAAATCCGGATAGGCAATTCCCCTAGAGTCAAAACGAACAAGACCTCGATAGATCAACGTATCAATATCTCGATCGACTTGATTGGTCGTATCCAGTATTGGGTTGAGACGATTAACCATACCGGTTAAAGCCTCTCGATAAATCCCTCCTGAAACTGGAGCAGGTGCAGCATTTTCAAGCAAAGGTGTTTGACCCAAAAGGTAACCCAAAAGAAGGATTAAACCACCAAGTGCTATCAATAACTGCCAACGAAGATTACGCATAGGATTATCCGCGCAAGCGGAATATGGGATTAAGCGAACAAGACTAACCGATTTGAATCACAGTGAGGACAGCGAGAATAAAAAAAACGATGCTCAGGCCAATGGTAACATTGAATAATAATTTCTCGACACCGCGGCGAGCATGGTAGCCCCCGCCGGACGTATCACCACCAGTGAGCCCGCCCAATCCAGCCCCGCGGCTTTGCAAAATCACTGCTGTGATCAATGCGATGGAAACGATGATGATCGCGATATTCAGATAGGCATCCACTTATTGTTCCTCCTAGGCCGAAAGAGCGCAGGGATTATAGCAGAATGCAATCTTCCCTTCAAGGAAAACATTATGACTATTGACCGATGGATGATCTTAAATAGGCTTCAATTAATTCGTCCAATTCTCCATCCAGAACTGCTGAAACGTTAGAAACTTCGTAATTGGTTCTATGATCCTTTACCATCTGATACGGATGGAGAACATAGGATCTGATTTGGCTGCCCCATTCGGCCTTGATATGATCACCCTTAATCTGTGCCAATTCAGCTTCCTGTTGTTCCCTCTTCAAATCTAAAAGGCGTGCACGCAAAACGCGCATCGCATTTTCTTTATTCTGCGTCTGTGAACGCTCATTTTGACAGGTGACAATGATGCCGGTAGGGATATGCGTGATCCTTATCGCAGTCTCATTTTTCTGTACGTTCTGTCCACCAGCGCCTGCGGAACGGTAGGTGTCGATTCGTAAATCACTAGGGTCGATTTCAACTTCGTCATCTGATTCCACCTGGGGATAGACCTCGACCAGCGCAAAGGAAGTGTGCCTTCGGTGAGCTGAGTCGAAGGGGGATAGACGCACCAAGCGATGTACGCCTTTCTCCGAACGCAAATAGCCTGTTGCATACTCCCCTGCAAAGGATATGGTCACCCGTTTTAAGCCAGCCTCATCACCCTCATGTAAATCGAGTATTTCCGCAGTATATCCATTCTTTTCACCCCATCGAAGATACATCCGATAGAGCATTTCGACCCAATCCTGGGAATCTGTACCTCCGGCACCAGCATGGATCGATAAGATGGCATCATGTTGATCGTATTGACCTGAAAGCAGGGCAGTAAATTCTCGTTTTTCTACTTCCTTCTCTATTTCACCCGTTTCCAATTCGATCTCCTGACGAATGGTTTCATCATCGAGGGAAGCAAGTTCGAGAGCATCTTCAATGCGTAGAACCAATGATTGCCAATCGTCAACATATTCGCGAAGTCTTGAACTTCTTCGCATCAAAGATTGGGCGTATTCAGGGTTATCCCAGAGATCGGGGGCTTCAGCCTTTTTATCAAGCTGTTCTAATTCGGTTTGGTATTTATGGAAGTCAAAGACGCACCATAAGGTCTTGAATAGTCTCTTTTACCCCCTGTAATCGTTCAACTATATCGTCCATTTGTTCGTACCTCTAAATCGGTATCCTCTTGAAATCTCGTTATCTTAGAATTCCTCAGTTGTTATTGCAAGAAGGCTATCCACGTAAGCTTCTGGCTCGAAAGGGATGAGGTCTTGGGGGTTTTCTCCCATACCCACATAAAGAATAGGTAGATTCAATTCAGAGACAACTGCAAATCCCACACCGCCGCGAGCAGAGCTGTCTAGCTTCGCAATGATAACACCGTCTAATTTAATCGTTTCGGAAAAGGCCCTGGCTTGAGCAATCCCATTTTGACCAGTTGTAGCATCTAAAACAAGCAATACCTGATGGGGTGCATCTTTTATCACCTTTCCTGAAACACGACATATTTTTTCCAATTCAGACATAAGGTTATGATGGGTATGCATCCGACCAGATGTATCAATGAGGAGTGCATCCACTCCTCTCGCCACTGCTGCTTCACAAGCATTATAGACTACTGCGCCTGGATCACTTCCAGGTAGTCCTTTGATAATTTCGATACCCAAGCGCTCTCCCCAGAGCTGTAATTGCTCAACGGCTGCGGCACGGTAGGTATCCGCAGCTGCAAGAAGGACTTGCTTCCCTGATTGCAGCCACCGGTAAGCGAGCCGGCCAACTGTCGTTGTTTTCCCGGAGCCGTTGACACCAACTAAAATGATAACGATGGGTCGAGTTGGCAAATCTTCGTCATACGGAACATGCAGCCGCGAAATGAGCAATGAACGAAGTTGGGAGAAAAGCTCATCCCCATGAGTAATCCCATCGCTTCTGGTAATTCCTCTTAATTCTTCAATCATTCGGAGGGTCAGATCGACACCAATATCCGCCTGGATCATGGTAGCTTCAAGTTCATCCCAGAATTGAGGGGTTAGATCTGTTACTCCGAAAAGGGATGCGATGCGCCCAAAAGTGGCGATCCTCGTTTTAGATAGGGCCTCTCGCCAATTTCTTTTTTCCACGGGCGAATTATATCATTTGACTCACCTGAAAAGAGGCTACTCAGCTGAGAGGAACCAGCCTATGTGGGGGTGCGGGCGCAGCCCGCACCCCCACATAGGCCTCTCTCTTCTAACTTGAAGGGTTTTTTTCAGTGGACTCATCATTTGATATCCCCGGGATGGTTGATGTCTAAATGGTTCTTTTGGATAGAAACCGGAGAAATGCAGCGACAATTATGGGCGTGTTCTACGTGCATAAAGCCTATGGGATTGCCATGTTGTCGTAGGATATCCGTTAGAGTAGGTCGGAGCAGAAAACAGCATTCGCAAATTAAATGAAATGAGCCCCGGGCATTATCCGGCGCTCAGGCTGGGGGTCGAGGATTCGAACCTCGGCTGACGGATCCAGAGTCCGCTGTCCTACCGCTAGACGAACCCCCAGTGTGGCGGCATTCTACCATAGGAGGAGCGAAGTGTCTATTTTGTATCCGATTGGGCGCTAAGAAGAGCAATCGCCTCCTGGATTCGCTCTAGAACTTTCGATTTCCCAATAACCTCCATGCTCTCGATAAGGGGAGGACTTACGCTCTGACCTGTCACTGCAATTCGCAGGATGCCAAAAAGCTGGCTTGCTTTCAAGTTTAATTCATCAGCAAGGTTTCTCAACTCATTTTCCAGGCTATCACATTCCATGGAAGGTAAGGCCTCTATCACTTCATAGACACGCTGCGCAGCGAAAGCGGATTGTGAAGCAGTCATATCTTTGCCGATGAGGAGAGAGGGATCGGGATGGATGGTCTCCTGGAAGAAGAAACCTGCCATTTCAACCGCTTCATCCAAGGTATGGATCCTTTCACGGATTAATGGAATGATCGATTCAAGGGTTTCATCTTCGACTCTGTATCCAGCTTCTTGAAGGAAAGGTAAAATTCGCCTTTTCAGCTCTTGCGACGGGAGCTCGCGAATATAAATCCCGTTGAAATGATCCAGCTTGCTGAAATTCACTGCCGCTGGGCTAGAGCTCAATTTATCCAGAGAAAATTTTTCGATCAGATCTTCCATGGGGAAAATTTCTGTATGGTCATCATAAGACCATCCCATTAAAGCGCACCAGTTATTAACTGCTTCGTGTAAATAGCCCAGTTCCTTCAAATCAAGAGTATAGACGGATTTTACGCCGCTCTTGGGATCCATAGCGGTACGCTTGCTCAACTTGCCTTTCCCTGTTGGATTCAGAAAGACTGAGAGATGGATCCACTGGGGTTGTTCCCACTCAAATGCTTCATAAATGAGCACGTGCAACGGGAAAGTTGGAAGCCACTCTGATCCTCGAAAGACATGGGTGATTTCCATGAGATGGTCATCTGAAATTGCTGCCATATGATAAACCGGAATGCCGTCAGATTTTAACAGGATGTAGTCGTCGATGTTGATATTGTCGACGATGATTGGATCCCGAAGGAGATCGATACCTGTTGTCTTTCCTTCTTTGGGAGTCTTGAAACGTACAACGTGAGATTCACCATCCTTGGCTCGAGCTCTTGCATCCTGCAAAGAAAGGGAACGGCAATATCCATCGTAACGCGGTGAAAGATTTTGTTTTTGCTGTTCGTTTCGAACTTGGCTTAATCTCTCGGGACTACAGAAGCAATAGTAAGCCGATCCTCGATCGATAAGTTCTTCGATGAGGTTATGATAAATCAACAGCCGCTCAGATTGTTTATATGGAGCAAAAGGACCACCAATGTCTGGTCCTTCATCCCAATCCAATCCGAGCCATCTGAGGCTATCCATAATCTCATCTTGTGCAGTGGGATCGTAGCGTTTCTGATCTGTATCCTCGATTCTAAGCACGAAACTCCCACCTGTCTGACGAGCAAGCAAGTAATTGTAGAGAGCTGTCCTAGCACCACCGATATGGAATCGACCGGTTGGGGAGGGGGCGAAACGGACGCGCACAGGAGCTGGTTCAGGCATGATATTTCCTTATATAGAATCTTAATTAAAGTTCAATCTGCTTGTGACGAAGAATAACACTTTCGACCAATCCAATGCCAATTAAACTGGTAAGTAGGGAGGACCCACCATAGGAAAAAAAGGGCAGGGGAATGCCGGAGACTGGGAAGAGATTCAGATTCATGCCTACGTTGAATGCGCTTTGGAATAGTAAGAGAACTGCGACACCATAACAGATAAGTGCACCATATTGATCGCGAGCGATGCGGGCCGCCCGTAAACAACGGTGGATCACTAAAGTTAATACCAGTAAAAAGGCGATTGTCCCTATAAAACCAAACTCCTCTGCCAAAGCAGAAAAAATAAAATCCGTATGCCTTACTTTTAAAAATCGCAATTGGACTTGGGTTCCATGCCCATAACCTTGACCAATGAGTCCTCCCGATCCGATGGATATTAAAGCCTGCTCAACGTTGTAGGTTGCACCATAGCTCTGTTCTGGATTAGGGAAGAGGAAATTGGCAATTCGGGACATTTGATAATATTGAATGAAATAGAAATCTTTCTCTTGAAGGTAATCAACTGTGATGTATTGTACAAGTAAAGGCGCGATCACACTGAAGATAATCACAACAATGAGAATGAAAATTGCAATGTATTTCAATGGAAGTCCAGCTGCCCATATCAATGCGAACCAAAGGACGAAAAGAACGATGGAGGTACTGAGGTCAGGCTGGATCAGAACTAGAAAGGCTGGCAGTCCAATCAGTACAATACTTTTAAGGATCAACCCTAAGAATCCGATTTTTGATTGGCGCTTTGAAAAGAAATCTGCCAAAACCAGAATCATCACGATTTTTGATAACTCTGAGGGTTGGATATTCACAATTCCGACCTGGAACCATCGTTGGGCTCCAAAGCCTACCTCCCCAGCGAAGTAGATCAATCCAAGTAAAGCAATGGTACCCAGGAAGAGTGGGCGAGATAACGCTGCCCAGATACGGTAGTCGATGGCTGCGAAGATAATGACAACGATGAGGCCAGCAATCGCGAAAATGGCTTGCCTCTGGTCGTGATTGGCCAGCTCCTCATTTCCAGCAATGGCCGAACGGATCATCGCCACTCCTGCGATGGTAAGCATGACAACTGCAGCAAGCAGCCATGTATCAAAGTGGCGCCAAATACGGGTTTGACCCATCGCTA
>MGNI01000080.1:29691-29970 GCA_001795115.1 Chloroflexi bacterium RBG_16_48_8 | reverse complement strand
GTCGGTTGCTGGCAGCCTTTGCACTCTTTATGGGCATATTCTTTTCTGCAATTCTATAAACTCCTGACGAGATTCTTCTCTGAAATGTGGTTTTCAAGATGAAGTATCAATAGACTTGAATGCGAAATAGGCCTCCATTACTTGCCGGACAATGGGACCACATGTCACCGCACCTTCACCGCCATTATAGACAAATGCCACAACAACAATCTCGGGATTTTCAAAGGGTGCGTAAGCTACATACCATCCATGAGTGGGCCATTGCCCGGGCGGACAAAG
>MGNI01000080.1:29442-29598 GCA_001795115.1 Chloroflexi bacterium RBG_16_48_8 | reverse complement strand
TACGAGATGCAATCCTTCTTGGGTTTTTTCAATTACCCAGGGTTCAACAATGATGTCGGGAGAGACATCATAAACAGGTCTTGTCTCTTCAGGAATTTGAGGGCAATTGGCTCCAATTTGATCGGCCGGGGTGATGATGTTATCGGTTATATCCCA
>MGNI01000080.1:16521-29371 GCA_001795115.1 Chloroflexi bacterium RBG_16_48_8 | reverse complement strand
ACATGACCTTCCCACCATTAGCGATCGTGGAGAGGGAGGAAAGGACTTGCAGAGGTGTAGCTAAAACATATCCCTGCCCAGTTGTCGCGTTGTAGGTATCTCCCGTGGACCAATTCTCCCCTTGTGTTCTGCGCTTCCAATCACGACTTGGGATTAATCCATCCGCCTCAGCGGGGAGATCAATACCCAATGAGTTACCATAACCAAGGGCACGCGCATAGATCCCAATTCGGTCAATGCCCAGGCCCTCATCAATTTCTCCTGGATAGCCTCCACCGATCTTATAGAAGTAAATATTACACGAAAAAGCTATGCCGTGTATGAAATCGACTTTGCCATGCCCCTCCGGGTCCCAACACACAAATTCTCTGGCTTTTCCTGGGTCATTGGGGAAGTATTTGTTTTGAATCGTAATGACGCCTTCATCGATTAGAGTTCTGGAAGGAGTGATGACACCTTCGTTAAGGGCACCAATAGCCGTAGCGAGCTTGAAGGTTGACCCTGGAGGATGTCTATCGCTGATGGCATGATTGATGAGTGGTTTACCCCGCTCGTCAGATTCAAGCTGTTGATAATAAACTTCAGGGATGAAGCGCGCAAGCCGGTTGTTCTCATAAGTTGGGAGCGAAACCATTGCCAGGATTTCACCCGTTTGAGGATTCATGGCGATGACGACGCCAATCGGAGTGCGGGTTTCGCCCGCAGATTGGTTGATGAAATCCATACGCTTTTGGAGTGCGGTTTCAGCAGCGGCTTGAAGGCGTGTATCAATAGATAATCTGAGGTTGTTGCCAGGTGTGGGTTGGATAAGTGTTCCAACCTCACGAAGGATTTGACCAGCCACATCCGTCTCTACTAATTTCTGACCATTACGTCCTGCCAAAAGGTCTTGGTAGAGTCCTTCGATTCCGGCGTAGCCGACTTTATCTCTACCGGCTTCGAATCCCAAAGCTTCATAGAATTCTTTGTTAAATTCGGATATGGGCCCAAGGTAGCCTACGATGGAGGCGGTAAGGTTTCCAGTTGTATAGTCGCGGACTGGAAGGATCTCCAATCCCACCCCAGGCATGTCAACGGAGGCTTCGTTAATAATGCGAGCGAGGGTCTCATCGACATCACATGCGATTGGCCATGGGTCGTACGGGGCATTCGATACTCCTTCAGCAACAAACTGGCGTATCCCTCGTCCAGGAATGCATCTGGCAGCTACTTCGCCTTCTTGATCCTCAGGAACACCGGTTAGTTCGGAGAGGAATCGATAGATTTCATCTGTCTCCGCCTCACTATCAGGGAGGAGTGCTGGAGTAATGACGATATTGAAGGATGGAATATTTCGAACCAATTGGTAACCATTACGGTCGTAGATCACACCCCGTGGTGCTGGGATGGAAATGCGATCGAAACGATTATCATTCGCCCTGGTGACATATACTTCACTCTGGAGGATCTGTAAGTTGTAGAGGCGATAGACAAACAATGACAGGAGGATAAATATGATGAGGTAAGTAATTGTAAGGCGCCAAGATTCAATCGAACGTCTGCGATTATTATTTATCATGGATTTTACCTACACCAATTGTAATACGACATCTTAGATATTGACTTCGGGTGGAAAAACCAATCGGCTCAACGATTTGATCAATTGAGAAGCTGGTAAGGCCAGGATGAGGTTGAGAAAGGTGCTGGGTAAGATGATACGTACGAGTGCCAAGGATAGATCCAGCGGTTTTCCAAGCAACCACAGAATGATCAGGGTAAAGAGATAATAGAGTAAAGAGAACAAAATCATCACACCCATAGGCATGAGAAAATTCGCTTCCCAAAAGCGTCCCTCTGTAAAGGATACCAAATAAGCGATAACAATGAGTATGATGGCAGTTGTTCCAAGTGGGAGGCCTGATAATTGATCTAAGAATAATCCGCCAAATAATCCCCATATCATGGCTTCACGCGATCTCCCATTAATACCCCAGGCGACAACTGCGAGTAGGATTAAATCGGGTCTTCCATCGAATAATGTCAAATCGTTGAAAATGACGGATTGAAGGATCGCTAGTATCGCAAGTAGGGGAATGCCTATTAAATAAGCCATCGTTATCTATCAGGGATTTGCTTCAGTAGTGAGAGGTCTAAAGTTGGTGATGATGAGAACGATTTCTAAATCGTCAACATCCACACTGGGCTGGATCACAACTTGCTGAAACAATTCATAATCCCGCTTTCTTACACTGATGACTTCTCCTACAGGGATATCCGCGGGATAAATCCCACCTAAACCAGAAGTGAGGACTAGCTCTCCAGGGGATACATCAATATCTTGATCGATGAGATCTACCCAGATTTCGCCACTCAGTTGGGGGGCAAGCGCGCCATCTGAGCGTGAATTTTGAAGACGTACATTGACGATAATTTCTGGATCGGTAATGAGCTGGACTCTTGCGCTGGTTGCAAATACCTCCGCCACCCTACCAACAAGTCCACGTTCCGTAACAACAGGCATCCCCTGCTTTATTCCTACATCTGAGCCGCGATCCATCCATACCGAGCGTATGAAAGGGCTTGTATCTTTTCCAATGATGTTGGCTGCCAAGTAGCGATTCTCGGGTTCTGATCGAGCGTAATTCAGCAAAGCAGAAAGGATTTGAGATTCTGCAACTTGTTCTTGTAAGGAGATGATCTCTTGTTGTAATTGGGCTATCTCAAGTTCGAGTTCTGCATTCTGCGCACGCAGCTCAGCCAGGTCGCTTGGGGATTTTAGGAGATCCCGAATAGCAGCGTAACGCATCGCCACCCAGGTTTGCACAGAAGAGATTGGTCGGAGGATGAGATCCTGGGCAGGATCTAGCATGCCTCCTTGACTTAGCAAGAGGATACCAGCGGCAATAAGAATCAGAGTAGCTGCAAGTAGAGTACGTGTCTTAATTCGGCTCATAATCAGTCATTGAGAAAAATTTGGTTGGGTTAACCGCTGTGTTCAGTATATACTGCGCTCTAACCCAACAAGAAAACGCCCTAATACATCAAGGTCTTCAAGGATCAATCCAGCACCTCTGGCAACGCATGTCATGGGATCCTCGGCTACCCAAACGCGGGTTCGTAATTCGTTGGTCAATCGATCAGCCAACCCTAAAAGCTGTGAGCCGCCACCTGCTAGGCAAATTCCGACTTCCATAAGATCCGCGATGATTTCAGGGGGGATTTCATCAATGGCATCCTTGATGGTTGCAACAATGACATTTACAGAATTTGAAAGAGCTTCACGGATCTCCACAGAGGAGACCTCATTCGCTTCAGGTAATCCACTTACCAGGTTGCGACCCCGAATGATCATGGTTTTTTCTTCTTTTAAGGAATAAGCAGAACCGATGGTCATTTTGATACGTTCGGCCATCCTCTCTCCAATGAGAAGGTTGTATTTATTGCGTATGTAATTGATGATATCCTGATCCAATTCGTCGCCAGCAACGCGTAAGGATCGAGAAACCACAACCCCTCCCATCGAGAATACCGCAACTTCTGTTGTCCCTCCACCAATATCGACAATCATCGAACCACGAACCTCTCCGATTGGCAAGGATGCTCCCAAAGCAGCTGCGGTAGGTTCCTCGATGAGAAAGGCTTGGCGTGCACCTGCAGCCATGGCCGCATCATAAACTGCACGTTTTTCAACTTCGGTTGCACCGCTGGGTATGCCTACAACAACACGTGGTCTTGGCACAGGGACAATGCTCTGCTCATGTGCTTTTCCAATGAAATACTCCAGCATGGCTTCAGTGATTTCAAAATCAGAGATGACACCATCTCGTAATGGTCGGATGGCAATAATGTTAACTGGAGTACGACCAACCATCTCCCTCGCTTCGGAGCCAATGGCCAGTGGGCGTTTCGTTCTTTTTTCAATAGCAACCCATGAAGGTTCATTGATCACGATACCTTTACCTAATACATTAACAAGTGTATTAGCGGTTCCGAGATCAATGCCAATGTCTAGGGAGAAAAGGCCCAAAAGCCAATTTAGGGGATTAAAGGCCAACTTGGAATCCTCCAGCTGGTCATTGAGGACCAAGGAGGGATTATACCATACGGGACTAGATGTGTTCGTCGTTTCAGAATGCCGTTTTTAGATGGAGTGTATTCCACTTTCGTACCGATTTATTTTTTCGGTGTTGGGTAAGAGTATGCTGCAGGAAGTGGCTTTGCCCTACAATTTCCCTACCCTCAACTTAGGTGTACTTGTTGTAATAGTTTTAAGATGACAGCCTCTAGGCAAACCGCCGAAAGTATTTTGACAAAATGAATTGCCTGAATGGCGGTTTGCTTAAGTGATTGGCCAGGTTTTACGTTCGCTGTTTGTCAAATTACTTCCGGTCAATCACCTAGGTATGAGTGAGCTTATCCGGATGCTATAATCAGCGATGATGGAGATTCAAGAAAGAGTCGCTGAAACGATTGCCAAATATGGTCTTCTCTCTCCTGGGCAAAAGGTCATCACGGGTATTTCTGGAGGAGCAGATAGTCTGTGTTTATTGGTTTGCCTGCATACTTTAGGATATCAAGTTGTGATCGCTCATCTCGATCATCAACTTCGTGAAGAAAGTGCACAGGAAGCTCATTTTGTAGAAAAAATCGGAAGGGATCTTGGACTTAAGACAATCGTGGAAAAGGGGGAGGTTCGCAGGCTTGCAGATCGGGGTTATTCCCTGGAAGAAGCGGCACGATTGGTTCGGTATCAATTCATGGCACGTTTAGCAAAAACCTTGGGAGTAGATACGATTTCCACCGGACACACTGCTGATGATCAAATTGAGACGGTCCTGATGCACTTCCTTCGGGGGGCTGGTCCCTCTGGGCTCAGAGGCATCTTACCTGATACTAGCCTTGAAGATTGGGTTGACATTCCAGGAGGGGAGGGGATTCATCTCGTACGACCTTTGCTAGAAATAAGACATGCCCAGACGGAAACCTATTGCAGGCAAATGAATTTGAATCCTGTTCAAGATCCAAGTAATACAGATCCATCCTTTTTCAGGAATAAGATCCGACACCATTTGATCCCGTTACTGAAAGAATATAATCCAGGAATTGAGAACATTCTCCTTCGGATGGCACGAGTCATGGAAGCTGAAACGATATTGGTTGAAGATCTCCTTCAGGAAAATTCGCCAAAGCTCATATTGGGATCGAATGATGCTACAACGATATTGAATCGAAGTGCTTTTGAGGAAATGCCTGTCGCTTTACAACGTAGTTTCGTACGACGGGTGATCAAAGGACTCGATCCAGGAATCCGGAATATTGGATTTGATCATATCGATCGCGCCATCGAATTCCTATCAGAATCATCGCAATCAAAACAGTTGCAACTTCTAGCAGGCTTGGAAATCCTTACACTTTCCCCGAGTACAGCTGTTTTTCGAAAAGAGGGAGCGCAGCTATCCTTTCCAGAATACCCACAACTACTGAGTTACGAACCTCAAGGAGTCACGTTTCCATTCAAACTAGATCTTCAAGAGGGTTGGAGCCTTCAAGCCGAGATTAAAGAACTTAAAGGACTGAATCGTGTTGAATTAATCACATCCTTAGACCAAAGAACGGCTGCATTGGATATAGATACCATAAGGGGAGAAATTCGGATACGGACAATCTACCCTGGTGATCGAATTAAACCGCTTGGGATGGATGGGCACATGAAAGTGTCGGATCTGTTTATCAACTCCAAAATCCTGCAACCAGCCAGGGCGAATTGGCCATTGGTCGTCGATGACGAGAAGATCATTTGGGTTGTTGGATTGCGGATCGCAGATGACTGCCGATTAACATCTACGACGAGAGAGATGCTCTTTTTTCGAGTCAACTCACCCGAGGAGAAGTGGAAATAAAGCCTCGATTTAACATGTGGATTGAAATCGAAGGTCATGTTGTGCTGAGTACCTGGAGGATAAAATTGTTGCAGGCCATTGATTCCTCGGGATCAATCCGATCTGCTGCCTAGAAATTGGATGTGCCCTATCGCCGAGCCTGGGAGCGATTGCATGAAATAGAGGATCGGCTTGGACATGGACTTCTACAGACTTGAGTTGGTGGATCAGGGGGTGGGGGGAGTTTTATCGGATGAGGCGAGGGAATTAATCACCCGATTCCATCGGTTTGAAAAGGGATTAGATGTTAAGATAACGAAGCGGTTTAAAAGCGCATTTGAAGATAAGTAAGATAATGATCAGAAGAGGGAACAACGATCATCAGACGAAATGCAATTTGCCACCTTGACTGAAGTTCAGCCATTTGCTAAAATTCTGGAAATTTGGTTAAGGATGGTTTCCGTAAAATTTAACGGGTGAATAGCGTATGGGTCTCAGCACCGATGCTGAGGTCACGAGGAGGAGGTTCCCCATAAATATATGGGGCTAACCCCAGGTATGTCTGGGGGAAAATCGAGAAATCAACGGATGCCTCCAAAGCCCGCCACAGGCTTCTTTCCCCTTCCGAAGAAGCACCAGTACAAAACCTTCTGGCGACAGAGGAACAAAAACTGGTGCGGTGGTACGTAATGTCTCATTTGAGACGTTCGTATAGCTTGGAAGGGCGCCGAAAAGGATGATATCCAAGGACACGCCCTGCGTGTCCTTTTTATATATCCAGCTGGTGCCTGGAAGGGAGGTGGAAGCGCGAATATCTAAGACTTCGCCCCAAATTAATTGGGTTTCCACACTGGATAAGGAAAAAGGAAGTTCTTATGCGGTGAGATGGTTATGCAGATCAAAAATTTTCGGGTTCCATCCTAGGGATCAGGAGGAGAAATGAAAATGACGAGCGATATTTTGAAACGGATTGCAGAAGACGAGGTGAAATTCATTTGCCTGCAATTTACTGATGTCACCGGCTCTGTGAAGAGTGTAGATGTTCCAGCAAAACGGATGGAGAGCGTTTATGAGCATGGCATATGGTTTGATGGATCTTCCGTAGAAGGTTTTGCACGCATTCAAGAAAGCGATATGCGCTTGAAGCCTGACAATGATACCTATGCTGTTTTACCTTGGTCAGATCCAGAAAGAAGGAGAGCACGTATATTCTGCGATATTTACAAACCCGATGGCTCACCCTTCCCAGGTGACCCTCGAGGGAACTTGAAGAGGGTGTTGACGAGAATTGAAAAGAGCGGTTGGAAATTTAATATCGGGCCAGAGCCCGAGTTCTTCTTGGTCAAAAAAAATGGTCCGAACGCGATTCATCCCGTTCCTCATGATGTTGGAGGCTATTTTGACTTTTCTGCTAGTGATGAGGCACAAAGAGTCCGCAATGAATTGATGTTAGCTTTGGACGGGATGGGGTTAAATGTTGAAATGGGGCATCATGAAGTCGCCCTTGGGCAACATGAAATTGACTTCCGATTTGTAGATGCTTTGAGGGCTGCAGATGATGTCGTTACCCTGAAATACACCGTTAAAGCCTTGGCCGCGCAGAATGGTCTGATTGCCACCTTCATGCCAAAACCGATTTTCGGTATCAATGGTTCAGGAATGCACACCCATCAGTCTATTTTTACAGAGAAGGGCACAAATCTCTTCTACAACGCAAATGATCCTCATTGTCTCTCTGAGATGGCGTACGGCTTCATTGCAGGCCAAATGGAGCATGCAAGAGGAATGGCTGCGATTGTGGCACCCACTGTAAATTCCTATAAACGTATTGTTCCTGGATATGAAGCACCGGTCTATATCTGTTGGGCACAGATCAACCGTTCTGCAATGATCCGTATCCCTGAACCAGGTTTAGGAAGAGAGATGTCTACCCGTGTTGAGCTGCGATTTCCAGATCCATCATGCAATCCTTATCTTGCATTTGCCGTAATGTTAGCAGCAGGGTTAGATGGTATGGAAAAGAAGTTATCCTGCCCTCCTCCGATGAATAATTTAAATATATATGAGATGGATAAGCAGGAACTTGCCAAGCTAGGTATTGCTCAACTTCCTGGTTCCCTTGCAGAAGCCTTAGAAGAACTCAGTAAAGATGAGATCTTAAAGGAAACGCTTGGAGATGAGATCTACGAAGCTTTCGTACGTGCAAAAAGGTCTGAATGGAATAAATATCGAACAAGAGTGATGGATTGGGAGGTGGAAACCTATTTGGAGATTGCCTAATCTGAAATTTATGACTACGAGCGAATCAATATTAAAAAACCTTGCTAACCCTTTGGTAAATTGGCAAGGTTTTTCTATAAGGCACCCTTTGACTCACCTGAAAAAAGACCACTCAGCTGAGAGGAACCAGCATATGTGGGGGTGCGGGCGCAGCCCGTACCCCCGCATATGCCTCTCTCTTCTATCTTGAAGGGCTTCTTTCAGTGGACTCACCCTTTGGAAAATACTATAAGGAGGGTGATTTTTCAGATCCAGTTCTTTCCCAAATGCGGCACTAAGCGCATTGATCCGATGCGGTTGAGGGTTGTCTGAAAGTTTCACAAGGATGTAAACCTGCCATTTGAACGCCAGTTCCTTCAGAGGAGAGCCCATCCTCCTTCGCTCTGAGAAATGAGAGGTTAAAGCTCGGCTTCAAATGAAAGAAAATCGATCATCCACCTGAAATAACCGCTATCAATTTGATCTCATCACCCTCGTGCAGAATTTCATCATCCGTGATGAGCTCTCCGTTCCGTGTTATAAGAACAGATTCGGGTGCGACCATGATTTTTAATAAGGTATCTCTAACGGTCATGCCCGCCTGAACTTTAAATTCTTGATCCCGGAATTTTAGAAGTACAGACATAGCGTTCCTCAGAACTAAATGAGACTCTAAAAGCGAATTGAATGTTAATAGGACTGTTGTTCTTTTTCTGCAAATATAAATTCACTTAAGGGAGAGAGTATTTATGCAGTAAGTTCGGTTGCTGAGAGTTCTTCTTTTCTCATGGCTTCAAAAGCTGAAATTGCTACTTCAAGCATTCCTTTATCTGGCTCACGAGTAGTCAATCGCTGAAGGGCTAGATTGGGAGCGATGATTGCCCTTACCCAGGATGATTGCCTGAATCGGGCTGTGAAGCGGATGTACTCGTAGGAAATCATCGCCAGGATGGGAACCAGGAAGATTCTACTCAACAATCTTAATAGAATGGGCATCGGACCAAGCAGGCTGAATATTAAAATAGAGAATACGACGACAGTAAGCAAAAAGGCAGTTCCACAGCGTGGATGTTCACGCGAATATCGTGAAACGTTTTCAACATCTAATGGTGCCCCCGCTTCAAAGGCGTTGATGGTTTTATGTTCGGCCCCATGATAGCCGTAAACTCGACGGATATCTGGCATAAAACCGATCCCCCAGATATATCCAATGAGAAGGAGAAGCCGAACGATTCCTTCCACGATGCTAATCCCCAAGCCCTTTATGCCAAAGACGATTTCAAAGAGATACGCAATGCCCGCAGGGAGCATGAAGAAAAGTGCGATACCAGCAGTCAACGATAAGAGCAGCGTGATCACCATGGGTGCACCTTCGATTTTCTCGTCTTCTTCAGCCTGTACATTCACAGAAAAGGTGAGAGCTCGCATACCAAGTATCAGGGCATCACCCAGAATAAGTAAGCCTCGAAAGAATGGGATTCGCGCCAACCAACTACGGTAAATCTGACCGAGTCGTTGTCTTTCAATGAGTATAGATCCATCTGGAGCACGTGCAGCGATAGCGCAAATGTTTTGCCCTCGCATCATAACGCCTTCCACAAGAGCTTGACCACCATAATTTGGAAGTGACTCTTTCACAATACCTCTCCTACAAGCCAGATGATTATCCAGCGATTTCATACATAAACCGGATATAAGTTTCGATGCCACGGTAAAAATTTGGGAGATACATCTTTTCATTGGGAGCATGCAGATTATCATCTGGAAGTCCAAATCCGAGCAATAAACTGTTTACACCCAACAATTCTCTGATAAGACCTACAACCGGAACAGAGCCGCCCTCACGTTTAAAAAGGGGCGATTTTCCCCATACACTTTCAAGGGCACGAGAGGCCGCTTTTACTGCATCCGAATCCCTATCGATGAATCCAGGCATACAGCTTGATAGGCCTTTAATTTCCCATGAAATTCCTGGAGGGACGTTCTCTGCTAAGTATGTCTCTAAGGATTGTTTAACCATACCAGGGGTTTGATCCGGAACAAGCCGCATGGAAATCTTTGCCATCGCTTTCGCAGGTAGGACGGTTTTGGAACCTTCTCCAATGAATCCGCAGTAGAGGCCATTCACATCCAATGTCGGACGGGCAGTTGCGCGTTCCGTTGATGTAAATCCTTTCTCGCCATCCAGGGCATTTGCTCCCGATTGTTTCAGCCACCAGTCCTCCGGCTGAGGGAGTTGTGCGAGTTCTTTGTGCTCATCCTGGGTTAACGGTCGGACGTGATCATAAAAACCGGGTAGAGTGACCTTATAATCCTGATCCTTCATACCTGCGATGAGGCTACAAAGGATATTGCCAGGATTGACGACTGCCCCTCCAAAAATACCTGAGTGCATATCAGTTGAAGGACCTTGAAGCCTGATTTCAAAGTAAGCCAATCCTCGAAGAGCGTAAGACATGGAAGGGATCTCCGCACCCAATATGCCCGAGTCTGCGTTCAGGCAAAAGTCACATTCGAATAAGTCTCCATGGTTCTTAAGGAAAGCTTCAAGGCTGGGTGATCCGATTTCCTCTTCGCCTTCAATCATGTATTTGATATTAACGGGTAAATTCCCACTCTTGAGAATGGCTTCCATTGCTTTTAAGTGGGCAACAACTTGCCCCTTCATATCCGATGCGCCCCTCGCAAAGACATTATCCTCTCGAATGCGAGGATCGAAGGGATCCGTCCCCCATTGATCCAATGGATCAACAGGTTGAACATCATAATGGCCATAGACTAAGATGGTGGGAGCTTGAGTACCTGCTTTTGTCCATGAACCATAAACAACGGGGTGTCGAGAGGTTGGCATGATTTCTACTTCATCAAAGGATAATTCCTCCAATTGGCTTGCGATCCACTGAGCTGAAGCTACGATATCCGCATTGTGTTCAGGTAGGGTGGAGATGGAAGGAATTCGAAGGATTGAAAGTAAGTCATTAAGGAAGTCTTTTTTATGATCGTGTGCATATGTTAGAGCAGCTTCTAAATTAGACATGGGAATTCCTGATCAGGTTCAATGAGTGGATTTGTTTATGGAGCATGAGGTAATTATAACCTTCGTGGTTCTCATTCTCTAGAGGTATCATGCCTGTGGGTGGGTGTTCTCCAAGCAGTGCTGCAGTTTGTACTATCATGGAAAGGAATGTTTTAGGTGGCACTACCGTCCTAAATCAACCTCCTATCTGGACATCAAAGGATGAATGGGAAAGAAAATAGAGAACGGTCAATCTCTTCTGATTTTCTTGATGGATAGATAGTTCAAGCGGGCAGGGCTTCACTGATAACATGGAAGGAGCGATCAAAGCGGAAAAGGGTATGGTGGTGACCGCCTTCGTATTCTTCATAAATATGTGGAATGTCCAGCTGTTTCAATCTTTTTTCCATTAGCCGACAGCCCAGGTGTATATAATACTCGTCTCGATTTCCACAATCAAAAAACAGAAGTCTGAGGGATTTTAAAGGTTCCACATAATCAGAAAGGATTTCGACTGGATCCTTAGCAACCCATTTCTGCCATGTTTCAGGGATCCGTTCCCCAGTATATCCATCTATAGGCCAATCAAAACCCAATTTACTTTTTGGATTCGGAGAGTAACATGCCGCCATGGCCGAGATGCTCATAAGTTGATAAAAATCGGTCCCTTTTGGATGAACCACAGAGGGATTGGCCAGGATTGCTCCCACATCCATACGGTTGAGGAGATTGGGGAGTTCAAATAAATCCTTTGCATAGCATTTTTCGAAATATTTGTCACCACTATGATCGGCGACCAATCCAAATATCTCTGGATGTTGCATTGCATTCATTAAGGCTCCGTAACCCCCTGATGATTTTCCAAGGATCACTCGATGATCTCTATCTGCCAAGGTACGAAAATGCCTATCCACGTATTCCACAATTTCCAGAAGATAAGATTGATAATGACCTGTTGCCGGTGAGTCCAAATATTGAGAACCACCGTATCGTGTGAAACAATCGGGCATGACAACAATCATCGGTTTGCACTCACCGGTGTAAATGAGCCGATCCAGTCGAGATCGGATGTCTTCCTCCCAAGCTTGATGGTTTAAAAAGGTCAGTCCAGTGCCAGTAAAGCCTGCTAATAGGTAGGATGTGGGAAATCGATCTTCTCCATCTTCGTAATTTGGTGGAAGATAAATGGCAAGTGGACGAGTGTAAGGGTCTTTCAGAGCGTTATCTTTCAAAGTCAGACTTTCTATGGTATTGATCACAATTCTTGATGTATTCATCATCCCTCCTGTCCTGCATTATAGTAGCTTTATCAAATCAGGGAATTAAAGGGGTCGCTTCAACTCGTTACAACTTTCACCTTCTGATCCATTTGTAAGCATCTTTTGGGAGAAGCGGATATTCCAGAGGAGGATGGTTTTATCAAACCTCAGGTTGAGCCATCGCTTTAGAATGGAACTTCGCACGCGCATACCCATTGCGTATTAGGGGAGGGTGCATTCCATTCAATGTTGATATATTCTTGGTATTGAGTTAGAGGGGTGTTGAGGGAAGGTGTGGCTGTCCTATACCACAACAACCCTCACCTTGGGAGCATAAAAAAGCATCACTTGATGAAAGGCATCCATGAAGGGAGACAATTACTGATATTTCAGTAGGATGTTAGATTTTTAACCTAACTAGGATCTTATATCGGGGAAGTTAGTGCAATTACACTAAG
>MGNI01000080.1:16069-16503 GCA_001795115.1 Chloroflexi bacterium RBG_16_48_8 | reverse complement strand
GTAATTTGACAAACAGCGAACGTAAAACCTAGCCAATCACTTAAGCAAACCGCCATTCAGACAACATATTTTATCAAAATGCTTTCGGCGGTTTGCCCAGATGGACGAAGAATCAGATTAGGGATAGAAGTAAGCACATTTCGAGAGTCTCCATATATAGAGATTGAAACTTATAACCCTAGCAGAGAATGAGTTGCAAGTGCATCCATTGTTGAAATGAGCAGCAGAATTTTAGAAATTACTTTACATTTACGCGGAGAAATTTCTCCAGGTGAGCATATATGCAGGATGAATTTAGGTTATCTAGACCATGAACCGATAGATCATCGAGAAGTTGCATTTTATGTTTTAGAAGCTGATAATCACAAGGTAGAGTGAAGGCAGTTTCGTGAAAATCGACTCGATCATCCGACATGCAATAACACCACCAGCAT
>MGNI01000080.1:15058-15975 GCA_001795115.1 Chloroflexi bacterium RBG_16_48_8 | reverse complement strand
CAACCCTTCTGGCGGATTTCACGGAAAATACCGATCTTCCAGTTTGTTGGGTAAGACTTACAGACGCTGACCGTGACATTATGCGCTTTGCAACGGTCTTGGCGGCTTCTTTGCAGAAAAGATTTCGCAGGTTGAAAAACGAACCAAATCTGGAAATACTTGCTGGAGCTTCCCCAGAGGCTCTTGCACGGACCTTTGCTTTGCTCATTGATGAGAGGGTCAGTGAAACCTTTGTTATTGCTCTCGATGATGTTCATCTTATCAATCGTTCAAAACCCGTTTTGGAGTTTCTCGATACTTGGCTTGAAGTCCAACCAGAACAGGTAACGCTTATTGCAGCTGGGCGAGAAGTTTTGGAAGTTTCTTTGGCAAAACTGATGGCAGATGGCAATTTAGCCGGGTTGGGCCCACATAACCTGGCGTTAACTCGAGACGAGTTGATAAAGCTCTCAAAGATGCAATCTGGTATAGAGCTCAATGAGGAGGAAGCAACCCTTCTGCTGGAAGAAACGCGTGGATGGGTGACAGGAGTTCTTCTTTCAGGCATATTATCGCGGAATGTGATGAGTGCCTTAGCTCATACTTCTGGTCCCATGGTTTATGAATATTTAGCCTCTGTCGTCCTTAATCGTCAGCCGGATGATATGAGACGCTTCATGCTGGATTCAGCTGTGCTCCCTGTGATGACGGCCGAGTCTTGCGTTCACGTTTTGAAAACAGATTCGAGTCAAGGCTTTCTCACAAGACTGGTCCGGGAGGGATATTTTATAACAGCGAGTGCTGAGACGCCGCGTATGTATGAATATCATCCCCAATTCCGGGAATTTTTACTTGAAACCTCCGAGGAAATCGATGGGGAGCGCTTACGGGAGCTTCGTATCCGGGCTGCTAATTATCTTGAAGAATTTGGCAATCCA
>MGNI01000080.1:7786-15042 GCA_001795115.1 Chloroflexi bacterium RBG_16_48_8 | reverse complement strand
TTTATTTCGATGCACAAGCCTCTGCTCGTGCTGCATCTTTAGCCACAGATCAAGCCGCAACCATGTTCCGAATGGGACGCATACAGACACTAGAAGATTGGACAAAAAGGTTGGAGCAGAGTGGCACGATTGCGCCAACGATATTCCTTTACTTAGCAAAAATCCAAACGGATAAAGGTGATCTTGACAGTGCGGAAAAGACCCTGAATAAGGCGCGGGAAATGTTGAAGGAAAGACTAGTAAAGAGGTTGTTGACGGAAATTGAATGCCAACAGGGTTTTATAGAATATCGACGGCGGGATTATGAAAAACTTATTTCTGCCGTAGAGAGGGCATTGAAAGTTAAGCCTAAAAAAACACCCAAAGAAATAAAACTTGCACTGCTAAGGGTGAGCGCCTTAGCGGAAGGATTTGGTCGAAAGGACTATAAAAGGGCTGAGAATCTCGCATTAGAAGCTGTGCAATTGCTGGAAGAAAGCGATGATCGCTATAACTTAGCGACCACCCTTGTGGATCTTTACTTGTATCAGACGGCATTAGGCAATGTGATCCAGGCACATGCAACAAGCATGCGAGCTCACAAAATACTGGAAGAAATTGGTACGCCTCTTCCCTTAGCGACATCCTTCAATAACCTGGCTGTCGACGCCCATTACCAAGGGCGTTTTGAAGAAGCGCTTCGTTTATTCAACGAGGGTATGAAGTTCTCCCGTCAGGCTGGAAGCCTTAATTGGGAGGCTCTTATTCTCTTTGGGCAAGCCGACTTGTTCAATGATCTTGGTCTTCCCCTTCAGGCTGCAGAGCTCTATGGTCAGGGTCTTAGAATTGCCACACAGTTAAACAATAGGGAACTGATTCGATATGGCTGTGTCCAGACAAGTGTAATGCATCGACGCCGAGGAACAGGTGACCTGCCGCATCAATGGCTGAAAAGAGCTGTTGCGTTGGGCGGGGGAGAGGTTGAGACTCAAGAGGTTAGGATTCAATTGGCTGCTTTGGAGATGAGCACTTCACCCGATCGAGCACAATCTGTGTTGAAAGAACTACTCGAAAGCGGCGAAGTCGGGTTGGATGCCAATCAAAGAACGTTAGCCCATTATTTCCTGGCAAAAGCCTATTACATCGATGGTCAAATAGAGAATGCAAATCGAATTTTAGAAACGCTTTCTTCTTGGGCAGGTACTTATGGTACAGAGCAGGTGGTTGCTGCGGAATTGATCGTGGATGGAGCTTTCCTTGAATTTGTGAGGATGCGCTTGTTGGGTAGTCCGGTCATGTCCACCATTCTCCATCGGTTGGAGACCATTCAAGGTGTGGCTCAACAATACAAGCGAGCTGGGGAAGAGATTGTAGCAACGCCTCAGGTCATCTTTAAGACTTTAGGCGAAGTGGATATTTTGCGTGGTTCAGAACGTCTGGTGGATTTAAAACCTCTTGCACGTGAAATTTTAATTTACCTCGTTGACAATAAACGTGTAGACAGAGATGTGCTACTGGAGACTTTCTGGCCATCCTATTCACCTGGCCGTCAAGTATCGAATCTGTACACTGCTATCTACAGTCTTAGAAGAGCACTCGGAAAAGATGCAGTAACGCTAGATGGATCCGTATATGGAATGGACCCTGAACTTCCGATCAATTTTGATGTTGCCAGATTTGAGCGAGCAGCTGCTGTAGCTGAAGGCTTACCATTAGGTGATCCCAGGCGTTTCTTCGCCTTTACTGAAGCGATCAATTCATATGATGGGACATTTATGCCAGAGTTTACAAGTGATTGGGTTGTTGACCGCCGTAGAGGCCTCGAATTCAGGTTTCTGGAATTGTTGATCGATCATGCCGATGAAGCCTTGATTAGAAATCAGCCTATGCGATCCTTATCAAGTTTGAGAAGAGCCCTGAGCATTGATCCATATCGGGATGATATCAACCTGAGATACTTGGAGACGCTTGGGTTGCTGGAACGACGTAGCGAGATTGTGGCGCACTACCAAAACTATATTCAACTTTTGTCCACTGAGCTCGGTTTAGATCCTCCAGAATCAGTGCGCGCTTTATATTCACGCTTATTAGGCTGAATCATCGTCCTGGCAATTATCCATCATCATTGGAATGAAGATCATGGGAAAAAGCCAGGATACTCACTCGCAGATATTGCTTGTTTACCGGAGATTGAGATAGAGGATTCAATCTCCATAAGGCTGATCATAATAAAGACCATGATGAATGGTGTGAGGGGGTTTGAGGGCAGCAGCGACGCCCGACATCACCACAATACTCACCCAGGTGGTACATAACGTAACATTCCCCGAAATGCATCTTGGTGTATATTCCACTAAGAAAGAGGGCAAAATAACCCCACATCTCCTCATCTGGTAGCAGTTACCCCTCACCTGAACGTTCCCCGCATCTTTGACAATTGTAATCTATTGTATGAAAATAGGGTTGAGTGGAAAAGATAGTATTTCAATGAACGTACCCAATTTGTCGTTAAACGATGACATATTTAAACCTAGGTGTCATCTATCAATTTCAGAGGTCACGATGATCCTTCTTAATGACAGGGTACTATAAGGCTAATGGATATCTATCTCTTTACGTTTAGAATGAGTTGAGGAGATAGGGGTATTCTATTCATGAGTGGAAATACAAATACAGGAGGTTGCTATGGGCCGCTCCCCTAGAGATGGTGGTTTGTCGACCGGTTAATAGAATCGACAACTAAAAAATCAATTTGAAAGATTTGGGGCAGCGGGTCCGAATGACCTTCTGTCCTTTTTTTAATTTTGAAAAATCTTGTGGAGGATACCCATGTCAATGCAAGCGCTAAACCAACTCGTTGCACGTTCCATTATTGACCCCGCAATTGTACAAAAATTCTCATCAGGCATCATCGCAGAGGTTTTGAGTGATTTGGATTTCACTCACGATCTACGTGAGAAACTGGTCAATTTGACAGCGGATACTTGGGTGGAATTTGCCATCTTGGCTTATCGATTAGTGAAGTCCACTGAACCGGTTACAGCAACCATAGATCTGCCTTCTCCTGCTGAGGGGCTGTTCATCGAAGAAACACATGTTGGTAAAGAGCAGGTGGCATGATTACAATTACCCGAGAAGAACGCGAGTGGTTCCTCAGGAACCTGGCCCAAGGATTGATTGAATACATGGGCGCAGCGTCCCCACCCATTGAGGTGGAGGAGATGCTTCAACATCCTCCAGACATATTTGGGCTTGATTTTGGCGTCGTGGATATGTATTCCAATTTGTGGGATGCAACATTTGCCCGACCGCCGAGTCGACGTGGTAGTATTTTTGTTCGAGTTAATCTTACACCAGTCCAAAGGCGTTTCGCCCTTGCCAGAGAAATCTTAAGTGCCATGATCACAAGTAAGCATGGTCAGGTGCTTGGATTGGGCGACATATTGATGGATTGGTTGCAGGAATCGGCAGAATATTTTGCCAGGCATCTGCTTGCTCCTGAACCAATGGTAGAGGTATTTCAAGAGAATGGTAGTGACCCCGTCCGTTTCGCAAAAGAATTTGGTATCCCTAAGGAAATAGCTGAGAAACGCTTGAATGATGTGATCTTATAGGTGCACTGTAGAGGTTGAAAGAAGAACTCCGTTATAAATAATCCCTTTCCAAACCTCCCTTCAAATCGATTCCCTTAGAACTCTCTTCATCTCTCTGTCTTCCGTTACTACGTTTAACATTCTGGCATCATACTTGCATATACCAGCATAAAAATAGATCCGACAGTATAATGCCGTCGAATATTCAATATTGTAGAGGTAGATAAGGTGGAGGATAGACCAGAAGATCGTTTCTACTTCCGTGTATCCGCAACAAAGCGATCAGAAAAAGTTCGACCTAAATGGTTGATCATTCTTTTGGCTGTTGTCTGTGTTGGTGTCATCAGCTGGGTGGCGATCAATTATGAAGGTTTTGACACAGCAACGAATGTCCTTCCTGCTCTTCATTTTACAGAAGTTGGTCAAATCATTCAAGTTCCTCCAAGCCCTACCGTAAGCCCCACCTTCTCTATCATCCTGCCAACAATTGGAAAGACTCCCAGTCCTGTCCCAGTCCGAGACACCCCCCTTGGTACCATAGTCTTCTCGGCCCGGAATGATGGTTATTCTCATCTATGGTTTTATGTCCCAGGTGACCCCGCGCCATTTCAAATGACAAATGGAGCTTGGGATGACCGTCATCCTTCAGTGTCCCCCAATGGAAAACACATTGCATTCGCATCGCATCGGGATGGGAATTGGGATATCTATCTGCTCGATATCAAGACTTTGGAAATACGACGGATGACCGCAACCCTTGGCTATGAAGGAAGGCCTCATTGGTCTCCTGATGGTCAATGGATAACATACGAAGCTTACTACGAAGGGAACTATGATATTTGGTTGATGCCTGTAGAAGGGAGTAGCGAGCCCATCAGGCTCACCACACATCCTGCGGAAGATCTATCCCCAGTATGGAGCCCTGATGGGAGGAAGATTGTATTTGTATCCAATCGAGAGGGAAATTTTGAGGTTTATCTTGCAGATCTAGACGCTTCCGCGGATCGATTCAAGAATATCAGTAATACTCCCAATTGCATCGAAAGGGACCCTGTCTTTGCGGCTGACAGTCATCATCTCGCCTTTTCCTCAAGATCAAATGGGATTAACCAATTGATGGTTATGGATATCAGCAACCTTGAGAAAAAACCTTGGATTGTGGGTCAAGGTGTCTACCCAGTTTGGTCACCAAGTGGAGAAACGATTGCAGCTATTCAGGAACAAGCCCAGCAAAGTTCACTGGTCGGATACAGCCCAAGTCAAAGAGCGATTCCCCCTGTAGGGCTTATGATTGAGGGTGTTGTCTACGGCGTGGATTGGTTCCCTGGGGAGGATCTTCTCGAAGGAGGCTTATCGCTTGGAGGTGCTTCTCCCTATCAATGGATCTACGAGGTCATTATAGAGACACCTCCATCTGAAGGGGGGCGTTTTTCTCTGATAAATCTGCCGGGCATTTCTGCATCACGACCCTTCCTATCGGATAAGGTTAATGAGGCTTTCATCAAACTCCGAGAGCGTGTGATCTCAGAGGTTGGCTGGGATTTCCTGGCAAATCTGGATTATGCCTTTGTTGGTTTGAATGATCCGTTGCCTCCAGGTTATGCTTATAATGATTGGCTCTTCACTGGACGAGCTTTTGCGATTAGTGAGGCGATTGTTAGGGCAGGCTGGGTAGAGGTTTTCCGCGAGGATATCGCGGGAGAGACTTATTGGCGGATATTCGTCCGAACCCGCTATCAAGACGGCACATTGGGTGAACCCTTGAGAGGATATCCATGGAATTTCAACCCAAGATTTGGAAATGATCCAGACGCTTATGATAATGGTGGTTCTTATCTTGATACAATCCCAAAGGGCTATTATGTGGATTTTACATGCCTGGCAGCTGACTTTGGATTTATTCGTCAACCCGCTCTATCGAATTGGCGCACCTATTACACGGGTACAAGATATGCAGAGTTTGCCCTGACCGATGGTCTGACATGGGAAGAAGCGATGCTTGAGCTTTACCCACCAGCGGCGATCCTCACTCCTACGCCTTTCCATACACCTACTTCTACCCCAACCAGGACACCCTGGCCAACCGCAACACCCTGGTGGATCAATTGGCGTACTCCCACAGCAACTGCTACTTGGACACCATTTCCATCTCCTACTCGATTACCATGAGAAGAAGCCAGTACCTCCTTGTTCTTTTTTCCTTGGCATTTTCAGCAATCCATGTCGCTTGTGTTCAATCCACTGCATCAATGGCTATCCACCAGGAAATGATCACAACAACTCCGCTTCCCATATTGCATTTCGCAGCTTCGCCGATGACACTAACACCCGATCCCATCGATGAGCTTCTTGAAGATTTGCAGGCTACCCCAGTGCGTTTCGTGTTTCCCACACAAATAGCCAATTTGGGACCAGATTGGAGACCGCCTCCCTATAACACTCCTCTTGCACTACGACCAGAAGATCATTACTATTTTGCAAGACCTATTCCTTCTGGTGAGGTTAATTGGCCTAATCCATCCTATCGTTATGGGAACACTTTCTTTTCAGATACAACAGTTCACACCGGCGTTGACCTAGGAGCTGATCAAGGAGCAGATGTACTGGCTGCTGGTGATGGAGAAGTAATTTGGGTAGGCTATGGCCTCTACCGGGGTTTTGAGGATCTGACCGACCCCTATGGTTTGGCTATTGCAATAAGACATGATTTTGGGCATAAAGGAAAACAGCTTTACACACTATACGCACATTTAGAGAAGACGATAGTCTGGCTGGGTCAGAGGGTCAAGGTTGGCGATAAAATTGGTACTGTCGGAATAACAGGACACACAACAGGCCCTCATTTGCATTTTGAAGTTCGATTGGGTGAGAACGATTACTACTCTACACGAAACCCGGAATTGTGGATGGTGCCCCCTGAGGGTTGGGCTATTTTAGCCGGTAGAGTCACCAACTCTTATGGACATTATCTGATGGAGCAGTTGGTTGAGATTACCAGCTTAGTCGATGGTCAAACTTGGACTGTGAAAACATACAAGCATACAGCCATTAATATGGATGATGAATATAAAGAGAATTTCGTAATCAGTGATCTACCCAGTGGTCCTTATGAGATCAAGATTAACTATTTCGGTGTAAATATGAAAACTCAGCTTTTCTTATATCCAGGAAGAACAAACATCATTCATTTCATGGGTTGGAAAGGATATACCCTCGAAGATGCACTGGAAGAAAGCGTTCTTTCAGAACCTCCTGTCCCATGACAAGCAAAATTAAACTCACAAAGGGATCCAACGAAAACAACCTCCGCATATACCGATTCCTCCCATCTGAGTGGCCTTTTTGCAGGCAAGTCATAATGGGAATTCTATTTTTTTGTATTGGCTTTTCAATTAATTTCGTCCATTTGAGCCGTAGAATACTCTCCTTCCATACTTGCAGTCCATCCCATGTTCTGCCTTCATGCTGTTGTGATCGAAGAAGGTTAGGTGGGATGAGGTACATGGTTTCATTTCACAATGAAAGGTAGCATCATGAGAATACTTACAGTATAAGTTAGTACTTATGTAAAGTAATCTTGACACGCCTATCTACAACGTGCTATGCTAACGCCCAACCTAATGGTCAGGAGGAAATTTGATAAGGGAAAGAGTCGCTGATGATGTGTATGTCTTTACCAGTGAG
>MGNI01000080.1:0-7746 GCA_001795115.1 Chloroflexi bacterium RBG_16_48_8 | reverse complement strand
ATTGGGCTATCGTCATCGATACTTTAGCATATCCCGAAGAATCGGAAGAGATCCGAGAATTCATCGAAGAACGATTAGAAAAGCCAATTCGATATCTTGTAAATACACATTATCACGCAGACCATAGTATTGGTAATTGCTGGTTCCCGAATGCCACCATCATCGCGCACGAGTTATGCAAACAACTCATGGATAGTACGGGCAGGGAGGCTTTAGAGAATGCCAAACAAAATAATCGTGAACTGGCGGATATCGAGATCGATCTTCCGCATGTAACTTTTAACAAAGGTGAACTTGAAATCCATATAGGAAAACGAACTATCCGTCTGATTCATCTGCCAGGGCATAGCGCTGATGGAATTGGCGTTCTGGTTGTCGAAGATCGGGTACTCTTTTCTGGAGATGTCATGATGCCATTGCCATATATCCTGGATGGTGAGATGGATGTTATGGCAGAGACAATAAAAGAAATACCTAAATTAAAATTAGAGAACTTGGTTCAGGGGCATGGCGAAGTTATCCTTCGAGGGGAAATAGCCAGTGCAGTGAGAGATAATCTCAATTACTTGGCGGAAATTACTAAAAATGCGACCAGAGCTTTGCGAAGACGAGAGCCAGAGGAGTATTTAGTAACGGTAAATGTCGAGAGTTGTGGTAAAAACAGGATTTTGTTGAATGGCTTAGCCGAAGAACTTCATAGAAGAAATATGCTGTGGCTTTACCAAAAGTTGAAGGAGGAGGTAAAAGAGTAAAGGGATTTTATCGGTGGTTTCTTCCTTGTATCGAAAAGGTCTAATCATCGGTTGCGGCAAGTGAAAATTCTGAAAGCTCTCATGCATTGGTTAGCGCGCAATAGGTGCGGTCTGCTTCATAAGCCATTGACTGCGCGATATGGATATGGCATAATCCGCCCAATAGATAAAGGCGAAGAAGGAGAAGAGTAAGCTTAAGTTATGATTTCAGCGAACTCGGGATGGTGTGAGCCGAGGATGAATGCTAGGCTGAAAATCCCTCTGGAGCTGCAACCTGAACCTGGCTTTTGACAGCAGTAAGGAAGACGGTTTCACCTTCCGTTAGAAGAGGTGGGAGTATAAACCAAATTGGCCGTACTCCATAAAGAGCCTGAGATATCAGGAATCAGGGTGGTACCGCGAGAACGGATTTAACTCTCGTCCCTGATGGGACGGGAGTTTGTGATTCCATAAGGGGATTAACACTCATGACGGAACTTCTCTATTATGTTGATGCCTACATGAAACAATTCGAGTCAAGGGTTATAAAAACCTCAGAAGAGGGAGTGGTGCTCGATCGAACAGCATTCTATCCAGGAGGGGGAGGACAGCCGGGCGATCGAGGAGTTCTACATCGGGAAGATAAAACCGCTGTCGTAAAGAATATGAAAAAGGGCGATGGCCAAATTTGGCATTTATTAGACATTGTCCCTTTTAAGGATGGCGAGGGTGTGCTAGGTGAAATTGACTGGGAGCAGCGATACAAAATGATGCGCACGCATACAGCGATGCATATTTTATGCGGAGTTATCTGGCGTGATTATGGTGCAAGTGTAACTGGGGGGAACATGGAACCACTTCGTGGGCGGATGGATTTTGAATTCGAAACCATGAAGCGCGAATTGGTCGATGAAATTGAGGAGAAAATTAATTTTGAGGTAGAGGCTGCGCACCAGGTCAGATCGAAAATATTACCAAGAGAAGAAGCCTTAATAATTCCTGATCTTATTCGGACGAAAATCAATCTGTTGCCCCAAGGTATTAGGGAAGTTCGAATTGTTGAAATTGTGGGTTTAGACTTACAGGCTGATGGGGGTACCCATGTATCGAACACGAAGGAAGTTGGAAAGATAAAAATTGTTGACTATAAAAGCAAAGGTGCCATCAATAAAAGGCTTGTGGTATCGCTCGACCCATGAGGAGAAAAATGTTCAAACCTGTTCCCAGCAAAGTAGATTTTGTCACACAAGAACTTGAAATCTTAGATTTCTGGAAAGAGTCAGAAGCATTTAAGAAGCTACAAACCATCAGAAAAGGTGGTCAAAGATGGTCTTTCATTGATGGCCCTATTACCGCCAACAATCCGATGGGTGTCCATCACGGGTGGGGTCGGACCTATAAGGATCTCTTTCATCGCTTTAAAGCCATGCAGGGTCATCGAGCCCGTTACCAAAATGGCTTTGATTGTCAGGGCTTATGGGTGGAGGTCAATGTTGAGCGCGAAATGGGTTTTAAATCAAAGCGTGACATCGAGGCGTTTGGTTTAGCAGATTTTGTTATTCTTTGCAAACAGCGTGTCCTGAAATATGCAGCTATACAAACGGAACAAAGTATTCGTTTGGGGTATTGGATGGATTGGAATGATACTGAATTCCTCCGGCAATTGAGTGTTTTGTTGGGTGAAGAAGCACTGAAGGTGATTTCAGTCGAAGGACCATTTGGTGGCGTTGAAGATACGGTGGAAAATATCATCGGTCGATTGGGTTTGCCTGAATTGGGCGGATCTTACTTTACTTTTTCGGATGAAAACAATTACACCATATGGTCTGTTCTGAAATCCTGTCATGATCGTGGGTGGATTTACAAAGGACGAGACGTCATGCCTTGGTGTGCACGTTGTGGGACAGGGCTTAGCCAGCATGAGATTGTAACGGAAGGATACCAAGAGATAACCCATCCAAGTATTACCCTGAGATTTCCGTTAAAAGACAAAGACAATGAAAGTCTTCTTATATGGACAACAACTCCATGGACCTTGACGAGTAACGTTGCGGCTGCCGTAGGGCCAGGACTTACCTATGTGAGGGCACGGCAGGGGGAGGAAGTATTTTATTTGAGCAAGGGAACCCTTCATATGTTAAAAGGTGAATATGAAATCCTTGATGAATTGCTGGGTGAAAGTATGAAAGGCTGGAAATATTCGGGACCTTTCGATGAGTTGCCAGCACAGATCAATAGTGGTGCACCTGAAAAGCATCAGATTATCTTATGGGATGAGGTTGGCGAACAAGAGGGGACGGGGATTGTCCATATCGCTCCTGGATGTGGAGCTGAGGATTTTGAATTGGGCAAGGAATATAACTTGCCGATTATTGCGCCTTTGGATGAGAGCGGTGTTTTTATAGAAGGTTTTAATTGGCTTACTGGTTTAAAAGAGAGCGAGAGTGCGCAGCCTATCTTTGAAAACTTAACTCAAAAGGGAAGAACATACAAGATTGAAGACTATACCCATCGCTATCCCGTATGTTGGCGTTGTGGTGAAGAGTTGGTCTTCAGGCTGGTGGATGAATGGTTCATTTCCATGGGAGACCAGATAGAGAAACCTTATGATGAGGTCACCGAAGATGAGAAATCAAAACACCTTCGTTATCAGATCATGGAAGTCGTCATCAATGAGACAGAATGGTACCCATCCTTTGGATTAGAACGCGAGCTCGATTGGCTCAACAATATGCATGATTGGATGATCTCCAAGAAACGCTATTGGGGCTTGGCATTACCTATATGGGAATGTCATGCATGTGGCAACTTTGATCTAATCGGAAGTAAAGAAGAGCTGCGTCAACGAGCAGTTCAAGGATGGGAAGCATTCGAAGGTCATTCACCCCATAGGCCTTTCATTGATGAGGTTAAAATTTGCTGCAGTCAATGTGGAGAACGAATCAGTCGTATTCCCGATGTTGGAAATCCCTGGCTTGATGCAGGTATCGTTGGAATGAGCACACTTCAATACAACTCCAACCGGGAATTTTGGAAGGCCTGGTATCCCGCTGATTTCATCAGTGAGAGCTTCCCCGGACAATTTAGAAACTGGTTTTATAGCCTTCTGGCCATGAGCACCATTTTAGAGAGAAAAGCCCCCTTCAAGGAAGTATTCACATATGCAACATTGTTAGCTGAAGATGGGAGAGCGATGCACAAATCCTGGGGCAACGCTATCGAGTTCAATGAAGCAGCGGATGAGATGGGCGTTGATGTTATGCGATGGCTGTTCTGTTCTTATAAACCGGAGAAGGATCTCTTATTTGGATATCATGGCGCTGATCAGGTACGTAGGCAATTCATGATCCCTTTATGGAATGTGTACAGTTTCTTTGTGACCTATGCCAATATCGATGGTTGGTCTCCAAAGAATACGGGCAATCCACGTTACAGTTCATTGGATTTGTGGATTCTTTCAGGACTCCAGCAAACGATAAGAGAAGTAACCCATCAGCTGGATGTCTATGAGCCAGACGTGGCAACAAAGATCGTAAACGATTTCCTGGATGATCTCAGTAATTGGTATTTACGACGAAGCCGACGTAGATTTTGGGCGAAAGCAGGTGCCAGCTATGAATCTGATGAAGATAAGCATGCTGCCTATTCAACGCTCTACAACGTTTTAGTAACCCTCATCAAACTTATCGCGCCCTTCGTCCCGTTCGTGTCAGAAGTCATCTACCAAAATCTGGTTAGAAGCATGGATGAAAAAGCACCTGAAAGTGTTCATCATTGTCTGTGGCCGGAGCCAGATTCAAGATGCCTCAATGAAGAACTGACGAAGGAAATGGCGCTGGTGATGCGATTGGTCTCGTTAGGACATGGTGCTCGTAATAAATCGGGTCTGAAAGTACGGCAGCCATTATCAGAGGCAGCTTTTGGTTTAGGATCCCATGATGAAGGAAGTGTTGTGGAGCGCTACGCTGAGGTGATCCGTGAAGAATTGAATGTTAAAAAAGTCCGTCTCTTAGATGCCACTTCTGAAGCAGTGAATTATCAACTTAAACCGCTTCCAAAACAGCTTGGACAGAAATATGGATCGCGTTTTCCGGATTTGAGAAAAGCGATATTAGCATTGAATGCGGAGGATGCCAGCCATAAATTCTTTGAAAATAACAGTGTTCAGGTCGAATTGGAAGGCGAATGGGTAGAGATTCTCCCTGAAGAAGTTGAAGTACTCGTGGAAGCTCATGAGGGATTTTCTGTTGCCGCGGAAGGTCCATATCTTGCAGCACTGGTTACAGAGTTATCCCATGATCTAATAGTGGAAGGATTGGCACGAGAAGTTGTCCGTCGTATCCAGGATTTACGAAAGCAAGCGGATTTGAGTGTCGACGATCGTATCCGATTGCAGTATTCTGCAAGCCCTCGTCTGCAAGAAGCCATAGCCTTGCATCGGAATTACATCGAATCGGAAACATTGGCAATTGCAATCTACTCATCAAGGAATCCAACGGGTGATGCAGTCATTGAACATGAATTTGACGGGGAGTCTCTCACCATCGCTTTGATAGCACAAAAAGAATAGTTGAGACAAAAACTCTTAAGTAGGGAATTCGTAGATGACGATTAGATCGGACTTCCGGAGTGGAAAGGTAAAGGAAGCCCGATCGACTTTAACTTCGCAAGTGTCAGGTGTTACGGTACAATCTCCGTCTGGAGATTATTTGGGAGCATTGCGTGAAAAATATTCAACGATCCATCACTAACTATCTTTTTCTGTTTGGAATATCAGGGATTATTGTTGGGTTAGATCAATGGACGAAGCATTTGGTCAGGATAAGTTTGGAATTGGGTGAGGAGTGGGTGCCACTTCCCGATATCACCCCATTTCTGAGGATTGTTCACTGGAAAAATACAGGTGCAGCTTTTGGGCTCCTGCCTCAAGCGAGTGTGATCTTCACCGTCATCGCCATCTTGGTGGCATTGGCTATTATCTACTACTGGCCCCGGATACCATCGAACCAGTTTGGTTTGCGAATAGCCTTGGCACTACAATTAGGCGGAGCGCTTGGGAATCTTATCAGCCGATTGTCAGAAGGTATTGTTACGGACTGGATTGCTGTGGGGAATTTCCCTGTTTTTAATGTGGCTGATTCGAGCATCTCTGTAGGTGTAGCAGTTCTGGTAATTGCCACTTGGCGGGATGAACGTAGAAAAGGGGAAGAATCGGTAGCGGATGTTGCAGAAGAGGTTGATCGCGAAGATCGAGCACAAGAAGCGGATCCTGCCGTGTGAATGCAAAAATACTTCGAATTGTTTCAGAACCGCCCGGTGGTAGATTAGATCACATCCTTAGTTCCAACATTGAGGATTGCTCTCGAAACCACCTGCAGAAACTCGTTCGGGATAGACGAGTGCAGGTGAATGGAATGGTTATCACAAAACCCTCCTACCGTTTGGAGGGCAAGGAAATCATTGAGATCGAAATCCCTCCTTTGAAAGAGATAGCGTTAAAGCCCGAACCTATCCCACTGGATATCCTGTTTGAAAATAAGGATCTTCTTATACTCAATAAACCAGCGGGTATGGTCGTACATCCTTCTCCTGGACATGACACAGGCACGCTTGTTCATGCGGTCTTAGCCTATGCGCCCGACATCGAGGGTATCGGAGGGGAACGAAGACCAGGCGTGGTTCATCGATTGGATAAAGATACTTCAGGTCTCATCCTGATGGCCAAGAATGATGCTGCCTATCGAGAGCTTCAGACACAATTTACAGAGAGGATTGTTAAAAAAACCTATATTGCACTTGTAGATGGAAAACCTCCAACACCAACTGGACAAATTGAAACATCTATTGGTCGAGATCCTGCTCATCGAAAAAGGATGGCCGTCGTTCCTGCGAGCAGAGGACGACCTGCAGTCAGTCATTATCGTACCTTGGAGAATTTTCCAGACCATACCCTTCTCCAGGTTCACCCTATCACGGGGAGAACTCATCAGATACGATTGCATCTTGCGTTTGTCGGATGCCCTGTAGTTGGTGATCGGGTGTATGGAAGGAGAAAAGCAAGTTTGGTTATCAACAGGCAATTTCTTCATGCAGCAAAAATTGCGATCAGACTTCCTGGAACACGTGAGTACAAGGAATTTGAGGCTCCATTGGCGGAAGATCTAGAAGAGGTTCTAACATCACTTAAGAGAGATACGATTAGGACATCTTAGGTGGTGTGTTCGGAGGGGAAAATGCTTCTACCCATTGACCTTCGTTCGGATACTGTTACACAACCAACACCAGAAATGCGCCAGGCGATGGCGGAAGCTGAAGTGGGGGATGATGTTTACGGAGAGGACCCCACAGTCAACCAGCTAGAGATGATGTCTGCTGAATTATTAGGGAAAGATTCAGGTGTCTTTGTGCCTAGTGGAACCATGGGAAATTTAGCCGCAATCCTGGCTCACTGTGGGCGAGGGGATGAAGTAATCTTAGGGCATCTTTCGCATACTTTTTTGTATGAAGCCGGAGGAATTTCCGCATTAGGAGGCCTACATCCCAGAACCATCCCGAATCAAGAAGATGGGACCCTGAGATTAGAGGATATTGAGGGTGCCATACGCCCAGACAACCCCCATTATCCCATTTCACGTTTAATTGTCATTGAGAATACACATAACCGAACAGGAGGATCCGTGCTTTCAGTAGAGTACACCCGCGCGGTAGCGGAGATCGCCCGGAGAAATCAATTGTCTCTACATATCGATGGAGCTCGTATTTTCAATGCTGCAGTCGCTCAAGGTGTTGCAGCAAAGCAATTGGCCGAACCAGCTCATTCCGTTACATTTTGTCTCTCCAAGGCTCTCTGTGCGCCCGTAGGGTCTGTGTTATGCGGATCTGAGGATTTTATAAAAAAGGTAAGGAGAATTAGAAAACAACTCGGGGGGGGAATGCGCCAAGCCGGTATTTTAGCTGCTGCAGGTAGGGTCGCCTTGCAGAAAATGATCCATCGATTGGGTGAAGATCATCAGCG
>MGNI01000079.1:5803-5981 GCA_001795115.1 Chloroflexi bacterium RBG_16_48_8 | reverse complement strand
CGTGTCATTTCGAGTGGAATCATCCTCAGCTCCTTCATCGTCCAATCCGCTACTATGATTGGGTTTCAGCTCGTCAGTTAAATCCTGATGCTGCAGAAATAAAACTAAAAGAACTGCATGCGATCCCAGAAACCCTGCCTGTATCCTACCGCCATGGAGCAGATCAACTTCTGGCTCA
>MGNI01000079.1:5315-5609 GCA_001795115.1 Chloroflexi bacterium RBG_16_48_8 | reverse complement strand
AATGGAGTTGACCATGACCTCATTGAAAGTCGAACCACTACGTTTCGCTCACTTACCCACGCCGATTGAAGAACTCCCTCGACTCAATCAGATATTGGGATTATCGATATTGCTTATCAAGCGTGATGATCAAACCGGTCTTGCGTTCGGAGGCAATAAGACCAGGAAATTGGAATATCTGCTTGGAGATGCTCGTTTGAAAGGCGCGCGCACGCTCATAACCCGTGGTGCGGCCCAATCAAACCACTGCCGTCAAACTGCCGCGGCGGCGGCTCGCTTTGGCTTTGATTGTGT
>MGNI01000079.1:4924-5295 GCA_001795115.1 Chloroflexi bacterium RBG_16_48_8 | reverse complement strand
CCCCACTCAAACTCACAGGCAATCTTCTCTTGGATCAAATCCTCAACACAAAAAGAGTTTGGACAGAATGGAATGAACCCGAACAGGTCTTACAAGAAGCCTTTACAAAACTTGCAGATGAAGGTGCTGATCCCTATTTAATTCCCTATGGTGGATCAAATCATCTGGGTGTCATGGCCTATGTCGAAGCGATGAAAGAGTTGATTTCGCAGATGCCGGATCTGGATCACATTCTCTTTGCCACTTCATCGGGCGGTACGCAGGCCGGGCTTTGCTTGGGCGCTCACCTCTATGGTTTCAGTGGGAAGATAACGGGGATCAGCGTCGATCTGAAAGCCTCCGAAATTCAGAGGAAGATATGCGAAATTGCC
>MGNI01000079.1:0-4772 GCA_001795115.1 Chloroflexi bacterium RBG_16_48_8 | reverse complement strand
GGTATCTTGCTGGATCCTGTCTACACAGGTCGAGCTGCGGGTGGCATGATGGAACTGATCAATGAAGGTTCAATCGGGAAAGATGAACGGGTTTTATTTTGGCATACAGGTGGAACACCGTCTTTATTTGCTTATGCAGAGGAACTCTTCTAACAGCGATCTATGAATTTTGCTGCTATAAAACCTTTGCATTCATCGCCTGAAGCTTTCCCTTTGGGAGAAGAAGTTGGGAATATTCACTGCCATCTGCGATGCACGCTTCCGTCATAAATCTCATCAGCGAAGTCCCAGAACCTCAAAAACAAGTAAGGGTTGTTCCTTTCCTTCAGCCAGGATGGGTGGGACGGGTTGAAGTTCCACCCAATCCTGAACTTCTCCTGCAGCAACCTGGCTGATGAGGATTTGTCCGGGTTTAGCATTTTCCTGCAGGCGTTTAGCGATATTCACACTATCCCCAATGGCCGTGTACTCCAGTCGTTTATGAGTGCCGATTAAACCAAGCAGGGCCTCTCCCATATGGATACCTATCCCAAAAGACAAATGAAAATCTGAGGGCATCTCAGTACTAAGCTGCTTGAATTGGTCCTGCATCGCTAATGCAGATCGGACGGCACGCAGGGTATGATCCGGTTGCGGAATGGGTGCATTAAACCACGCCATCACTTCGTCACCTAAGAACTTATCAATGGTCCCATCTTCATTCAAGATCGCATCTGCAGCGGCAGCAAGATAACGGTTGAGAACAGCAACGAGAGTCTCAGGATCGGTCACTTCGCTGAAGGCCGTATACCCGCGTATATCCGCAAAAAGGGTGGTGATATTAGCGCGACTCCCCCCAAGCTGTAAACTGTCTGGATCCAACTGGTCGATCACTGCTGGTGAAACCATCCGTTCGAGAAGTCGTCTTTGGGCTTCCAGGCGCCGCTTCTCTGTTAGATCATCCAAAACAATGGCCACACCCTGGGTGTTTTGCTCAGCTGTTTTTAAGGGAGTGATATTCAGGCTAAGGTTAACCATTCCCCGGTTTTCAAGCCAGGTTTGCACCTCCAGTCCAATATGGCGTCGATCTTCTTGTTTCACTTCCACCACTTTTTCCATGAGTTCAGGTGAAATTAAAGAAAGCATATCCTCAAGGGGGGTGCCAAGGATTTCTTTCAAGGGGATGCCCAGGATGATTTCGGCAGCTCGATTGCATAAGGTAATTTCATCCTTCGTATCCGTGGTGATGACCCCACTTGCAATGGATGCGAAAATATCCTCCATCAAGTTCTTCAATTCAGTAACTTCATTCAAAGTTTGCTGAACGGATGCAAAAAGCATTGCATTTTCCAATGCAACTGCAGCCTGGTTTGCAAAGGCTGAAAGCAATGAGCGTTCTTTCTCTGTGAAAAGACCCTCTCGGACTCGGTTATCGGCGTAGATAACACCCGTCAACTTCCCTTTCACCTGCAAAGGTACACATAGAATGGATCGCAGGTTATAGGCGATGATGCTTTCCTGAGAATCAAAACGTGGATCTGCAGAAGCATTGGTGGTGAGGATCGCTTCTCCATCCGAGAGGACCCTCTTCACGATGGTTGAGCTGATGGTGTATTCATCCGGGTCTAGGGATTCCTTCTCCCAGTTACGAGCGACAACGATTTCCATCTCACCATCTTCATCTGGCAACATCAGGAAAGATCGCTGTGCACCTGTTAAGCGGATGATCGTATCCATGACCTCATTCAACACCATTGTCAAATCAAGAGAGGAGTTGATCACTCTGCCAATTTCCACCAGGGCTGCCAGGTTGCGGCGCTCTATCTCAAAGTCATACACCAACTTCCTCAACCTTGCAATGCGATTATTTAGCTCTAATAATCCCTCCACAACGTCTGATGGCGGTTGTACACCTGCTTTCGACGCGACCTCTCGATAAACGGAGATTTGTTGACGGATGTCATCTACAACGTCAGTAAGACGAGATAACTGTTGTTCAAAGTTGGGCTGTTTCGAAATTGTTTCCAAGATTTCAATCCTATAGGCCTATCATCGACCTTCCCCCATTCGCATTATATGCTACACCATTTCAAGGGACAATAACTCCAGTTCGCATGAGCACATTCCTAACAATAGTCCATCTTATACTTCAGAAATGAACATTAGGGTACTGTTGGGCGGCGATAAAGCCCCCAAACCCGCGCTTGCCATTCATCCCGGGCGATACAATGCAGCTTCTGCGCTTAGGCGGGACCGTCGACCACGCAGGATGGGCTCTAGCTTGAGTTTTAGCCATTCCAACCATAGGAAAGATCTCACACCGCGCCAGACGGTATGGACTTCTTCTTCCTTCGATGAATAACCCCCAAATCGTTCTTCTGCATAGGCATTGACAATCTTCCAACCGGAATCTGCTGCCTCAGGATACATTCCTCCAAAAAGCTCTGCACGCTCGTTCGGCGTCTGCGTAGGCGATAATGCAATGTCGAGGCGACGAAGCCAAATACACCAGCGGGCATAGACTTTCCCAATGGAAGTGAGATCCTGGAGGCTTATCTCAACCAGTTTTGGCGGAGGTTTCACACCAATCTTCTGTAGGCCATCCACAACGCGACCAATCGTGGCCACACGTGAAAGGGGGTCAATGTACATCCACAAAGCCACGGAACCTGTGATCCCAACTAGAATGGCTAAGAAGATGAAGAATAAGCGACTATTCGCAGACCCCAAGAAGGAACCTTCCCTTTCGTCAATTGGAAAATCTTCAAAAAATTCCGATTCATTAAACCGACTTGTGATGTCTTCATCCAAAGAGGGTTCTGAGGATCGAGAAGAATCAGATCCATCCTGAGGATCCCTTTGATCCTCTGGACGGATTAATCTTGGCTGGTTTACTGTGGGTTCAAATTCAACCCAACCATAACCTGAAAAATAGACCTCCGGCCAAGCATGCGCATCTTCACTACGAACTTCGTAATAGAGTTCTTCCTTCTGAAAGTCACCTCTAGCAAACCCGACAGCTAAACGCGCAGGAATACCCAGACTGCGAAGCAGGACAACCTCCGCACTGGCGTACCAATTACAGAATCCCACTTGATAATCAAAAAGGAACCAATCAATGCGTTCGACATCTGGAGGGGGTGGTAGGGTCTCACGCGAATACTCAATATTCCGTCTCAACCAGGAGGTGATTGCAAATGCCTTATCATAATTAGTCTCAAGACCTTCCGTAATTCGAAAGGCCAGTTCTTTTGTGCGTACAGTTGTATCCTCTGGAAGGAGGAGATAATTGTAAACAACCCATTCAGGAAAAACCTCCGATGCCTCACGCAGTTCATCCGCGGTGGGAATAGCGACAGCGGCACGTGTCTCATAGAATTCCCCATTAAAAATCGCTTTCTGGGAGGTGATTGTGAGAACATCTACCTCTTCATCTAAAAGGGGGAGAACTTCAGCATCGATAGTTCGATTCACCCATAGGGGTTGGGATGGCACACTGAGTCTATGTATTGCGGGCAATTTCGGTTCGAAAGTTACCTCAATCTCCTCACGCCCTTGATATTCCGGCACAGGGAAGTTACCCAACTCTGGATCGTACTCTCTTGTCTCACCGAAGGTTAAGAACCACTCACCTTCCTCGTAGATGTTGTATACCCTGGACAACCAATAGAATCGACCCTCCTCCTTTGGCATCCGGGTAGGGTACACGTGCATGATAAGGACATCTTCTGGGACCACTCCTGCCTGCAAAGGCAAGATGTCACTGTAATAATCTGAAGTAACCACGGCAGCAGTTCGAAGTCCACCAAGAACATCGCCGATGCGATCTTGTACTTTACTAAAAGGGCTCACAATCGCTCCCCACAATTTAGCCAGTTCTTCAGATTCGGCAAATGCTGGTCCTCCCCAGGAGACCACAACCAGGAGAAGGGCGACAATCACACCCGCTCGACTTATGTAGAAAGGTACATTTTCCGGCACATGAGCACGCATTTCACGCCACAACATTTGCTGACGCCACAGAACTAACCGTGCAGCTAATAGCATAACAAAGAGAACGTAGAGAATTAAATATCCTTCAAGTTTTGACCTTCCCACATAGAAAAATTGGTTCAGGAAAATGGCTATGCCAGGGGGTAGAACGGCAGCCCAGAAACCTTCACGACGGAAAATCCACCAGGTTCCAAAGCAGCCCATGATCCAGATAATAAGCCCAAGGAGAAGGACAAACATGAGGGGATCTTTATTGGGTTCATCCTGCGCGATGACGCTGATGAAAACCCCTATCCGACCTAGAAGAGCAGAAATCTTATCACGCCAAATCAAGGCTTCATCCAGCGTCCTACCCATTTCCCATCCAACGAGAAAGATTCCATAAACCGAACCAAACAGAACAGCCACCCTGCCTGAAAAGGTACTCTTCGCCAGGGCAAGCCCGGTGATGCCACCGATCAGACCAATAGCTGCAATCAGATCAAGGTAATCCGCCCAGTCGGCCGCTTTGAACGCCAAGCCAGATAGCATGACGATAAATAGAAACAGGAGAATCGCCAGCAGATCGCATGGCACCCTTTTAATTTCTTTCTTCATACTCATCCATCCAAAAGGCCGTCTCAAGAGTCAACTCAGGTGCATGAACATTCTATTCAAGTTTACTTCACAAGATGCCGGTTTGGTTCATGAGAATGGTCATATCAGGGTTGCATAGTCTCCCTTTATGCTTCTTCTAAGTTGGTTTCTTCTCATTGAACATCATCCCAGCAAATTAATGCTTGCTACTGATGATCAATGCT
>MGNI01000078.1:2399-5169 GCA_001795115.1 Chloroflexi bacterium RBG_16_48_8 | reverse complement strand
CGCACCAACGAGATTCCTCGCCACTCCGTTCCTCGGAATGACACCAAATGTAAATGTCATCCCGAAAGGTCCTTCGACTTCGCTCAGGATAAACTGCGTCGAGGGACCCTGGGCAAACTGCGCTTGCCTTAAAGTCCTCTGCCGTGGAGCTCACTTCCCTTTTAATGTCATACCGAGCGAAGTCGAGGGATCTCGTTTGTCCACTATTCGGTACTTCCCTCTACACCAAACACCACCATGCCATTTTCTTAAGAAACTCTCACTTGAATTGGGTACAATCTCCAACACATTGTACTCAATTCTCTCAGGAGAGACGGCATGACTCGTTGGTTCATTTTTCTAGCCCTACTCTTATCGGCGTGCTCCACCGCAACTTCCCCTTCCGGAAGTGACCTTGTGGGCACAGCAGCTTCTTCCCCCCAAACTATGAAGACACCCTTAGAACCGGAGCAACCTCCCCCTACCCAAACAATATTTACAATTACTGAGACACCTCCACTAATGACCCCGTCTCCAGAAGAACCCGATTTCGATGCTGCCCCTACCGCTGGAACCAAGCCGGAATCCCAATCCGTTAGCCAGCTTCCAGATGCCTCACGCTATAGCTGGACCCTCGTGGCAGATAATTTCCAAAAACCCCTTGATCTCACCTATGCCGGTGATGACCGTCTCTTTGTCGTCGAACAGTCTGGGATCATTCGCATCCTCCAGGACGATCAGGTGCTCCCAGAGCCTTTCCTCGATATACGCGATCGTGTAAATGACAACGCCTCCGAGCGCGGTCTCCTTGGTCTGGCGTTCCATCCCAACTATGCCGAGAACGGATTTTTCTTCGTCAACTACACTGGTGAAGATGGCCACACCGTGGTCTCCCGCTTCCAGGTCTCCAAAGATCCCAATCTGGCTGATCCCGATGGCGAATTCGTCCTTCTCCGCATTCAGCAGCCCTATGCCAACCACAACGGTGGAGGCGTCAAGTTTGGCCCGGATGGCATGCTCTACATTGGAACGGGCGATGGTGGATCCGGGGGTGATCCCTTGGGAAATGGTCAACGTCTGGACACATTGTTGGGAAAAATCTTGAGGATCAATGTGGATGACGCGCTGCCTTATGTTATCCCCTCGGATAATCCTTTCGTTGAGGGTGGCGGTCTTCCCGAGATCTGGGCTTTTGGCCTACGGAATCCCTGGCGCTTCAGCTTCGATCGGATCACTGGCGACCTTTATATTGCAGATGTTGGCCAGAACCTCTGGGAGGAGGTCAATTTCCTACCAGCCGGATCGCCCGGCGGGGTTAATTACGGATGGAACCTGCGAGAAGGTGCACATTCTTTCGCAAGCGAAATGACAGAGAGATTGACCGATCCTGTCGCTGAGTATTCCCACGAACTCGGCTGTTCCGTCACAGGAGGCGTGGTCGTCCGCAACCTACCCCTTCCAGCCTGGAATGGCATTTACCTCTACGGCGACTATTGTACAGGCACCATTTGGGGTTTATTGCTAACTGAAGATGGGATTTGGCAAGAGGCACAGCTCTTTGACACAGACTTCTTCATCGCCTCCTTTGGGGAGGACGCTTCCGGTGAGATCTATCTCGCTGACTATCGTGGTGGCGTATACCGACTTGAATCTTCGGAATAATCTTTGCCTAACCTTATAGAAGATTTCTTTTATCTTTTCATTTGCGCTTTCTAATTCGGTTCAATTTCCTTTTTATTTACGTAGGGTGAGATTTTATTCTCACTCGATCCCGACACCTTGCCAACAATGGGTAATCGAGGGAAATTTTGCCTACATTACAATCTCCAAGCCAGAGGAGCCGGAACTTAATCAGTTCAGCATTCTCGATCTATCTCAACCTTTACAACCAAAATATGTATGGGGGGAGCAGATGAATCTTGGTAATAACATCTTGGCTATCTCCGAGGGCCGAACCTTCGCTTATACTTCCCTCTCCAACACGGTAACCATTTACAATATCTCTGACCCAACCAATCCAACGGTCGAAAACCATATCTCGAATGTCGGTCCGATGGAGGCGCTGGATGTTAAAGAAGACTATGCCCTCACCTGGATCGATGGTGAGGGGTTCAAGATCTACGACTGGTCTGTTCCCCAATCGCCACAAATCATCAGTGAGCTTGCATTCGAAGGCAATGCCTGGAGCATAGTCGTCGAGAATGATATTGCCTTTATCAGTAGAGGTGACATCCTTGAGATCGATGTCAGCGATCCTGCTCACCCCCAGGTTATTGCCACGATAAATCTGCCGGTTAGGGTTAGACACCTGACCATATCAGAAGGAAATGGTTACGCTGCTGCATGGGACGCGGGTTTGCTGATTTTCCAAATTCTCAAGTAGCGACGATACCTTCAGCAGGCGATCACCTTAATATCAAGACCACCACACCGACGACTGAACCGATGATGGCTGTACCTGCCAAAGCGATCGCCCAGGCAAGGATCCAAGACAGATACCATAAGAAGACATTCCACCTTAAGATCCCGTTTGCAGATGGCGGCAGGGTATCTCCTGAGAAGGTCTCCTCTCCAAACCGCCCTCTAATCAGGAATAGAACCGCTAACGCAACAACAATAATCGAGCTGGCCGGAACGAAGATCAATCCCATCCGCAGCGGCACCTCACCTGGTAAACGATCGATCAGGTTTAAAAAACGCTCTGTCCGAGCGAAGAATAGGACAAATGAGGTCAGGCTGAGGAACAAAATGGGTAGACTGAAAGTTAAAACAATCCCTACGGATAGACGGC
>MGNI01000078.1:0-2391 GCA_001795115.1 Chloroflexi bacterium RBG_16_48_8 | reverse complement strand
ACTTTTTTCAGCCATCTCATCCCCGGCATAACGCCCTCTCGTTCACCAGCGCTGGGCCTGGCCCTTGCACCAATGAAAATGCCTGCCGTGAACAACTCAACCACTAATAGAATGATGGGGCCGGACTGGATAATGAAGTTTAGGAATCCCTGACCAGGAAATCGCTCTAGAAAATTCTCAAAGCGAGTGGGGGATAGAAAGGCTGCTGCCCGAACAGGTACGAGAAAAAGCAGCATGGTAAAAGATAGCAGCAGAACCCACCAAGCTATTCTTTGAATGTTAAGCTTCCCAAGCCACGATAAGGTCTCTCTCTTCGGTTGCAAGGGTCGGACGATCTGTGGTCGGGTAATCTCAACCACAGGTTTCTCCAAGGCATATAGGACAGACAGGACAATAATCGCCAGCAAGGTCACTGGAGCAAAGATAAACACGGTGCGGATGGCAGCTTCCCCAGGCAGACGAGCTAAGAAACTCTCAAAACGTGTAGGGGTAGCATAGAACAGAGCTAAAGCGAGGCTTGAAAGGATCAACATGGGGATAGCCGCAACCAAGATGACGAGGGCTGCCATACGGGTATAGGATGAAGGACTTGTTTGTTCCCCTTCTACGACTTTTTCGACATGCCCCGTTTGATCCTCAGTCATCTCCCGCTCTTCATCCTGCATATTCCCTTATCGCTCTGTATCTTATTGTTGATGCTCTATTTGTGGAAGGATCGAGTAGGTCGAGATCCCTCCATGTCATCCCAGCTGAAGTGGAGGGACCCTGGGCAAACTGCGTTTGCCTTAAAGTCCACTTTCGTGGACTTCCTGTCCTTTTTAGCAGGTCGGGCTCCCATGCCCGACCGCTCTTCTAACGTCATCCCGAGCGTAGCCGAGGGATCTCGTTTCTCCCTTAAAGCGCTGCATCCCTCTCACGGGCTCAGAATCACCTCAACACTGACGATATGCCCAATTCCATCGAAGGCAGGAAGCGGGTCAACGACTACAATCCGACCTGGCCCTTCTTCCTGAACTTCATAGGAAACATCCACGCTGAAGGGTCCGGGTTGCCCCATCTCTGGAGCCGCAACGATCAACGACTGCTGCCCCACCTTGTTTCCCACCGCATCATATACCTCGACCACCAATGTACCCTCAAAACTGGCAATGCCGATCCCCTCCACATGCACCACACCTCCACTGATCCTATCCCCCATTGCAGGCTGCTCGATGATAATCGCCTCCGTCCTCGGGGAAACCTCCCGCACTTCGACCTCTCCCCCCTCCATCAACGTAACACCAACCGAATTAAGATGGATAATCCCCCCATCTCGCGCACTTACGTCGTAAACCTGGATCAGGGCATTTCGCTGCCCCTGAATTTCAAATGGAACCTCCACCTCATAAGGCCCACGAACCCCCCACTCCGCCTTGATCATGGTCACCGTTTGGGTTAGCACCGTCCCATCATCGAGCACGATGCGTATACTGAGCCCTTGCTCAAAGGTCGGATCTGCCATCCCAGCCACGCGCGCCGGGCTGGTTAGCCGCGAACCCGGACCCGGCTCAAATATGGCAATCGCCTCCTCAGATCCACGCAGTGGCCTTTGCGTAGGCAAAGAAACCTCCGTATCTACAGGTGCAGGCTGCGAAACCGGGCGTGTAGGAGGGGCTGCTGTCTCCACAACCTCTGGGCTCACTGACTCCGGAATCGAAGTCGGTCCCTCCGTCCCCAACAAGGGAAAATTACAAGCACCCAGCACAAGTGCCAGTGTCAAGGTCAATATGCTCACCATTTGTTTCATGGTTAACCCCTCCAGAAAAACAGTCTAACTCATCCTCTCTTATTTGACACTAGAACATTTGTTCTATATAATAAAGTTAGCTGCGTTTCCGGGACAGGTCTCATGACACAGCCTGCGCTGTCAGATACACTGCAATCCGCCTCACTGCCCGAGATAGCGCCTGTCCCCGCATCGGTTGATGAAACGCCATGGCTGGCTAAACCATCCCTGTGGAGGTTTTTGTGTGGTTCCTGCGCCGGCGGCCTCGTTCCAATGGACGTCTGATATTTGAGGTCGACGCCGAACTATCCGCCCAACTTCGCCAAGCAGCGCGCACTTCTGAGCGGGCTCCGGAGGCGCTCGCCGCCGAGCTGCTGGCGCGCGGGCTTGAACAGGAAGCCCAACGAACGCAAGTACAGGCCATCCTGGAAACCCTCACCCCACGGGAACAGGAAGTCACATGGCTCACGGCTCGTGGCTACACCAACCGTCAAATCGCAAAAGTCCTTGTGCTTTCTCCCGAAACCGTGAAGACCCACATGCGCCACGTTCTGGAAAAGCTCGGCGCAGGCAGCAAAGCCAACCTGCGCCTGCTGCTGCTTGATTTGGGAATCCGCTGGTGGGAG
>MGNI01000077.1:19635-20210 GCA_001795115.1 Chloroflexi bacterium RBG_16_48_8 | reverse complement strand
CTCTCAAGTTGATAAGCCTGAGATGCGGTTCTTCTGCCGGGGATTCGGAAAGTTTCATTGCAAATTCAAGCACGTCCTCAATATTTTCTCTTGGAAATTGGGGCAGGCGTTGACCTGGGCGCCGAGCCCTACGACGAATGAGCAGCCTCACACGCGGAAGATTGATATCTGCTAATTCTTCAGCTGCCAGGAACTCAAACCATCCTGATAGGGTTGTCAGGTAAAGCCTCTCTGTAGCGGGAGCGTAGCTGTTAAGGGCTGTGGTAAAATCTGCGACCCAATTTTCGCTCGCTTCTTGGCAAGAGGTTCTCTCAGGGTCGATCCCAAGATCCTCTAGCATCGTGGAGAAGGCCGCAAGAGCGTTCCGGTATGTACGGGCAGTGTTTGGACTGCGTGAAAGTATCACCGAATCCAAATAGGATAAGATGCTTTCGGTGATGGATGGGTTGCTCAAAAGGGCCTCCAAAAAGGTAACTTTATCTCAAAGGAGATAAGGTTATTATAATGATACTTATCATAACCATAATAAGTTTATAGCCTTGGGAAGCGTTTGTCAAGATCACCCTCCCTTGCAA
>MGNI01000077.1:19427-19624 GCA_001795115.1 Chloroflexi bacterium RBG_16_48_8 | reverse complement strand
TATTGATATCACTAGTCTTAATTATTAAGCTTATCCACAAACCCACTGTCTCTAATGAGGAAATATCCTGGGCGTAGGATGGGATATTTCATCATTATTCAAAAATAAGGACCTCTTACATTTATTTCGTTTCTTCTACCCTACTCAATGTATGATCAATGGCTGAAAAAAATACACAACAATGAATGAATTTCCTT
>MGNI01000077.1:18947-19267 GCA_001795115.1 Chloroflexi bacterium RBG_16_48_8 | reverse complement strand
TACCTCCATTGCTAACTTTCAATTGATCAAAGGAGTTTGAGGTAGAGCCTTATATTCCTTTAAATAGCCCCCCAACCCGAAAATAGGATGAACCGGTTCGGTTGACAATGACCGTTTAATGTCTGTGATATTTGTAGAACGTAACTTGGGATAGTTGTACCAATGAGGGATTTATATAAATACTGCTTGATCAATCAGTAGATTAATTCTATGCATCGAGCGGAATGCCATCTACCGATCCATGCCTGGATTCTCACCTATTTTTTGGATAAGTGTCGAGAAAACGATCATGCCCTCAGCTACTGCTCTAGAAGAATAGT
>MGNI01000077.1:16254-18937 GCA_001795115.1 Chloroflexi bacterium RBG_16_48_8 | reverse complement strand
CCCGTTATACCAGAGTTGGGACGAGCCTCCACCATCCAGATTAATAGCTTCCATTGCCCCAAGTTCTACCATGAGATGTGCTAATCCCTCAATTGTCAGTCCCCTTTCTTCAGGGACGGTTACGACGAATACCTCACCATTGAATGTTTTACCAAATGCAGTTCTTGCTCGTGGATAGTATTGGTCAGGACACCACCCTTCTTCTTGCATGCACTGTTCATGCAGGTCGACTGGATGACCATCTTTGACCAGCATTGGCAGTCCACCGATGGAATTGTAAAATGCCTCAGGATCTGGGACCCAATTCCAGGGATCATCTGGATTGGGTAAGCTGTTGCGTGGGATAGGCCCAATTCTGACATCTCCATCAATAGAAATGGAGAGTGAGCTTCTTCGAACCTCCCTACCCTCGCGATCGTTTTCGTTGCCGTCTAATCTCTCGCCATTCTTGACTGTGAGCCCCATGGCACCGAAAGCATAACTTGGGGAGAAAAAATCACCATTGAAGGCTACTAGCGCCCCTGGATAGCGACTGGCCATTTGACCAACCCGCTCTGCAGGATAGGAGTGATCCATAAAACAACCAGGCCCAGTGCTTTGGCCAGCTTGGATGGAGTCAGGAAGCTGGACATCGAGACATTCACCGTAATTTCCTTCCCGATCGTAACCCATTGGGAGAACAGTCTCGAAACGAACGTGGGGATTCTTAGGATTTATCCTCACGATGTGATAGGGTCCCATTGTACAATGTTGAATCCCCTCATAAATCATGGCATCGCAAATTTCCTTATAGCCGCTGCGTACGATAGCAGGGGTAGCTGTCATCGAGGCTGTCGCCGTTGGGATGGGAGTGGAAGTCGGTGATGTGGTTACTATGGCAGCAGGAGAGTCGCTTGCCATGGGAAGTATGGTTTTTGTGGGATGGTTTGTTGGTGTTGGAACGAGGGTTGATGTTTTCGCAAGATGAATCTCATTTGTTGATAAGAGCGTCCAGAATGGAGGTCTTGAAGAAGGGAGTGGATCGAAGGGTGTCGATAAAAGGTCAACCACAGTAATTGTCCCCTGGTACCTTGGATAGGTAGGATGCGAGCTGTGAGAGAGGGATTGCCAGAGGACTACTGCAACAATTCCCATCGCCAAGACGATAATTAAAAAAGAAACTACAGGACCAAGGATTCTTATTCGCACTCATCCATCCAATATGTCAACTGGCTTAGTGTAGCATGCCCAGAGTTCTCGAGAAAAGCATTACTTAACGGTGATATCCTATTTATACTTTCAATACCGATAATTTTCTCTAAAATTCCTTCCGTTGGAATAGTACATTCGAATTATTGATTATAGAGGGGATCTACGGATTAATGGATTACGTGAAAAAGTTTTTGACCAGTAGAACTAACCAATTTCGAAGCTCGTTAGTTAAATTATTCGATACCTTCGATATGTGTCGAGTTCGGAAGTTATCAAGAACCGCCTTCCCTATCGTTTGGGGAGCATTGTTCCTTCTCTTTGGTATTTCGACAAAGAAGCCGGATGCATACAAGCCATTCATAGATATTTCTTTGAGTGTGATTGAAGATGCGGATGTTGGAAACAAAGAAGAAATTTCCTCGAAGAATTCCACCGATACGCAGAATGCGGACCTAATCAATTGGAATGTCCCCTTCACGGATCAATTCCATCGTCCTGCCCTCCTTTCTTCACGAACTGGCTTTGAACGAGCTCCCTTCGATGGAACCTTCATGCAGCCTGCAACCTTAGGGTATGAAGAAATTCCTTTGTATTTTTCAGAGCTCCAAGAACTTGGTATGGACATCGTTATTCTGCAAAATATCCGCACAAAAGACGCAGGATGTGTTAGCGAAGAGTGCTGTAGAAGCAAGGATTACCATTGGCTAACAAATTTTCCAGCGAAGTTGGGGCTGATCTTGGACAAAGCAGCTGAACATGGTATAGATGTCTATGTTGGGCTAGATTTAACATCGCATGGTTTGTGTCCTCAAAAATTTTATGAAGAGCCCAATGCCAGTCTAACGATTGAGGATACAAGGAAAACGGTGATTCAATTGATGGAAAGATATGGGCACCATTCTGCACTTGCAGGTTGGTATCTCCCGGATGAACCCTCACTAAGTGAATGGACTCAACCTGAACTTGCATATGATTACTACTCTGGTTTGGTTAATAGAATAAAAAAGGTATCCTTAAAACCCATCCTGGTATCTCCACATCTTGTAGGAGTCCAATTATTAACATCTGACGATATAGCCTTTCGGGCTCAATCCTTTCGCACCAGCACTGGTGTCGATATCCTCCTTTGGCAAGATGGTGCGGGGGCTGAAGGTGCAAAACTAAAATGGAGCCCTTTATCACAATCCTTTGGGGATTATCTTTCGAAAATTGTCGAATTTCTCGGAGAAGATGCTACTTGGACTGTGCATGAGGCATTTAATTGCTGCGTGATCTCAAGTGAAGCAGAAGATGGGGCTGCCTATCGACCTGCTTCGATTGTACGTTTGCTAGAGCAACTCGAAGAGGTCGAACCGATTCCGGTTGGAAAGAAAATCACCTGGATACAGCAGCATCATTTCGGATCGGTAGATCCAGCGCGTCATCTTGAAGCAGGAAGACTTCTGGATGCATATAAAGCACAATTTGGACTTTCTAATGAATATCTAGTTCC
>MGNI01000077.1:2684-16184 GCA_001795115.1 Chloroflexi bacterium RBG_16_48_8 | reverse complement strand
AGATTTTACAAATGCAGAATGGGTTGGAATTGATGGCGGAAAGTACGGACGGGCGGAGATTGTCATCGATTTGGGTGCTGAGAAAACACTGAAATGGGTGGGATTTCACCTTCTGAGTATGCCACAAGAGAGAATCAGATTTCCTGGTGAACTTTCGCTCGCTTGTATGTCACTGGGGAATATTTGGGTGGGAGTTGGATACTGGTATCTTTCCATAAGACAACAGGATTCGACCAGTGAATATCTCTTTTCAAATCTTCAACCTCTTGATTCGGATTGTAGAATGCTAAAAGCTACATTGCTGGGAGATCAATGGATTTTTGTAAGTGAGGTCGAGATCATTGCAGCCAACGTAGAAGTCAATCCATTAGATGCTATCCCAAGGCATGAGCTTTTATTCCCTTGATGAATGTCAAGGATTTTAATGGTGCCTCTCTCTTCTATCTTGAAGGGTTTGTACGAATGGGTAAATCTCCCTTATTCGATAAAGCATCGAGGATAAAGTAAAAGTCACATCTGATATGAGCAGCACAAGTTTGAAGGAAATCAGGTTATTTCCCATGAATGGTGAATTTGATATGAGAGAATGGAGTTATGAGTTTTTGCCGATATTCATCAGAATGAGTTCGTGGTATTCGCCGCGATGCCAGCAGTTTAAAAAGGCTTCCACCATTCTGGGGTCAAATTGATGGTTGGTTTGGCTAATGATCTCGTCACGTGCTATGCTGGGATCTAAAGCATTGCGGTATGTACGATCCGATGTCATAGCGTCGAAGGTATCGGCAACAGCAAGAACTCTTGCCTCGATCGGGATATCCTCCCCTTTCAATCTATGCGGATATCCGGTTCCATCCCATCTCTCATGATGGTGGAGAACGATTGGGATAGCAGGAGCGAGATATGGAATACCATCGATCATACGGGCACCTTCTTCAGGATGCTTTCGCATCTCCGTCAACTCTTCTTCTGTAAGAGGACCTGCCTTGAGCAAAATTACTTCTGGGATGCGTACTTGCCCAATATCATGCAGTATTGCACCAAATTCCAAAGCATCCCGATGTTTGTCATCCCAACCAAGCTTGGCTGCAATAACCTGTGCGTAATCATTGACTCGCTCGACATGGTAACGCTTATTTTCGATAGCGTTCGCCAATACTCTTAAGCTATCTTTTGCTGCGAGAAGTTGTGCCATCATGGCAAACTCATCAGCCCGTTGAAGCCTGGCACGCACTGCTGAGAGAAGTTCTTTGCTTGTTACTGGTTTTGTAATGTAGTCATCAACACCGAGAGACTTACCCGTAAAGATATCCTCCCGTGTACCGCGGGCTGTAAGGAAGATGAATGGGATGGTCGCTCCACTCGGTCGTTGACGGACTGCTTCCAACAAATCAAAGCCATCCATCACAGGCATGGCAATATCCGAGAGGATTAATTCGGGTTTTGAAGTGGTGAGGAGATTTAGAGCTTGTTGGCCATTCTCTGCAGTAAGAATGACATACCCAGCATTTTCTAAAATATCACGTAATGCTATGAGCATCGCGGGATCATCTTCGACGACAAGGAGTGTTTGCATCCTTTCCTTGGTCTTTACTTCCGCCATTCAAAGGCTCCCAAAATAGGTCTGATGAAAATGATTACCTCTTGTAGATAAATATTATTGTACCCCTTGTCATCCTACGCAAGGGAGAATTAAGAGTTATCCAACGTTAGGTCGAAGATTCGTCCATCAGTAAAAATTGTGATGCCTGTCGGAGTCTAATACTACAATTACGTCCAGATTATGGTTGAGATAGGAAGAAGGACATCTGTCGCAAAGGCGAAAATTGCAACTGTCATTAGCTTGATAAAAGTAGATTTTTAGACAGTCATATATTTTACGCAAGGGATGCGGGAGATTCTAAGGTTAATCCAATTTTTGTGAAGATTGTTATTTTGTTTTGGGAAACTTTACAATATTCATTTCCTCAAGGGGGCGATACTTCAGGGCAGATGGAAGGGATTGGTGGTATGCATAGGAGATAAGATGAACCTGAAGAAAATGGATCAGAAAAGAATTTGTCTTTGGTGAATCGAGGCTTGAGATCACCCTTTTAGAAGATAAATCAGTGTTATCCATCTACTATCGTTCTAAATGTGGTCTTGTATCAAAGACATGTCTCGAAATAGCCGATGATCTCATCGCAGTGGCAGAATCAGGAATATGATTGGAAATAGATCCTGAAGCAGTTGAAAGCCTCATTAGAGCAGATCTTTTGGCCTCATTTTCACTCTTATCGCTATAGAGGGTACAATTGGGGGTAGCTTTTTCACCAGGATGTTCTTAGAAACTCAAGAAGATAGAAGAGTCAGCTTCATGAAAAATGACGAAATCAAAATTATCGCAACCAATCGGAAAGTCAGGCATGATTATTTTATTGAAGATCGCCTTGAAGCCGGAATCGTATTATGGGGAACAGAGATAAAATCTGTGCGTGCTGGAAGAGTGAGTCTGCGAGAAGCGTTTGTGTCAACAGATGGGGATGAGGCGTGGTTAGTAAATGCACATATCGCGCCTTATGATCCTGCAAGTCGAATGAATCATGAACCCAAGCGAAAGAGGAAATTACTACTCCATAAGAAAGAGATCATTAAGCTCTTTGATGGCGTCATGCAAAAGGGGTATACCATCGTTCCAATAACAATGTATCTGAAATCGGGAAAAGTTAAAGTCGAAATTGCCCTTGCCCGAGGTAAGAAGCAATATGATAAAAGGCGAGATATCGCTAAACGTGATGCGGAACGTGAGATGTCACGAAGCCTTGGGGGATGGAAACGAAGATGAAGCCACGTTCCATTTCAGCCATTAATAAACTTGAACTCGAAAAGAAGCAAGATATTTACACACGCTTCATCCCGGGAATCCTCTTTGAAAGTTTCCACATTCCCCCTACTTTCCTCGATCCCTCTGGAAATCCATTGCTCAGGTTACGCTGTGATCCTGGTACAGCGGATGTAGTTATTGAACTTAAACACGCTCCTGATGCTCAAGATCCTCTCCTTTATGCGCACCTTACGGATACCGTGAATGGGCAAATACATGTCCTTCTTTATGTTGTGAATGATGTCACTTCCCAACGGTTCAACGTTGACAGGATGCCGGATGGTTCAAAGACGCAATTTGGTATTTTCAAACGAAATTTAGAGGCAGAGGAGGCTGCCATGAGAGCAGGTTTGGCTCCTGGTCAAGTTCGGAGAGGTTTACGGATATTAAGACACTCCATAGCTGCATTTGAAAGCTTTGTATCCTCCCTTGATCATGATTTATTTTTTGCTGAACCTCTCTACTATCACAACGCTATTCTCTTTGAATCTTATGGGTTTGCTTATCTTAAAGGTCGTCGGTTGATGGAGCGTATCAACCTTGGTTTCCTAGAGGGACATGAATATCAGGAACTTTTAAACTACTCTTCTCCATTCAGATTTCCAGAAATGGCAAATTCCATTCGCGGTCGTAGTTGGGCAATTCATGATGGTATCCTTGGACACGCCTTTGATCACGTCACCATGTACAAGTCCATCAACAGGCATGGCGGTTTAGACACCTTCTCCAACAACCAATGGTAATAATTGCGCATAGCCTAAAATATATTAAGGAAAAGATAAAAAAAATAAAAATTTCGTAGTATGGCTATGCGCATAACATGAAAGTTATTAAATTTTATGCTATAATATTGCTATATGGGGATGATAGGTCTCGACGGAGGTGGAAAACACTGGTTCGCAAGCCGAGAGGCGCCGAACTCGCAAAATCAGCGTACAAGATAAGTGCCAAAAACACAAACTACGCCACCCTTCCGCTCGCCGCTTAAGGCTTGAGGAAAGTTGGAAAGACTCTACAAATGATGGAGTCCGCTTACTGGATCCACCCTATGCTGGAGAAAGATAAGCGTCAAAAACGCGTAGGTGCGACTTAGGAAACCACGAACTAAGTCAAAGATGGCCTTTCGGGGCTAAGTGGTTAGTGAATTGTGATCACTTGGTTGTGTGGGTTCCAGTTCACGAATAAAAACACATAACTAAGCTTGTAGAGATTCAGTGATTGAATCCTTCGGACGCGGGTTCGATTCCCGCCATCTCCACCTTAGCGCTCGTTCATTCGAGCGCTATTTATATTGGATTATCTAATCTGAAACCATGGCCACGTACGGTGATAACATAGTTATGGGATGGATCGACTTCTGCTATCCTTTCTCGCAAACGTCGGATCAATGCATCGATAGCCTGTTCTGAAACCCCTTCAGCCTCACTTTCAGACCAGACAACCTCAATGACTTCTTGTCGTGGTACAACCCTCTCAGGATTGCAATAGAGCAAATAGAGGAGTCTAAATTGTGGCAGCGAAAGCGGTGGATCGATCTCAATATCTTTTATCCATACGCGGTAAGCTTGATCATCCATCCTGAGGCGCCCTAATCCCATTTGAGCCGCTTCTGAGATTGATAATGGAATAGTCGCATCTGTTCCAAGGAACATGACTTTCACAGCCAGCGCTACCTGAATAATGTCTCCGTCTTGTAGAAGCGTCGGCGTTTTCACAGTTGCCCCATTTAGGAAAGTACCATTCTTGCTGTCCAGATCCTCGATCACGTAACCATTTCCCGTCCTTATAATTACAGCATGTCTACGAGAAACCTGGCGATCATCGATAACATAATCGCATTCTGGACTTCTTCCGATATAGATGACTTCCTTATCAATCGTCCACCGAGCGCCGATAAGTATACCAGTTTGTGCTACAAGTACGGGTACTTGATTGGTTCTCTCATTCATTTCGGTACCTCCCTACTGGCCTGCTTTTATCATTACGGAGTATAATCCCCAGTACAAACAGATGCTCTTGCCTAATAAGAGGAGATGGGTAACGCCGAGGGCGATAAACTGGCAACATTTTCTCCTCAGGACATATTTTATACGAGGCCCTTCCTTGTCCACAAATATGGAAATTGGACAAGTCCTTCGGGACAGATATATTATTCTTGATGTTATCGGCCGCGGCGGTATGGGATTAATTTTTTTGGCCGAAGACAATCGCCTCACTGGACGGTTGTGTGCTCTCAAGCAGATCCGCCATGATCAGGATATCCCCGAGAATCTCCGCACCCAGACACGGGAACAATTCTATCGCGAAGCTTCCGTCCTGGCTCGTCTTGATCACCCGAATTTGCCCAAGGTCTCAGACTATTTTTCCCTCTCCGATTGTGATTACCTCGTGATGGATTTTATCCCGGGAGAGGATCTTAAGACGCTTATGGATTGCGCTCGACAGAAAGATCACTTCCTTGATCAGGATGAAGTACTTCAATGGGCAGCTCAAATTTCGGATGCTTTAGAGTACCTACACAATCAAGATCCACCTGTCATTCATAGAGATATTAAACCAAGCAATCTTAAACTCACACCTAGCCATATCGTAAAACTTGTAGATTTTGGCCTCGTTAAACAACTGGTTCCAGAGGATTTAACAATTACGGTTATCCAAGGCCGTGGTACCGCACTCTATACGCCCCTTGAACAATATGGAGGCGATATTGGGCATACCGATACACGCAGCGACATTTATGCCTTGGGTGCAACACTGTATCATCTCTTGAGCAATCACCCTCCTCCTGAAGCTAAAAGAAGATTCTTGTACCCAAATGCACTTCAGAGCATTCGCCAGTTCAACCCATCCGTTGATCCACATGTAGATGAAGCTATTCTTTGGGCAATGGCTCTTCATCCAGATCAGCGACCACCAGATATTCGCACATTTCAAAAAGGCTTATTTAGTGGTTTATCCATTCCTTTCTTACGCCCCTATGATCATAGGGCTAATCGTAAACTATCTTTTTTATCTACATCCAATGATAGGTTGTTGGTAGGAATTGTCGCTTTTCTTTTCATCGTTGCTATTTTTGCTTCGTTCTTTTAGCCCCAATATCTTGATTTCACAATGATAAGAGTAACAATTAAAAGAAATCCACCTCCAGCTATCGATGAAAATAAACTTGCAAGCTGTCCAATCTGAACAAAAAGATATTCGGTTCCAGGAAAACCGAAAGCCAGATAGTTGTAACCGATCAGGCTCCCCATTACCGTAAGAATGGCAATTCTAATTCTTGTTGTGCTATCGGTATGCTGAACGCTGGCTATCGAGTATGCAAATCCACTCGTGATGAAGACTCCTAATAATCCAAGTGTAAGGCCCTCTACCCCCAGGACACGAGCTTTGACCTCATTGGGCAAGATCTCATTTTCAGCAGTTTCGGTGGGTAGGGGTAGAGGTTCTTCCGTTTCGGTTGAGACTTGTTCTTGTGTTTCGACAACTGCAGATGCAATAGGTGTTTGCTCGATCATCTCGCCTTGAACTGTGATTTGCTTCAACTCCGATACCCTCGCTGTTGAACTTTCCACCTTTATTGTAAGGGCTCCAGGTCGATCCAGTGTTACAGATGCTTTCCCAAATCCACTAACAGTGGTAGTGGAAACCTCTAAGGAGGGGATGTTCTCACCTGGAAAATCAAGTATGAATTCAACAGGTGTTCCGTCAGGCACCTGATTTCCATTAGCATCTACGATCTTATTTGTTTCAATTTGAAGAATCTCTCCAACATCATATACTTCTTTTTGGACAACTTCACCTTCAAACAGGGTGTAGACAAGCAAAGAGATAACTTGCTCGGAATCAGGTGAGGTTATGTCGATCAGATCATATCCTACACCGGGTAAGCTGACTGGAGAATGACCATCACCCGATGCCTCTTTGAATAAAAGCCGAGCAGTATATTCAATGAAACATGTCGGTTTAGAATAAAGAGCATAATATAAATCTATTTTGCTGATATCTGTAGCATCCAGATCGTAAGGCACATCGTGAGAGAAAACCACGATTTTTTTATTTATGAATAGATCTTGACGACTATCAAGGAGTCGCTTTAATGCGTCGGATCCATATATATCAGTTGATGAGTGTAAAATTGAAAATACCAACCAATCCGCTGAAAGCAGATTTTGCTCTACCTCCTCCTTTGGCGATAAGGGAAGTTGGTTATTGTCGGTTGGAAGTATGCCTAGGTAATTTGCTAAGTCTGCCATGGTGTAGGAGGATAGGTTCCATTCCCCGATTTGACCAGCTCCTCCTGATCCGTACAAACGGCTCACCTCATCCTGCAAGAGCGAAATGGGCATATCATATTGCGCTTTACATGTCGTACACTGACGGATCACTCGGGTATCCGTGAAGAAAATCATTCTTTCCTGGGTATTAGGGGGGCCTAGTCTATTCTCGCCCTCAACCGCTAATGGACTGATTAAAGTTGCAGCTTTTCGAGCGATCTCAATGGCTACATCTTGCTTCGTTCCAAGACTATCGATCTCATCTCGGTCTGGGATTACTCGATCGATATTAAATTCATTGTTATAGATCCTTAATTTGTACTTCAGTATTCTTAGAACAGCTTCATCCACTCGCTGTGCAAAAACTGTATCTTCTCTATATTTCTGTGCAAAGAAGGCCAATGTTGATTTTACAGTTGTCGCTTCGTCTGGATCTCCATCGGATTTGACATTGGTTAGATACAATAAGTCATTTCCCGCTAAAAACGCATCCTTTGCAATGAGATGTCCTTTATAGGTTTGTCCCAGCGATTCGATAAATCGTCTAATTGCCCTTGATCCAAGGGCATCACTCATCGTTAGACCACCACCTGCTCTCCATTCTTCCAATTCTTCTAATGCCATCAACTGGTTGTATGCTTCTCTATCCAAGCTAACAGGTAGTGTGGTTGCACGAATATTGCCTTGAAAACCTTGATAACGGACATTCGATATAAGAAATCCATCCGCAGTTGAGAGATTCGCCCCTGGTGATTCGCTTGCAACCGCGAAGAATGGGACAAGGTCTATCTGATGAAGTTCGCTGATGGATTTTCTTACAGTTGGAATTTCCTCACTTGAAGGCCTATCGCCACCTCCAATTCCAGGAAAATGTTTCGCAATCACAGCTAATCTTCCATCGGAACCTATGTGTATTCCTTCGATATAGGCCTTCCCCATCAGGTTCACCCAATAAGGATCACCTCCGAAACTCCTGACGCCTAAACCACTTGGTTCAATAATTCTTGGGTCTTCAAGGACATCTAAAGATGGGCCTAATAATAAGTTGAAACCTAATGCTTGAAGTTCGTATCCAACAAGCTCTCCAACAGCTTTAGCGAGATCTGGGTTCCAGGTTGCCCCAATGGCCATTTGCGATGGAATTGGAGATAACCCGGATATGATCTGTGAATAGGGTGCTCCGCCGCCTTCTTGACTAATGGCTATGATGAGTGGAATGTACTCTGGTCGTTTCGGGGTGGGCGAAGTCTGATCTATCAAGGAGGGTTCCATTGAAGATTCATATTCGGCATTTTGAAGAGTCGAGATAAGGTCATATATATTTGCAAATGTATCGGGCTGGTCGACAAAATTATCAAAACTTGAACTTAGAACGACACCGGAAATATGATGGTCCTTAATTAGCTCAATAACGTCTTCTGTTTCAACAGGTTTGTTTCCCTGAAAAGTAACTACAAAAAGTTGCCCAATCAGTTCTTCAGGTGTCATATTTTCTAAAAGACGCGCTGCATTGTCCTGTTGCAACAAGATTGTTGCCTTGGCGATGGAATGCTGTGCCAACAAAGAAGATGCTACAATCAGAAAGACGATTAAAGATCGTTTCATGTCCATCATATTTGAATAAAATAAAATGGTCGAATTCGAATTTTCATAATACCTTTTCCATTTCAATGATATCTTTAATTGCTTGGCGTCTGTGAGGGCCACTTAAAAACTCGAGGCGACGAATACCTAAGGGATCGATCATCTCATTGAGTAATCGAATATCCTTTTGATCGGGCAGTTGCGTTTCTTCGATAGGATTAGCCATTTGTAGTTCAAAACCTGTTTTGGCGATGACTCGCTCTATCTCAACCCCAGGATGTAAATGCGTAAGTCGCATCCTCCCTTTGTAGAAATCAAATTGGCCCAGATCGGAGACAAGATACTTCGTCCCTGCTCCTCTTCTCCTCTCAGCACTGTGCCCTATTCCTGAACAAATATCCAATTTCTCGACAAAGGTAACTCTTGAGTGTCTAGGTACATACAAATAGATTTGATTAGAAATTGGGGTTACATCTGGAATCCCACCGCTTCCCGGTAACCTTAATCTTGGATTTTTAATATCTTTTCCAAAGGCAATATTATTAAAATTCCCATGCGTATCTACCTGACCGGGTCTGAAAAATTCTTTAGGCGGATACCTTGGTAACAAATCTGCTCCAACCTGGACAAATCCAAAACTGCACATGGCTTTATCTAGCCAGAGAGATTCAATATTGGAAAGTCGAAGGGGTGCTCCCTCATTACAAAGGCTTTGCCCAATCGCTGATGCAAAATACACATTAGGCGCATGGGTATGCCATGCTAAGAGATATCCAGCCGCCACAAGAGGAGTAGCTAACCCTTGAGCTAAAATCTCTCCATCTTCTACCTGTCGTGCAATACATACGCACATGAGATCTTCGATAGTGCTATCACTATCACACACACTGTCCTCCTATGTTCCTTTCTTTCCATCTTATAAACTGGATTGTACAATTATTCCAGCTGTCTACCTGCCCACCACTCTGGATTTCGTGCATTCTTCTCAATCTCTTATTAATTCTTTACCTCTTCTGCGTCTCCCTGATTACATCTTCCGCGATATCTGGGAAATCAGTAATAAGCCCATTAACCCCAAGATAGATAAGTTCCATCATCTTAAGCCTTTCGTTTACCGTCCATACATTGACCCTTTTATTATTCTTTCTTGCATTTATCATCATCTCTTCCGATACACATGAATGATGGGGATGATATGCCATTGGATCTATGATTTTTTGCATAAAGCTTCTAAGAAACCTTGACACCTTCGGGTGAAACAATAAAGCTATTGGGATGCCAGGTTCAATTCTTTTAGAAGTAATAAGTGCCCAAGGATTAAAGGATGAAAGCAACACGCTCTTCTCAAGCTGGTATCTCCTAACTAAGGTGATCACTGCTCGTGGGAGGCCATCCCATGGGCGCACATAGTTCGTGAGCTCTATATTGAAGAGCAGATCTTCTCCAAATCGTTTTAAGATTATATCTAATGTTGGTATATTCTCATGAGAAAATTGGGGTGAGAAATTGGATCCAGCATCTAAACCACGGATCTCGTCATAGGTATATTGATAAATAGATCCCTGACCGTTTGTAGTCCGATCTAAAGTCGTATCATGTAGAACAATAATAGAACCATCTTTTAAGAGTTTTGCATCTAACTCGATCGCATTAGCTCTCATTCTCACGGCTTCGAGAATAGCTGCCAGCGTATTTTCGGGAGCGTATGCTGAAGCCCCGCGGTGAGCGATCACCAGCGGGGCATTCGATTCCCATTCTGAACCTTTAATCATGGTTAAATATCTACAAAATAAGCTTGTGCAGCACGATCAAGCAAATCCTTATCCATCTCGGGCTCAACATTAAGATAACGAGAGATATCAAGGATCTGATCGCAAATCTCACGTGGATGAGATGCTCTAAGTTTTCGATTCTTCCTGATATACCATTCCTGCAATAAGTAAGCCAATCCCTTATCTGAATACTTAACCCCCTTGCTTTCAGATACACGTTGAAAGATCTGCCTGTAGGCATCATAGGTTGGATCTTCGATTTGAATCTTATGTCGCAGCCTTCTCAAGAAAGCTTCATCCACCAAGTCTCTTGGAGGTAAATTCGTGGAAAATACAACAAGCACATCGAAAGGCACATCCACTTTCCTACCAGTGTGAAGGGTTAGATAATCTAGCCTGTTCTCCAAGGGAACAATCCAGCGATTTAATAAATCTCTGGGGCGAACCTGCTGCCTCCCAAAGTCGTCAATGAGCAATACGCCTCCGTTTGCTTTAACTTGGAAGGGAGCTTCGTAGAACTTATTTACATCATCAAAGACCAGATCTAATCCCTCCAGGGTTAGCTCACCACCGGTAATGATGAAGGGTCTTCGTATCTTCATCCAGCGAGTATCCCTTTTTGCACCAACTCTCAATGTACCCGTTCCATTGGGTGAGACCTCTTCCTCCGATGCCAGGACATGATTCACAGAGTCATATAATTTTACAACTTGACCATCGATGTCAATGGCGAAAGGGATGTACATATCTTCCTGAAGAGTCATATTTCCAATCGCTCGTGCGATGGAAGTTTTACCATTCCCTGGAGGGCCATAGAGGAAAATTGAAGTTCCCGAATTGACTGCAGGACCAATTCTATGGAAAGTCTGCTCAGATAAAACAAGATCTGCTAACGCCAACCTCATCGTCCTGGGATGGACCGAAGGTCTGCCGCGCGCTTGTCTCCTAATTGCCTCATTGTAACGATTGACAGGAACAGGTGCTGGTCCTGCATACTGGCTGCGCTCAAGAGCTTCCCTGGCGCGTGCAATACCAGCTTCTGTGATTGCATATTGGAAAGATCCCTCACCAAACCCTACCTGGGTTTTTACCTCGACAAATTGCTCACGTTTCAATGTATCGAGGATTTGATCAACGATACCGGCAAATGGCAATGTCATCGCTTCTGCCATATCAAAACCGGTTAGATAGCCTCTAAAGTAGAGAATCTTTAAAGCCAAATCCTGAAGCCATAGCTGAGGTAGGCCAGTATCGCTTATGGAAGTCAGTGGCTTGGGGATAAATCGTTCGCCCTTCCCTTCCAATTCACTGGTTCTCCTCAATATTCGAACCTCCGCTTTTGGCAGTGTCATTCTACCCCTCCAATACCTTCAGATATGCCATTCTTTTGTGGCAAGGATTTGATCTCTTGAACTCCGAGAGATTACCTTCAGATTTCTTCCAATAGAGAATTATATACATCCAACGGATAGCGAGCAAATAGGCAGTTGTTCCCATAACCATATAGTATTACAATCTGGCCCATGAATTTAAGTGTTATCATCCCTGTCTATAATGAAATCAATACCATTGATGAAATTCTCCGCCGTGTAGAAGCTGTCAAGCTCGCGGAGGAGATCATCATCGTTGATGATGGCTCAACAGATGGTACCCGAGAGAAGCTTCAAGAGATTGCGCCTCTTCATCCTTACATGAAGGTCATTCTTCATGAGAAGAATTCAGGAAAAGGAACAGCGGTCCGTACAGGAATTGGCGCGGCAACCCAGGACTATATTCTTATTCAAGATGCTGATCTTGAATATGATCCTCGTGATTATCCCTCCCTCTTGAAACCCATTGAAGAAGGGATTGCTGATGTCGTATACGGATCAAGGTTCCTTGGTGCTCCTCGTCGCTCAACCATGTTTTGGCATATGGTTGCCAATAAGATGCTCACTTTTATGACCAATCTTCTCTACAACAGTATCCTCTCAGACATGGAAACAGGATATAAACTCTTCCGGCGAGAGATCCTTTCTAATATTCCACTCCATTCGAAACGGTTTAACTTTGAACCAGAGATCACCGCAAAATTATTAAAACGTCGGATTCGTATTTTTGAGGTTCCGGTAACATTTAACCCTCGAGAATATTCCGAGGGAAAGAAAATTGGGCTTAAGGATGCTTTTGAAGCTGTATGGACTCTATTGAAATATCGTTTCGTTGATTAATCGAATAACACCAAGTTGCCTGATTGAATGAGTACACTTCACCAACGGATCTCCTGAATATTCAGCTGAATACTTTCATATCCCATATAGACATTACATTCGATGCAAAAAGCAATATCGATAATGGGAGGTAACGCCTCTTCCAGATGTCCTTTTCGAAATGCAATTGCGTCAAACATTCTCCCTTCTCTTTTCAACATAAGCTTCAAATGCTTTCGATCTTTCCCTACTCCCCGTTTATGGAGAACCCGCACATCTCTTGTTCCAAACACTGGCTTTGGGTTTCCAATTCCACAAGGCTGTAGACTCTCAACAAAAGAGAGCAGATTACTGGTGATGTCGTTGAAAGATACTTCAGCCTCAATCTCCACCGAAGGGATTAATTCGATGTTTGTCATTTTTTCTGCAGCAATTTCTTCCAACCGCCTATAAAAGGTTTCAAGATCTGATGTTTTTAGTGTAAAGCCTGCTGCTGAAGAATGTCCTCCATACTGTTGCAGGAGGTCTGCACAATGATCAAAAGCCTCAGTGATGTGAAACCCGGGGATACTTCGTGCGGAACCTCGGGTATATTCTTCTCCCTTCATGGCAACGATAGCGGGTTTATAAAATTCCTCCATCAATCGGGAAGCCGCAAGTCCAACAATGCCCTCATGAAATTCTGGATGAGCTGCAAATAGCAGATTCTTCGATCGTCCTTCAACTTTCACCTGCAACCTTGCTTGTTCTACCACTTCACCCGTTAGTTTCTGTCTCTTTCGATTGATCTTGTCTAGCTGCTGAGCTAATTCTCTTGCACG
>MGNI01000077.1:2332-2622 GCA_001795115.1 Chloroflexi bacterium RBG_16_48_8 | reverse complement strand
CATTAATCCTGGGCCCCAGTGCAAATCCTATGCTATCTGCATCGATCGATTTGTGATCAACGCCAGCAATTTCCATCAATGCTTGTAATCCGAATCGGTCGGTTTGATTTATCCTTTCGATCCCTTTTGATACGAGGTATCGATTCTCCTCACATAAGGGAGCCAAATCTGCAACCGTTCCAATTGCGACCAATTCAAAGGCTTTATCTAAAGGCTCTTTCCCTAGAGATGTTCTCAACGCCTGACTTAGCTTATAGGCAAGACCTACCCCGGCAAACCCACTAAATGGA
>MGNI01000077.1:0-2290 GCA_001795115.1 Chloroflexi bacterium RBG_16_48_8 | reverse complement strand
TCTGGAACTTCAGGTCCTGGAGCGTGATGATCCGTGATGATCATATCTAATCCCAGGTCCTTTGCCTTTTGGATTTCTTCCACAGACCTGATACCACAATCTACTGTTATTACAATATCCATTCCCTCTGATCTCAATTTGGTGAGGGCATCATTGTGGAGTCCATATCCTTCCGTCATTCTATCGGGTATGTAGTATTGAGCATCAATTCCAACATCCCAGAGAGTCTCAAGCATGAGTGCAGTCGCAGTGATCCCATCTGCATCATAATCGCCATAAACAACAATATTTTCTCCTGACCCCTTCGCAGCGATGATCCTATTAACAGTTTTTTCCATATCAACCATCAAAAATGGATCATCCGTCTCAGGTGGATTATTTTTGAGAAATGCATCTGCTGCTTGAGGAGAATGGATATTGCGTCTATGTAAGAGTTGACGTTCGATAGAGGTAAAATGACTAAGAGCTTGATCTAATTCTTCTGTGAGTTGGCCTGGCCATATCCATTTTTTCTGAAGTTCCTTCTGGTCCATAGCCCCTCAGTGTTTTAGTATTTGTCGCTTAAAGGCCAATCCCCGGCTTTTAGGTTTGAGCCGGAGATCTGGTTTATAGATTCATTTCTTACTTCAGCACAATCTCGGTCAGGCGGTGATTGCAGAACAGACGAACATTAAAAGGCGTGATTATGCCCAACCCTGACCCTTCACAAAATCGGTGATTAAGGGAATATTTATATACTCACCTTGGTAGGCTTTGTATGCCCAATAGAGCATAAGAAGCCACACAAACCAGCCAAGCAAGCCCACACCACAGGTGATGACGGTCAAAATGCTTAAAATCACTGCAAGTACAATCCCTGCAACGAGAGCTTGAACATTATGCGCACGTATGAAAGGTCTATTCTTTTTATCTTCCAAGAATAGGATGATAATGGGCACCAAGGGAGAAAATACATACGCCAAGGCTGCAAAAAGCTTATCATCGCTCGTAGGTCCGGTCTCGTTCAAAAGGGGTTCTTCGCTCATCGTTATTCTCCTGATTATGTTTTTTGATATTTTTTCCGCACCATATCATCCCCTACTTATGGTGGGTCTTTTTGCTTGACCTTCATACGGTTAACACCATTGTTTTCAAATGGTTTCTGTTTTTCGTATGATCGAAGCTATGTTAGGATTAGACATGCGAATTCTTTTTATGGGCTCCCCTCAATTTGCAGTTCCCAGCATAAATGCTTTAGCATCCTACTATACCCTCATTGGTGTTGTTACACAACCTGATCGACCTGCAGGCCGAGGGAAACAGCTACGACCCTCTCCAGTAAAAAGTATTTCTCAGGAACTAAACCTGCTTGTCCTCCAACCAGAGAAACTGCGCCAGGATGATGCTGTCAGCCAAATACAGGACTTACAACCAGAGCTTATCGTTGTAGCTGCCTATGGGCAAATCCTTCCTCGTGAAATTCTTAACATTCCTTCTTTTGGTTGCCTTAATATCCATGCTTCCCTCTTGCCACGCTGGAGAGGCGCAGCCCCTATTCAAGCAGCAATTCTTCATGGTGATGAGGAAACTGGGACCAGTATAATGCTCATGGATGCAAGTTTAGATACTGGCCCGGTTCTTTCTCAGAGAACTATAGCTATTCAGGCTCATGAGACAGCAGGAGATCTCTCTAATCGTTTATCATTTCTCGGTGCGACCTTGCTTCTAGAGACACTACCAGGATATTTAAGGGGTGACATCATTCCTGTTCCTCAAGACGACAGCTCAGCCACATATGCACCTAAGATTCGAAAATCCGACGGTGCTCTCGATTTCAACAAAACATCAAGTGATCTCTTGCGGCAAGTGAGAGCCTTTGAACCCTGGCCAACATCCTTTTTTTATTGGGGAAATCAGCGTATCGTGGTGAAAAGAGCACATGCTTTACCATGGGAGAAAATGGATCCGGGGCAAGTCATTGTTATTGAAGACTACCCTGCAATCACAACCATGGATGGTCTCCTCGTCCTTAAACAAATCCATCCAGCTGGTAAGACCATCATGTTTGGAGACTCCTTCCTGCGGGGTTCACCTGAATTTATTGAGGTTAATCTCTCGTAATCTAGGTAACCTTCTTCTTATTGTAGAATTAGCCATTGATCGGTTTGATCTCGATAAGATTAATATCCGACTAACACCATTCCCTTCTGGGTAAACCGCCAAAAGTATTTTGATAAAATGAGTTGCCTGAATGGCGGTTTGCTTAAGTGATTGGCTAGGTTTTACGTTCGCTGTTTGTCAAATTACTTCC
>MGNI01000076.1:15014-15365 GCA_001795115.1 Chloroflexi bacterium RBG_16_48_8 | reverse complement strand
AGCCGGATCAAAACCAATGATATCGACGCTATTCTCCTGGACCTGTCCCTGCCTGATAGCCAAGGACTTACAACCTTTTCACATCTCCGTTCTCGGGCTCAAAAGATCCCCATTCTTCTGCTCACGGGACTACCCGATGAAGAGCTCGCCATACAAGCTGTTCGAGATGGAGCACAAGATTATTTGGTGAAAGGTCAAGTGGATGGAAATCTCCTCGTACGCGCTGTGAAGTATGCCATAGAGAGGCAGAGATTGGTGGCACAGCTTGAGACCGCCAGAGAAGAGGCTCATCGCTTGACATTGATTGATGATCTTACAGGCCTTTACAACAGACGAGGTTTCTTTACCTTA
>MGNI01000076.1:13278-14993 GCA_001795115.1 Chloroflexi bacterium RBG_16_48_8 | reverse complement strand
GCAAGACCAAGAAACTTGTCCTCATCTACTGTGATTTGGATAACCTCAAAGCCATTAATGACAATCAGGGGCACCGTATGGGCGATCATGCCCTCATCACAGTTGCCCAACTGTTAAAATCCACCTTCCGCGAATCAGATATCATTGCTCGTATGGGTGGTGATGAGTTCGCCATCCTTGCGATTGAAGCTGACACAAATGGTGACAGGATGATCAATCGCTTAAATGCGCGGCTGAATGAGGTAGGCGCTTCACAAGATTTTCACTTCCCCCTTTCTCTCTCTTCAGGGTATGCCCATTATTTCCCAGAACACCCCAGATCAATCGATGATGTTCTGGGCGATGCTGATTCCCAAATGTATGAGCAAAAAGAGAGCAAAAAAACTTCCTCCGCTGAAAAAACAAGGAGCCGTTGAAAAAACGGCTCCTTTAATGAGATTCCTATATCCCACTCATCTGCAAGGGATATCCTATGGGGCACGATGCTTCCGAAAGAGGGCAATGACAGATCCCTTCTTACCACACCCTGGGCAGGATTGCCACGCCTCTACCCAATTTCACATCTTGGACCGAGTCGGACTTCCTTCATCCTTCCAATGAGCTTTATCCAATAGAGATCAACTTTCCGATGGACCAACCTTCATACATAGAAGATTCCTATTCTGAATTCCTATTCCGTTTTCTTATCCTCTGTTCAATCCAGCTCTCTCGACTATATTGAAAGTGTCGCAGGGATGTTTCCACAAAAGGAGCCATGTATTGTCGAAGATATTCCTTGGCTCCATACTTGGAGATTAAATCCAAGGTTTCCTTGTAGTTATGTAATATCTCTTCACCAAACAATTCGCTGCCGCTTTTTCCTACCGCCAGCATCGTTTCCACGCCCTTCCTCCCCATGTTCGCTAATTGTATGCTCATCACCCCAGAGAGTTCAGCCAAGGAAATGCTCTCCCGCTCAGAAATCTTTTCCATACGCATCCATAAATCCTCTAAATGGCTGGTAAGCCCCGGAACCTGCAAAAACACCATTCTATACGCCCGTTTTAAGTCACCAACCAATCCATCCAACTCTTTCCGAGACAAAGGAGGTGTGTCAACAGCTTTGACACTTGCCCGGCTGGCAGCCTGCGTTGCCTCTACCAGATCGACCAGGTCGTTAATAACGGCTTCTTCTGGGATAACGCCCTGGTCTTTTAGATGCTTCATGAGCCGCTCTAAGAAGATTTTGCTACCGGCCGAAACATCCCCAACAATGGCAAAAACCCACATAGGTGAAAAGTGAAAAGCCAAGAGCCCAACAGCCTCCAAGACTGTCCCGGCCGCCTTTCGCTGAACGAAATTTTCGGGGATCTCTTGAGAAAGGACAAAAGATTGACCCTGCAGTTCCATCTGAGCAACCCGCTCAATGAGGAACCGCTGGGTGTCGCCGATGATCAATTTGTAGATGGTCGTGCCTCGCAGAGCATCTGGCAGCAGTGTATCAGCCAAGAATACGCTGACACCCCCAACCAGAGCTGCTAAGGCTCTTAGCGATCTCTCGGGTAGAGAGATCAAATAATCCACAGGAATTTTCTCACCTTCCGATTTTTCCACAAAATCCCTTATCGAGGACAGATCGGCAAACTATAAAGGTCCTTCCTATATCGATAGACAGCTCCGCAGATCTAGTAGAAGTCAAAATGATTCGCCCATCCTGCTATGGTTTTATCCTCCAA
>MGNI01000076.1:12931-13261 GCA_001795115.1 Chloroflexi bacterium RBG_16_48_8 | reverse complement strand
GAAATAGGAAGGAGAAGCACTCCCAAAGGGCACACTGTAGCCTCTTACCCGCTTCACCGAGCCAGCAATCTGTTGATCAGTAAAAGCCCCTGCAATCTCTCCTGATCCCTGGTGATTCCAGTATTTTCCAATCTCTCAATGTTGCATTGGAAAGTTGAATCCAAGATCCAAAACATTCACCTTAAATGAGAGATAGATGCGCGAGGCAAAAATTCAATGAGGAGGGAAAGCCCCTCGGTTCAGGGTTACAAGTGAGACACCTGCTCTGTGCACCTGCCGGAAATTGGCGCCCTGGCTAATCGCCCGTAGGACATTATCGATATTTGTTAC
>MGNI01000076.1:12565-12923 GCA_001795115.1 Chloroflexi bacterium RBG_16_48_8 | reverse complement strand
GTCTACGCCATAATTAAATAGGACCGGGCTTAACGGCGTACTTGGTCCCAGAATCATGACCAATGCTTCTTCGGGACAAAGATCGATCAAATGATCCAGAGTCTGATTGATAAACGTCATGCCCGTGATTGCAACAATATCTGCCTCTGGTATGATGTCTGGTGCGGCAGCCTCTGGCAGTTCTGCCCCTTCCGGATCCTGTTCCAAGATGGTCAGTTTGCCGACATTTGATCTAAGACTATCGTTAAATGGAAATCGCCCGATGATGACGACATTCTTATCTGCACCTTCAGAGCGAATGACCTCCTCCGCATTCTTTTCCGCCCATTTCCAAGAAGCCTTCGGTAGGAGCGCGTTG
>MGNI01000076.1:0-12534 GCA_001795115.1 Chloroflexi bacterium RBG_16_48_8 | reverse complement strand
ATAGCGGGTGTTGACCAGAATCGATTCTATAAGCCAATTCAAGGGCAGGATAAGTTTGTAAAAGGCCCGCGTCTGGAACATCGGGCTCGTGATGATGATCATCGGACTTCAGCAAGGTTGAGGCCAATCCACAACGCACCTCACCAGACACTTCGACAACTACCGCTGTCCAATGCGTACCAATTCGTACGTCAATCACTCTTCCATCAGGTAAAGTCTCCAATAATTCTTTGGTGATACTCATTCCAATCCTTTTTGACTTTCCGTAGTTTCTATCATCGCTACGGTTCAACCATCCGTCTTTAGCGAGAAACGCTAACCCGCCAAAACACATAACAGACGAAAAACGCTTATTAAACCGGCGCGCAAGGGCGGTCGACTGCAACCGCTTATTGGGCGCACTTTAGGTTTATACTTGCTTTGCCACTTGCAACCGACACCAAGCATATAGCGCGTCGTATACATCAAACTGTCGGCTCAGATTCTCCGTATCATCAGGAAAGCGTAGACTGTACCCTACCGCAATGGCTTCCAGACCAGGGGCTATCTCGTCAATGTGAAGGTCTTTTTCAATGTCTGCCGCGTGTACGATTTTAGCCAGCCAAAGTAAGGCAGGGTCAGTTAGTTCATACTTTTCAATGATGGACTCAAAAGAGCATTTTCCGTCCTTATGCCCAAGTTCCACGTTTGGAGCATCGTAGGGAATGGCGCCCGTTTCTTTTACCACCTGCCCTATCTGACTTTTGGGCACGAAAATAAAATCCGCGTCCGAGTCAATAAAACGGCTAATAAGCCATGGACACGCAACACGGTCTACGTGGACGTGTGAGCGAGTTACCCATTTCATAATCGTTTACTCCTTTGCTGATTGCGTTTGTGTGATAGGGATTGCGGTGCGGCCTAAATCCTGACCGAAGAAGGCAAAGTAGAGCGTCCCTATTAACCCAAAACCGAAAGCGACCAGGAAATTGGTTGCAGGAGATGTAATCGCATTGAAGAAAGGCATGAGTGCCTGTCCTATCCCAACAGTATCTATAATGAGTTTTGCCGTTGAAGCATCCCAGAGAAGCGCCCCGCCAAAAGCGGCGATGGATACGATAATGTCTCGCATGAGGTAGTACACACCAAATGTGGCCGCCTTTCTACCGTCTGGGGCTAAATCCATGATCAATGCTTTCCGTGTGGGTTCGCCAAATTCCTTCAGCCCCCGAATAACGAAAGCAATAGCCATGACCCAGAATGATTGCGCGACAAGTAAAATAAGCGGAAAGATTGTGAAAAAGACAAATGTCGTCACCACAAATGGTTTCTTGGTACTCTTATCTGCCAGATACGCTACAGGGATATACACCAGCATTGCCGTTATCATTTCGATAGTCGTCAACAAGCCAAATTGCAACGGCGTAATCTTGTTGATGCTGACGCACCAGATAACGACAAAAGCATAGGGGATTTGCTCACAGAAGCGCACCAAAATATCTGATACCAGCAGGTTTCGCAGGGGCGCATTGAGCAAGCTCAAGCCGTATGACGTTGATGAATTCTTCTCGGCGGGAATTCGTTTTTCATCCTCAATTATTCTCTGCTGAAGTATCAGCGACACTCCAGCCAAGACAAAGGCGAGGATAAAGGCAAGACGCACGCCTTGCGTTTCCCCGAATACGCCGATCAGCGCACCGCCAATCACTGGCCCCAACGCCATCGGAATACGTCGAACGAAAGAGTGCAACGACACGCCCATTGTTCGCTTGTTCTTGGGCAAAACAGTTGCCACCATATCCATCGTGGCAGGCAATGAGATGGCCGTCCACGACACGAACAAGATTGCACCAAGGATGACGGCCTGCCAGTTGGGTACAGCAATCACCACAACATAGCCAGCCATTGCAATCAAATTGAACAGCAACAGGGCGCGTTTGTAACCCAATTTATCGCTGGCGTAACCGCCAGGGAAAGAGTACAGGGCGCTGAGGAGATTGTCCAATCCGTTCAGCAAGCCAATAGAGAACGCGCCGCCGCCCAAAGCCATTAAGTAAAGTGGCAGAAATCGCTCTGCCATCTTTTCCCCCAGCCCTACCAGTATCACCATTGCCAGTAGAGCCACAATGTTTTTCTTCAAACCGAGAAAATCGGCTATTCTTTGGCGTGGCTTTACGGTTTGCATATCAACACAAGACCTTCATCTGACCTCTGACAGCTATTGCACGGTGCGCCCAACGAGATGGTTTCAGTAAAATTAACGACTCTGATTGAAATTTGAAACGTGAAAGGGTATGTGAAATGATATTTGTTCAACGTACGCCTTCAATGATCATACATACTTCACATATACCATTCTACGTTTTTCGTCCCACTCATCCTTTCGTACTGAACCATCTATACTGATTCGCCCTCATCTCATTTCACATCAAATCCCGGCAATTCCATGCGCTCCCCTTTGATTTCGAATTGCCAGAAGGGCACCCAAGCTACACCAAAAAATTCTATCAATACATCCTTCTTCAGGGGAATAAATACCTGTTCCTCTATCTCATTCGCTACCGTTCCCCAGCGTGCCTCGATCTCTTGAATTTTCTCGTTCATCTCACTTTCAAGGAATGTTATTTCCTTCGTTAGATCTTCGATCATACCTTCGGATTCCTCAATATCTACCTTGGCTTTGGAGGTCATTCGCCTTTTGGTCATGGAGGAGGATATCCTGCGCCGGCTCTTTGAGCCGCCGAAGATACCGATGACATTCTCGAAATGTGTTGCCACCTCCTCCATCTTACGGGCAGAGTGTTCTGCTTCATCCTCGCTCAACTCCCTCTGTCCCTTCTCAAGTTTCTTCTGTGCTGCCCTCATCTTGATCAAATAATCATCTTTTACTTTTTCGATCTCCCCTTCACATGCTTCTCGGGCAGCTTCTGCGCATTGGTTTTGAAACTCCCCTGTCGAGACACCTGGCTCCGCAAGCAGGTTCAAGGCTGGATTCGATAAAAGTCTCAGTTCTATGCTTCGATACACAAAATCGATGTAATCTTTTTCCAACTGCCCCAAGACTTTTCCATCTGTCAATGGGGGACCTATTTCTGTAAATCTCGCATTAGGTATAGGAGCCTCATCCATCAGCTCGGAGGGGATCGGCTCAGAAAGGTGGTCTTCCCAGCGAATGACACCTCTTCGATCCGGTTCCATTACTAGAGCGGTCATGGAACGATCGACATCCAGATTGACCTTACGGTCAAGGATGCGAGCGCTGACGTGAGCCAACAACGCTGGCTTGTAGATCAAACCACCTGATGTTGCACTCACGGGATCGCGTTGAGCAGACTTCAAAGCTGCAGCGCTAGTAAGATTGTTCTCCAGAAAATACTCTGCAATCCCAGTCGGCACGGCAGGACGTGTCAGCGATCCCTCCAACGCAACCTGCGGTCCTTCTGAGAGTGGCTGACTATCTGCCTGGGATTTTGCTTTCGCCATCCCTACAGCATCCGCCCCGACAAGGGCATTGAGATCCCCAAGTTGAGCGCGTGTAACAGGCCCCGTCAAATAGGCCATGGCCCAGCGCGAATAGAAGACCTGTGGAGCTTTTTCGTGATCGTTATGCAAAAGGAAAACGCGCTTTCCAAGACTTGAGATGGTTTTATCAGCATCCGTACGCTTAAATCCACCTCGTCCCGTCGCGGCTGATTCAAGACCATCCAGCAAACGCTCTTTATCCTGTTCTGTCTGCAGCCGACCAACGAACCATGTACCCGCATTGCTGAGGGCCTTATAGTCTAGATCCACTGGATTCTGTGTTGTCAGAAGAAGCCCTAAACCAAAGGCACGGGCTTGTTTCAAGAGCCTCATCAAAGGAGCTTTGGAGGGCGGTTCCTTAACCGGTGGGAGAAAGCCAAGGACTTCGTCGAAATAGATCAAGGCTCTCAAAGAGGAGGAACCTGCCTGGGCGCGCATCCAAGTTTCAACCGAGGAAAGCAAGAGCGTGACAAAAAACATCCGTTCCTGATCCGGGAGGTGTGCCAGATAAAAGATGGTATGTCGTGGCTGTCCATCTGGAGTCCACAGCATGGTCTGTGGATCGAGGGCATCACCCTCCGTCCAGGTTTGAAAGGAGGGAGAAGCCAGGAAACCATTGAGCGCCAGCGCCAGTCCCATGCGATCCTGCTTGGGGAAGAATTGCTCAACTTCGAAGGCACCCAATTTCTGAATGGGCGGGTTCTGAACCTGTAGGATGAGCTCGCTCAGATTAAGGTCCTTCCCTTGTTTCCAGGCTTCTTCAAAGAGATTAGCCAGGAGGATGTGCTCTCGAGAACGAAGGGGATCCGACTCAATACCCACCAACCCGAGGATGGCAGTCACCGTGCTGGAGATCTTCTCACGGAGAACCTCGCGGTTTTCCTCCCAAGGAAGCTCAGGCGCCTCCAAAGAGGCAAGGATACTTACTGGAAAACCTGCATCTGAGCCAGGTGTGTAAACAGTATAACGAACTGTGCTCCTGACCCGATCTATCCTTTCCCGACCTATTCCCCACTCCGCAAGTCCATTCTGCCAGAGACTTGCAGTATCGGAAGCCTTCTGTTCCAAGGATTTGCCTTCCCGACGTGCAGCATCAGGATCCACCCAAGGCTGGAAATCATCCGGTCGTAAATCCGGGAAGTGAAGCAGGAGATTGGCAATATCCCCTTTGGGATCAATCATCAAGGCTGGGATGCCGTTCAAGGCAGCCTCTTCCAGGATATCGATACAAAGACCCGTTTTCCCTGATCCTGTCATTCCCACGACAACAGCATGCGTGGTGAGATCATCGGGGTCGTAAAGGGTTGGTTTCTCAAGTGTTTTCCCTGATTTCAGGTCATATTCACGACCGATGAAAAACTTTCCATCAAATTCATTTGTGCTCATGTCTCGCTCCAGTATAGAATTCCTTTTCTAGGCAAACCGCCGAAAGTATTTTGATAAAATGAGTTGCCTGAATGGCGGTTTGCTTAAGTGATTGGCTAGGTTTTACGTTCGCTGTTTGTCAAATTACTTCCGGCCAATCACCTAGATGTTATGGGGTTGCAGACCCATAGATACGGTCAAATTCTATCAAGAACTGCGCAGCTAGCGCAGGGTCATGAAAGATAAGCACATTTTCATCATTCTTCTCTTCCGCGCTGCGGGTGAAATTGTAAGAACCCAAAATGACGGTAACGCCATCAATAATGATGACCTTGTGATGCATATTCTCTGGATTGCCATCCAACCGAATATCTACACCGGCCAGGCGGAGCCGTGGGGTTTCGGATCCTGCGGCTTGCGCCTGGGATGCCTCCACAACTCCCCTGACCTCCACACCCGACTGATGAAGATCAAGCAGCGTCTCCCCTATTGTATCCGTCGTGAACGCATATGCCAGGATTTCAACGCTCCTCTCAGCTGTTCTCAAGTTCTCAATGATCCTGTTCAAAACACCATCATCCGGAGAGAAATAGATTTCTACTTCCATACCTTCAAGATCGACGATTGGGTATGGCGTGTCCGCCAAGGATAAAGCTCCAAAACGATCTTCAAGGAACATCTCATCGAATTCATGGGTATAGCTTTCGGCTACTTTATCCGAAAGAACGCGGATCAGATGATCGTCGTTTCGATACGCTCCGTTGACGGTCATATTCATCGAACCAGTCCACACTTCCTTGCGGTCGATGACGATAAATTTATGATGCATGATCCCGGGTCGAGCATCATCCATCACGTTGATACCAGCCTCCTGCAACGATCGGATCTCCAGTTCTTCTTTATAAGCATCATCCGTTACCACCTGCACCACAATCCCCCGTCGGTGAGCCCGGATCAAGACCTCCCGCACACTCCAAAGGTCGAGGTGATACATAGCCATATCAATGGAGAACTGTGCTGAGTCCATCGCTTCCACCAGGTACGAATCTGGACCTCCCCGAAGCGTTTTGGATTCTGGACCTCCAGGATTGCTGAAATAGATCTCCCATGCTCCATGACGGGAAACGGTAAGCGTATTTTCCGCTTGGGGAGAAGTTCCTGACCCCTGAAAGACAAAAAATAACAGGATCAATAACATGATGAGCCCGAAGGCGCTTAGCACAGGCAATGTGAGATGGCGGATCAAGGTGTTATCCCAAGATACTTTTCAAAGGCAGTAATATGAAAAATCCAAGGATCATCCTGTTGGAGTAGAAATCTACATGTCAAACTCATCTTTCCCCCTGAGAGAACTTCTCATCAGAATCAATGTGAATAGATTCTGAACAATCGACATGCAATGGATCACACTTATCAGAACATCCAAGCTACATTGTAACGCCTTACTTCCTGATCCCCAAGTGAAGTGATCCCCCTTATCGATAAATGGAATCACCCAAAGTTCGGGAGCTCCGAGATCGAGGTCGAATTCGACCCTTTCGAGCCTATCCTTCCGCTCCGCCTCGATGGTTAGAACGATGAATTCAGCCAATGCGCCTATATCCTTCTGATCAAGGTTGACCTTCTCCACTCAGCCAATGAACCTTCAACAAGTTGAAGGGGACATCTTTACAACACTTCCCTCATGACATCTGGCTCCAAGAATGGTGACAGTTGCCAGATTTACAGGGTTGCCCTATAATTTATTATAAGGTTAACCTTATAACTCGTAGTAGGAGCATTCGGGTGAGTGAACGTGTAGCAACAGGTGAGAGCGCAGAGATGTATCTCAAGGCCATCTGTGAGCTTATGACTACAGATCCCCTGGTCCCGATCTCGTCTTTGGCGGATCGGTTGGGAATCTCTGTCGTCTCAGCCACCGAGATGGTCCATCGAATGCGTGATCAAGACCTTCTGGAACACAAACGTTACAAAGGTGTCCGTTTGACAGAAGAGGGCAGGCGAGGAGCCCTTGACATCATCCGTCGTCATCGACTTTGGGAGCGGTTCCTGGTGGACAAACTAAAGTTGCCCTGGGAGGTCTCCCACGATCTGGCCTGTCAGTTGGAGCACGCCACAGGCGCTGAAGTGGTCGAAGCCATGGCCACATTCCTCGGTGAGCCTACCCACTGCCCTCATGGAAATCCGATCCCAACTCCAGACGGCACAATGACGTTCCGCCCCGGTCTATCACTGGAAACCCTTAAACCTGATGAGAACTGCATTGTCTTACGAATCCGCCCGGAAACAAATGCCGCCCTCTCCTATCTGGCCTCACACGGCATGATGCCTGGCGTTCAGGTCATTGTGAAGTCCATCAATGCCTTTGATCATTTGTGGACCTTGGAGATCGGGGGTCAAGAAGAGATCCTCAGTAAGGCCATGGTCTCAAGAGTCGTTGTACAACTGGTGGATGACCCAACTGAAGATCAAGAAGTTGAGAAGGAGCATGTGTAACCAGATGGCTTGGATGAAGAAACTGAATGGGCAACCGATCCAGTTCTGTTCGACGGTCATTGGCTAAGGCCTAATCTTTGAAAGAGGGAGCCGTACTCGTATGCAATCCAACGCAAAGGAAAAGATGGTTCACCATAGAGACGGAAAATGCATCGCACTGGTGGGTCAACCTAACGTTGGAAAATCCGTGATCTTCCAGGCGTTGACAGGACGCTACGTCACTGTCGCCAATTATCCAGGGACCACAGTAGAGCTTACACGCGGTGCAGCACGCGACATCCCAGGTGCAACCGTTATCGACACCCCGGGAGTGATCACCCTCCCACCGCACACGGAGGATGAATTCGTTACAGCCAATGTGCTTCTCAATGAACCCCTGAGTGTGATCGTTCAAGTTGGAGATGCAAAAAACCTGCGAAGGACACTCATGCTGACCATTCAATTGGCTGAGATGGGAGTGCCCATGGCATTGGCTCTTAACATGATGGACGAAGCCGTCGAGCGGGGAGTATCCATCGACCATGGGATGATTGAAGAGCAAATGGATGTCCCAGTTATCCCTACCGTTGCCATTCATGGAGAAGGGATCGAAGAATTAATTGAAGAGACTCGAAAAGCCTCTCCTCATCCATTTCACCTTCAATACCCCATAAAAATTGAGCGATCCTTAGAACAGATTGAGATCCTCCTTCCACCATGCCCGATATCTAAAAGAGCCATAGCGCTTCTATGGATGAGCGACGATCCCGTGGTTCAAGCCTGGCTTGAGGAGCATGCAGAGCCAGAAATCCTTCAAAAGCTCCATAGAAAAAACGAACTCCTGAAGGAATCATTTGAGGAAGCCCCTTCTACGGTCATTTACCGCACTCGTTTCGACTACGTGGATCGCTTGACCAAGCTCGTCCAAAGGGAAACAGGATCCGACTGGCAAAGCTTGGCAGCAACCCTTGGAAAACTTTCCATCCATCCCTTGTGGGGGATGATCATTCTGGCCTTCATCCTCTACGGCATGTACTGGTTCGTCGGGGTCTTTAGTGCCGGAACCCTGGTTGGTTTATTAGAAGAAAAATTATTCGGTCAAATCATCAACCCTTGGGTCACGAATACCCTCGCCAGGTTCATCCCAGTCCCCTTCATCTCTGATTTACTCGTTGGTGAATATGGATTATGGTCCATGGGCATGACTTACGCCTTGGCACTCATCCTACCCATCGTGACCACTTTTTTCATAGCTTTCAGCATCTTAGAAGATTCAGGGTATTTACCCCGCTTGGCAGTTCTCACCAACCGCCTCTTCCGCATCATCGGGTTGAATGGTAAAGCAGTTCTCCCCATGGTTTTAGGATTGGGCTGTGTGACCATGGCCACCTTGACGACCCGTGTGCTTGAAACCAAACGTGATCGCTTGCTTGTGATCCTGCTCCTTGCCCTGGCCGTCCCTTGCTCGGCTCAGTTGGGCGTTGTCATGGGAATGTTGGCTAGCGTCTCTCTGACAGCTACTTTGATCTGGGCGATGGTGGTTCTGGGCGTTTTACTCCTGGTAGGATGGATCGCGGCAAAAGTGGTCCCCGGGGAACGCACATCACTCCTCCTTGAACTCCCCCCTATTCGTTGGCCGATGCTTTCAAGCGTCCTGACTAAAACCCTGGTTCGATTGGAATGGTACACCAAGGAAGTTGTCCCCCTTTTCCTGCTTGGCGCAGCCATCATGTTTACCATGGACAAAGTCGGCCTGCTTACATTCCTGACTGACTTGGGAGAACCGCTGGTGAAGGGCTGGCTCGGGCTCCCACCTGAAGCCAGCGCGGCCTTCCTTCTGGGATTTATGCGGCGGGATTTCGGGGCTACCAGCCTCTTTCTTATGTCATCCAATGGTTTGCTCAACCCGTCTCAAGTGGTCGTATCCATGGTAACCATTACCCTGTTTGTCCCTTGCATAGCTGCTTTACTCATGATTGCAAAATCGCGCGGGTGGCGGACCATGTTGGCCATGGTGGCGGTGATCTTCCCATTAGCCTTTATCGTGGGGGGTCTTCTTAACCTAACGCTACAAGCTATGGGTTGGGGCTCATGACTGAAAAACCCATGATTTGCCCTATATGCAGACACCAATTTATACCCAGCGAGCATCCGGGATGTTCTCAGTGCCCGATACACAAGAAATGCATGATGATCTGCTGTCCATCTTGCGGATACTCCATCCCTATCCCGGAAGGATCTAAATTATTAAAATGGACTTTAAATCTCATCGATGCATTGAAAAGTGACCAGAAACGAAAATAGAATGGAGCTTCAGGACCGGTTACGAAGTGACCCAATGACATTGGCTGATATCCCCCCGGGCATGCTTGTCCGCATCTTACAAATGGACAAGCTGCCGGTTGAGAAGCGTGATCATTTGCTCGCCTTCGGTCTTGCACCTGGTCGATGGGTGGAGATAAAACAGCACCGTCCAGCTATTGTGGTTCAGGTGGATTACACGGAATTGGCTCTCGAGCCAGAAGTGGCCCGTAATATTCTTGTCGATACGCCCGTTCCGCTAAGACGGATGAGACATCTCCGCCGAGGTGCAGCAGCCCCGGGGAGAAGACATGGCCGACATGCCTTCTTCCACAGGAAGCGAAGAGGGCGCCGCACCAGATTCCTTTCAAGATTCATGAAAGGATATGATCGAAAGAACAAGAAGGATGAGTGAAGGGTAGGAAGAATTAGATACCTTCCTTTGCTAACTGCACTAAGATCTCTTTCACTACCCCCGGACCGCGATAGACAAGACCGGTATAAAGTTGAATCAGGGAGGCCCCTGCCTCCAAGAGAGCCCTGGCATCCTCCGACCCAAAGATTCCGCCAACTCCAACGATAGGGAGTTTCCCATCCGTAAGCCTGTAGATCTGAGAGACGACTTCCTTGGTTTGCCTTCGTAAGGGCAGGCCGCTCAGTCCCCCAATCTCTGATGGCAGAGGGGAGTGCAAACCATTTCGGGCAATGGTCGTATTCGTGGCGATCACCCCATCCAATCCAGAGTCAGAGATCACTTGGATGGCATCCTCAAGCTCTTCATCGCTAAGATCAGGAGCCAGCTTGATCAGGAGAGGTACAAAACGACCGGTCGAAGAGTGGAGTCTCGCCCGGTCCACAATCAGGACCTGGAGAAGCCCTTCCAAATGTTCCCTGGCCTGTAATCGTCTCAGGCCGATCGTATTCGGGGACGACACATTCACCACAAGATAATCGCCATGTGGATAAAAAGCGTGCATCAAAGTTCGATAATCCTGAGCCGCCTCATCAAGGGGAGTATCACTGCCCTTTCCGATATTGATGCCAAGGATTACTCCCTTTGGACGTCGTAGTTGAAGACGCCTCAACAAGGCATCCGCCCCAACGTTAGGAAACCCCATGCGGTTGATGAGGGCTTCATCTTCAAGCAAGCGGAAAATGCGAGGCTGCGGGTTCCCTCTCTGAGGCAGGGGTGTCACCGTACCCAACTCGATGTGTCCAAAACCCAGGCACGCCAGACCATGCATGCCCAGCCCATCCTTATCGTAGCCGGCTGCCAGACCCAGAGGGTTAGGAAATTTCAAACCAAAAAGGTTAATTGCTAAACCGGGTGACGAATAGGAGAATGTTTGCCTTAGTAAAAATTGAACGGGAGGCAGAACACCCGCCAAAGAAACGAGCCTGAGCGTTAATTGATGTGCACGTTCAGGATCCAACAAAAACAAGATGCGACGCAAGAGTGGATGAATCTTCATAGATTCCAAAAGATACGGTTCTTTCCCTCAATAGGCTAACGGATGGCGCTTCAACCGCGCGGCCACAGGCGAGTAACCCCACGTGAACCAGAACGACGAATAGCCAACTACGCCACGAGTTCGGCGCGCGCAGCGCGTCGGCTGGAACCGCAGGTTAGGCGCGAACTCACTTTCGGATGCTCGCCTTTAACTCATCCAGCTTCTTCAAAGCTACCAACCATTCGGAATGGTGACTAACAATCAACCCTACAGTCGTCCGCTCGAAGATAAATGTATATCTGTCGAGCGTTTGTCTGTGTGCGTTTGGCTCGTCAGCACAGCAATCCTCAATAACGGCTGCTAAAAAACCTTTCTGCATGGCTGAAGCGGTAGTAAAGAGGACACAGGTAGAAGTGAGTAATCCTGCTGTAAGTACAAACCGCTTGCCCTTCTGGCGTAGGTACTGTAAAAGCTCAGGGGTATGGAAGCCATCGAAAGTCTGCTTGAGAATGATAGTTTCACTAGGATTCTCAACTGCAAAAGGCGCTGGCTCTTCTCCTGCCGTTCCCTGAATACAAGGGATACCTCCGCGCAACATATACTTTGGCATCCAGTCTGACATGTTTGCCTTGAAACTTGCACGAAGGTGGACGACTTCAATGCCCTCGTTCCTGCACAAGGTCAATAGAGCGACGATATTGGCTGGGAAGTCAGGGTAAATCTTCGCGGCTTGTTCTGACCAGAAATCTCCTTGGATATCAATGAGCAGCAAGGCAAACTGTTCCCAATTGGGTTGTGTATTGGTCATCGAAAAGCTTGCTCCTTTTGATATGGCGCACGCGCCGAACAAGGTGATAAGTTGATAGGTGAGAAATACATCTCCTATCATCTTCCATCCCACACATCGAAATACCATTGTGTAAACTTATAGACCTGCTTCCTTATTAACATATCGACTTGTTGACTTATTGACTTATTGACCTATTGACTTTTAGACCTTTCGACCTGTCGATTTATTGACCTATCTAACTCATGACCTTTAAAACCTCATCCCTCCTGCCTCAAGAACAACCTTACTTCTTCGATCCTCTTTGAGGGAACCTTCCCCATACGACCCCAATATTGAAGAAGGTCTTCCAGTGTAAATACACTATGCAGGCGGTATCCCGCAGCTTCCAAAGGATCAGATCGAGTGCTTCTCCGATCAATAAGAACTGCAATATCCTTAACTCTCAGTCCTGCCCCCGTAAGACGCTCGATAGCCTCCAACTTACTGCCGCCTGTTGTAATGAGATCATCGATCACAAGGGCTGTATCAGCTTCTTTGAAAACTCCTTCGATGGAAGCCTGGGTGCCATACTCCTTCACCTCACGACGATGGTAAATCATGGGCTTGTCTATCTGGAGCGAGATCGCTGTTCCGATGGGCAAGGCCGCATAG
>MGNI01000075.1:6974-7102 GCA_001795115.1 Chloroflexi bacterium RBG_16_48_8 | reverse complement strand
TCTAACTTCTTCTTGCTCACAAGGACGGACTCGAAATCTGTGAATGATTGGTTTTTAACGGTCTATATGGATGTGTACGATTGGGTTATGCCTACCAACGTCCTTGGGATGGGATTAAATGCAGATGG
>MGNI01000075.1:6272-6869 GCA_001795115.1 Chloroflexi bacterium RBG_16_48_8 | reverse complement strand
AAGGGCTTGTCCTTATCATTTTCTCTATTGGAACTTCATTCTTCAGCATGAAGAGCGGCTTTGTTCAAACTCTAGGACTAGCCGGAGTGTATTGGGGTTGCGTCATCCAGGTGAGGAGGAACGTATGCAGGTAAAACGTGAAGCGGAGAGATTTTTAAGAACGTATTAATCTTCTGGAATGAAGGAAGTGGTCATGAATCAGTGTGAGAATGATGTTGATCCTTGGGAAGATGATTCAAGATACAACAACATCCTTGCTAAGCAAATCTCGCGTTATCCCCTCCTACAGATACAAGATTTGTACAAACTGGTTCATCAAGGCACGCTGGGGAGCGAACATGCTGTTGGCGATTTGAGAGGTGCTCGTATCTGGCTGGAGCAGGAGTTGCAAAATCTTCAAGAAGGACCTCCAGATCCTATTCTCGATCCCATTTCGCCTTATGGGGAAATTGTTCGAGTGAACCTCTGGCCTTACATTCAAGCTAAGGGAGATCCTGACTCCCTTCTGCACGCATTTATCAGGACCGCGAATGAATACCGGGGCTCAGCGGAGTTGTTGCGTCGCTATTGGGCATATGCCAGAAGAATGGCAGAAGA
>MGNI01000075.1:5399-6180 GCA_001795115.1 Chloroflexi bacterium RBG_16_48_8 | reverse complement strand
AGGCCTATCGACCAGCCTATCGCGTTATCGCTGCGATCTACATGCCTGAACTGCTAGGTGAATGAGGGCATTCTTAGGTCGTGCGGGTCATTCCTGGGGGATACCAATCGACAGGCATCTTCACGAGCCCCGGGGGGGAATCAATGGTGCTTTCACACCAAATCTTATTTCGTGGCCATGACGTGATTATTCATTTCTTGCAGCAAATGGGCAGGGCCATACGTCCCTAGGGAATTTGTAATTCCTTGGCCTGCACCATCATATATGCACCTGTAGCACGATCGAGTCCATCCAAGGGGCAAGCCTGCAGCTCAGGTTCAGTTTGACAGGGCAGCAAGATTCCCTCTCGGTAAGCCTCCTCAATCCATCGGGCATACCAGGCTCCAAAGGTACATCAGCGAACATCCCCGTAGGATCAGGCGGAGCATAGTCTGCGCCGTTCTTCATGCGCAGGTAAAAGACGCTGCCCTCTGCGATGGTGTGCTCCTGCAGGGGGCAATACGTCAAGGGATCCGTGCCACAACCTGCGGTGTAGCCATCGATCCATAATTGTTTCGCCCATTTGGCGTACCATTCGGTGAGGGCGACATCATCGAAGATCTTCTCGGCTGGATCAGGTGGCGTGAAATCTGCCCCATGAACGCCGCGCACAACGAAGACTGCGCTTTCCGCCCGGTTCATGATGCGTTCCGGACAGTACATAAGGGGGCTGGTGCTGCACCCGGAGATATAGCCACCCTATAGAGCGTCTCGATGTAATCGTGTGCCCAGTGGTCGAAGG
>MGNI01000075.1:2478-5382 GCA_001795115.1 Chloroflexi bacterium RBG_16_48_8 | reverse complement strand
GAACATCCGTCTCCCCAAGGAAGACCAGCTTGAACGCATCCGCCATCACTGTTCTATTAGCGCCTTGGGCGGAGATCGTGATGTTGCCCAGATCTCCCTCGTTGAAAGAGAAGATTCCCAGGGAATTCCACTGACCTTCATTCCGGGTTTGGTCAACGATAATTGTGGTGGATCCCTCTGCATGATGGATGATGTGAGGGACATTGGAAGCACCTTCTCCGTCCCACTCATTTGCGTCTATCAGCTATAGCTTGTTTCTTGATCAGCCGCTTATGGTATCAGGATCTTGGTGTTATCTTGATAAACGTCACCCACTCGATTATATTACATGTGTTCGCACTACAAATAGCACGGCTTTCCGCCCTCATTCCTCCACTTCGATCTGCAGCTGCTTGTTCACCGACATCTGAATGTCGAGCGCATCCACGCGCCCATTCTCATTGATGTCCGAGGCTTCGATCTGGGCAGGGTCGGTTTCCTTCTCCAGGATCACATTGGTCACGATTTCATCATCGACCCCTTCTTGGCCATATTCCATTTCTTCCATGGGTGCAATGGGAGGGATCGTGGGATCATAGAAATAGCCACGGACAAGATGGCGGAACGAGCTGTTCGAAGGAACCACATTGTTGCTGGAGTAGCGGATATTGGGCGTGCCATTGTGGGGATTGAACACCGTGATCCAGTCATAGTGCCCATCTTCAACTGCTGTCACGCTCATGACAGACTGATTCTCGTCGTGGGATAGGACACTGAAGTTGACAGCGATTTCATCGATCCCATCGCCGTTGAAGTCTCCGGAGATCATGTGTTTGATGTGCGGGCTGCCTGGGAGGAGGTCATTTCCGGAGTATAGGATTTCCGGTTTCCCGTTCTTCACGCTGAAGACGGTGATATCGTCACCGCTGAAGAGATTCATGGCGATCTCATCGGTGCCATCGCCGTTGAAATCCCCCGCCACCATGTGCTTGATCGGAGGATCATCTCTGAAAAGCGCCTCTCCTGAATAGAGGATAACCGTCGAATTACGCATGTACTGTTCAGGGCTGAAAACTGCGATGCGATCGCTTCCCTCAACATTTAAGACAATCTCGTCCATACCGTCGCCGTTGAAATCACCTGCGATCATGTGTTGGACCAAGACTGAATCCTCGAAAATGCGATTGTTCGAATAGAACCTTAAGGCGCCTCCTCCTTCAATCGTGAATACGGTAATCCAATCATCGTCGATATTTACCGCGAGATCGTCGATTTTATCCCCGTTGAAATCACCTGCGATCATGTGTTTCAAGGTCGGATCGCTCCCAGCAAACAGACTATCCTTGGAAAAGAACTTGTCCACGGTCCCATTCTGGAGGGTGAACACGGTGATCCAATCCCCCTCGGTGTTGACTGCCAGGTATTTCCCTGCTTCAACCGGCCAGCGATTGGTGTAAGGTTGCCCTCCCATATTTGTTTCAAAGAATCGTTTGCGAGCTGGGATGTCCTGAGTGGTTTCGGAGCCGGTGGGACTAACTTTTGGACCAAGGGGGGACCATGAGAACTCAGAACTGATAAAACCGGGTCGTGTGGAATAGAGATAAGAGACATCCGAGTGATATCCCAGTTTCTCGAAGGTCGGTTCCCACTGGACGTGAAGCAGGCTGGTGCCGAAAGAACTAGTGGCATATTCATCAAGGATGCTATCGGTTCCATTCTTTGGATTCTTGAGTAAGTTCGATTCGTTGGCGATCACGTTGGCAAGATCCGTCCACTCCAGTTTCAAATTTCCATAATAGGAATTGTTCCTCAGGAATGTGTTGTAAGGCTCATTGGATCCGAAATAGTTATCTGCATGGATTCGATCCACGCGATTGCCCTCGAACAGGTTTCCAAATGGATAGGTGCCGTGCAGGCTGATATCGCCCAATGTACCGCCAAATGTATCGTATTGATCACGGGAGTAGTTGTAGGCGAAAACATTGCGACTGGCGCTACCGTTCACCTGCATGGCATGCTGCAGACGCTGGAAGATGTTGTCGATCACCAGGCAGTAGGTGGATTGACCCGAAATGGCGACGCCGTATCCCTGTCCGCCATCCCCATGCACCTGGGCGTGATGGATGTAGTTCCTGCGGATCTCGAGGGCGTGACTTTGGCTGATGGCGATGTTGATGTTGATGGCATTCACCATTTCAACATCCTTGACCCAGGAATTCACAGCCCGTGTAAAGTTAATGCTCTCCACGCGGAAGCCGTTGTTGGCTGAAGGCTGGATCCTCATATTCTCGATTCCAACTTCAGCGACAGGGAGGATCTTTGTGACATAAGGTGTGACGCTGGCAGAGGTCGCCATATCCCAGATGAGATCGATGTTGTCTTGAAGCTCGAATTCGGTGCAGGTTCTATTTCGCCCGACAATCTTGACCATTTGTCCCAAGATATCGTCTGTGAACCCTGTGTTATTGGGAGTGTCATTCCACATGGGATCGTTAGGCACCTTGTTCCGCAAATAGTCGCCTACTTGAAGGGTACACAATGGATCACTGGCGCTTGCAGAACTCTGGACATGATTCGATTCTACGGCGACAGGTGTGGGATCGAAGATGATGGTTTTCCTGGCTGGATCATAATCTTTGATGCTACGGTTGGTGATGATGCTATCTTCATCGCCATGAATAAGAAATATTTGTTCGTCTTCAGATGGAGGTTCGAGCTGGATCGTCGTATTCCCTTCTCCTCGTAAGGTGACATCCCCATGGTCTTTATCGATGACAATGGTCTCATCGATGCGATAGATACCCTTTTTGAATAGGATTAACGTTCTGCCGGGGTAGCTTGAAGTGGCTGCTTCACGAAGCGCTTGTTGAATGTTGTCCACGTTTTCCCAGGCATTTGATGAAGGGCTTGGGAGATTGAAAATAC
>MGNI01000075.1:0-2472 GCA_001795115.1 Chloroflexi bacterium RBG_16_48_8 | reverse complement strand
AGCTTAGGCTTCCGATGTTATCCGAGGGATCTCGTTGATAGCCGGCGGTATCCCAATCGAAAATGAATCCATTGGTATGCTTGAACTTGCTTGTGCCTGCCAACCTTGGCTTAGCAAGGAAACAAGTATCACGATGGAACCTATTTTGAGGGTGTATATAGCTTTCATGTGGAACCTCGCCTCTTGAAAACACTTATTAAAAAAGTCTGGGTGAACCTGCAGTCTACACCCAGACTTGGTCGGTTTTTACTGATTATTTGTATCATGAATGAGGCGCTAAACCAATCGTACCGTATTCCTATGTAACGTTATTATGGATATTACGTTTTAACTTACCTTAAACCCGATTTCATCGATCACGGTACCCAAAAAGTTCGAAGCCGAGATAACGAACAACCAATTTCCAGATCGAAGCTTTCATTCAATGGAAATCTCATTTGCCAGCCTATACATTTACAGCCTATTGGATCTCCAAATGATCAACGAAATTGTCCCATCTTTGTCCACTCGTCCTGCAATGATCGCTTGGATGATCTACCCGATAGTGGTTTGCATGCGTTTCTCCTTTCATGTTAGCCATTTTCGAGCCTATACTTGGAAGGGATCGATGGATGTGATCGAAGTTTCTTCCTCGATTCTTTCCGGATCGGATTTCAGGGATCGTACAATGGACAAGGCCAATTTTCCTGACAAGGTGTGATACTTCGCGGCATGGCGCGTATTTAAGTATGAGGAGACGAAATGAGCATTCTTTCACGTGCCATGGAAGAATCGGATCACGAGGCGCAGGCCATCGATTGGGAGGCGGCCTATCTTGAATATCTGCCAAGGGTCTACAACTTCTTCCGCTATCGCCTCGGTGAGAGGTCTATCGCCGAGGATCTCACCGCCGCCACTTTCGAAAAAGTGTGGAAGGCGCGCGGAAGGTATCGAAAGGATCTGAGTTCTGTCGGCACTTGGCTTTTTAGCATCGCCCGCAATGTCGCCATCGGCCATTTCCGTAAACATCGCCAGCCAATCTCTCTCGAGGCGCTCGAGTTGCACTCAGAGAAGGATGCCGTTGAGAAGGATGTGCAGAAGAGAAGCGATTTTGCACGGCTTCATCACTTGCTCTCCTGTCTCCCTGCTCGCGAGCGTGAGTTGATTGCGCTCAAATATGGCGCCGAGCTCACCAATCGAACCATCGCACAACTCACTCATTTGAGCGAATCGAATGTTGGCACAATTCTATACCGTGTGGTTGGGCGCTTGCGCGCCCAATGGGAGGAAGGTGATTAACTATGGACGATGGATTTCTTCATCAATTTAGGGAAAAGCCAGGCGAGGAATTCGCCCTTCGCCTTCATAAGGAGCTGACTCAAAAGGAGAATGTCCCTGTAAAGGGGAGGGTGGTTCCAGTGATCGTGGCAATCCTGATCATCCTGATTGCATTCGCTTCAACGGTCGTTTTCGTCCCGGAAGCCAGGGCGAAGCTGATTGATGTCATTGAGAAGATCGGAGGCACTTCTTTCCTGATGACAAACGACTACCCCGGGGATGGAAAAGGGACCACCATCCCATCCCAGGAGATGAGCCTCTCAGAAGCGCAATCCATTCTCCCCTTTCAATTGCCGACCTGGACGCCGGAAGGTTTCAGGCTGCAGCCGACAGTAGATTTGATTAGTTTCGATTCGCCAGTAATCTTTGTAACTTGGATAAAAATGGGGGGAAGCGGGAATATCCAGATGAACGTCGAAGGAGGTACATTTACATGGGTTGTCGGGCCGGACAGCGTTGAGCGGGTTGAGATTAATGGGAAAGAAGCTGCTCTGTGGTATGGCGGCTGGAATTGGGATACCAAGCAGTGGGAGGCGGAGATCCCCAACATGACATTGTCTTGGGAGCAGGATGGATTGGCCTACCATCTCTCGGTTGCGAAGGATCAGGTGTCATTGGAAACGCTGCTGCAAATAGCAGGGTCGATGCCCTAGCGTGAGATTTACATGCAAATAAAAAGGTCAAGCCGAGAATAGCTTTATTTGATTGGTCGAGCATACGATCCCTTCATCAGAATGAGAAATCCCCCTTTGCTAACCGGGGGATTTCGCTTTTAATGATGATATGTTTTTATGGAGTGAGGTTAAGGCTCCATGACTTTTTGGAGAACAAGCTCGATGTCGGATGGATTGACTATACCATCGTTATTTAGATCGCATCGTTGGACGAGGTAAGGATCTTTTTCGATTCCGAGGGCCACGGCGATACATGTCTGTAAATCTAAGGCGTCTGTCCGTTTATCCAAATTGATATCTGTGGGATTGGATAGGCAGATTGGGACAGCAACGCAGCGTGCCTCTGAATTGCAGCCGCTTGGCGTACAAGAGCGTGTCTGGTACATCTGGTCGAGGGCGCATGTTCCCTGACCGCAATCCTGGTCCTGCCATGCCGTGCAATTACAGCTTGTGCCACCACACTCATCCCCGGTCTGCACAT
>MGNI01000074.1:784-6103 GCA_001795115.1 Chloroflexi bacterium RBG_16_48_8 | reverse complement strand
CGTTGATGATGACTTTGCCACCATGAGTAGCTACGATCTTGGATTTACCCCGCGTGGCAATAATTTCACCATCCACAACCTCAGTCTTCTCCTCAATCTTCAATGACCAATTGCCGGGGACATGGTATTCATCCTTCACAAGCCTGCTATCTTCAACTTGGACAATACGCTGTCCATCAGGCATATCCGGAAGAAGAACATGCACGGTACCGGCAATATCCGAAGTGATAGCTTCACCCCTTGGTTTCTTCCGTGCTTCAAAGAGTTCCTCCACACGCGGGAGACCTGTGGTGATATCCCCGCCGGCAGCAACACCACCGGTATGGAAAGTGCGTAATGTCAACTGAGTGCCTGGCTCACCGATGGATTGAGCTGCAACAATTCCAACAGCTGCTCCAAGCTCAACAAGTTTTCCTCGTCCAAGATCCATTCCATAGCATTTGGCGCATAAACCAAAGCGCAGTTCGCATGTTGTTGGAGATCGGACAAAGACCTCTTCAACTTTACTCTCTTCGATTTTCAAGGCTAGTACGCGTGAGATGAGATCATCCCGATTTGCGAGGATCTCACCCGTTTCGAGATCGGTGACCCGTCCTGCAGCATAACGACCAATAATCCGAGATTCAAAATCCTGACCAGCGACATCATCCACACGTCGTATCCAGATTCCTTGATCCGTTCCACAATCCTCAGAATTGATGATCACATCCTGAGCAACATCCACCAGACGACGGGTCAGGTAGCCTGCGTCTGCGGTGCGTAGGGCTGTATCCGTAAGGCCCTTCCTGGCACCATGTGTAGATATGAAATACTCAAGCGTCGTCAAACCATCCCTGAAGCTCGAGCGGATAGGAAGCGGAATGATACGACCCGCAGGATCAGCCATAAGTCCACGCATCCCGGCCAATTGCGAAATGGGGCCAAAGCCACCTTTGGTTGCTCCAGATATCGCCATGGTACTCAAATTTCCTGCCGGATCCATATATTTACGAACCTCGGACGCCACAGTGCTGGTAGTTTGCTGCCAGAGCTCGATGATGCGCTCGTTCTGCTCTTGTTCCGTTAACAGACCTCTTTGGTAATCGTTTCGTACGGCTTCTGCGGCTTCCAATGTTTGTGAGATGATACCCTGCTTGGTTGGTGGAACCGTGATGTCAGAAATGGCGATGGTCGTGCCTGATCGGGTGGCAAAACTAAACCCGATGTCCTTAATAGCATCCACCACTGCCGGTGTCCCTTCTTCCCTGAGGAGATTGTAGATCTCAGCCACCAAATCCTGAATTTCACCTTTTGCCAATGTACGATTTACAAACTGCATCTCAGGAGGCAGGATCCGATTGAATAAAACCCGACCAACGGTGGTTTCAATAAGATTCCGTTTAGGCTCTGAAAGTCTCTCATGGTTTTCACCATACCATGTATCCGTAACCAATTTGATCGGTGTGTGAACATCGACCTGACCTAAACAAAAGACCATCTCAACTTCATCCATATCAGCAAAAGCACGACCTTGGCCTTTAAACTTTTTTCCATCAACAAACATGGTTAGGTAGTACACACCCAACACCATATCCTTGGTTGGACCAACAATTGGTTCACCATCGGCCGGCTTTAGAAGATTCTTTGTAGAAAGCATGAGTTCACGTGCTTCCGTTACCGCCTTGAACGAAAGGGGAACATGCACTGACATTTGATCGCCATCGAAGTCTGCATTGAAGGCTGCACAAACAAGGGGATGTAACTGGATCGCTTTTCCTTCCACCAAAACAGGCTCGAAGGCTTGAATCCCCAAGCGATGTAAGGTGGGAGCACGGTTGAGAAGCACAGGTCGATCCTTGATTACCTCTTCCAGCACTTCCCAAACCTCTGGACGTTCACGCTCAATGATCCGCTTGGCGCCCTTCACATTAGCTGCATAGTTGTATGCAACTAATTTTGAAATGACAAAAGGTCGATAAAGCTCCAACGCCATTGTCTTGGGCAACCCGCATTGAAACAGTTTCAAATGCGGACCGACGACAATAACGGATCGTCCGGAGTAATCAACACGCTTACCTAAAAGATTACGTCGGAAGCGCCCTTTCTTTCCCTTAAGCATATCGCTGAGGGATTTAAGCTCCCGACGCCCTCGCCTGGACAAAGCTTTGCCACGTTGAGCATTGTCAATCAATGAATCCACAGCCTCTTGAAGCATGCGCTTCTCATTGCGGACAATTACATCTGGTGCACCTAACTCGACCAATCGCTTCAGGCGGTTATTACGGTTAATCACCCGTCGATAAAGATCATTCAAATCCGAGGTAGCAAAACGCCCACCGTCAAGCTGCACCATTGGACGCAGATCTGGTGGGATAACAGGTAGTACGGTCAAGACCATCCACTCTGGACGATTTTCAGACCGCCGAAAAGCCTCAACAACCTTCAAACGTTTCGTAGCTTTCTTCTTGCGCTGCTTGCTTTTCGTTATACGAACTTCATCCCACAATTCCTCCGCCAATGTGTTTAAATCCATCTGTTGCAGAATCTCATAGAAAGCTTCCGCTCCCATGTCCGCTCGGAAAACCTGACCCCATTTTGTTTTCAACTCACGATAGCGTGTCTCCCCCAGAAACTGGAGGGGTTCAATACCATTCAATTCCTCCAGATCGTTATGGAGAGTATCAACAGTCATTTGGAAATCCTCATCGGGCATTTCTTCTAATGAAATTAATTCCCTTAAAGCTTCTTCTCTGAACTTCTCGATTTCCTCGTCCACCATGGCAATTAATTGATCGCGTTTCTCGCCTACACTTGCCTCAATCTCATCCAGATGAGCTTTTACAGCTTGCTGAACCCGGGTTATGTGATCATTCGTGATAGTATCACCCCTATCCGCGATCAAAGTTCCTAGCGCTTTCAGGTGAATGGGCGCACGGATGCTTTTTCCTAATCTATTGCTTAGATCACGTTCAAGGCGTTGCCCTTCCTGGATCACAGGCTCGATCTGGGAGGCAACCTCCTCTTCGTAATCTGCACCTATCTTCCGTTTCTTAACCTCGAACTCCTCTAGCTGGCTTTCATGGACCTGCTGGAGTTCTTCATATCTTTGGTGAAGAGATTCATCACGATGCGTCTCATAACTCTTGATCTCATCTTCAATTCGCTTCTGAGCCTTTCGTCTGGCATCATCATCCACGTGCGTAACCACATATTGAGCGAAGTACAATACACGATCCAAGTTCCTGCGGGAAATATCCAAAAGCAATCCCAGATATGATGGTACCCGACGTGTATACCAAACATGTGCTACAGGAGCTGCCAGGTTGATATGTCCCATACGCTCTCGACGAACTGCGGAACGCGTAACCTCAACTCCACACTTCTCACAAGTGATGCCTTTGAAACGAATGTTTTTATACTTGCCACAATAACATTGCCAATCTTTAGTAGGTCCAAAAATAGCTTCGCAGAATAAACCATCTTTCTCAGGTCTTAGCCTTCGGTAGTTAATTGTCTCCGGTTTTAGAACCTCACCATAAGACCAACTTAAAATCGTTTCAGGAGAGGCTAAACTAATCCGTAATGCTCGAAAACCTTTTGCTTCCACCCATACTCCTCCCAAACCCAGTTTTTCCCTGCTTTAACTCCCATAAAAATTGGAACAAACGTGCTAATCAGTAGACAAACTAAAACAAGCGCATGAGGCTTCTTTCCTCAAGCGCTTCTGTTAGCGCCGACCGCTATATGGGAACCATCTTTGAAAATTATAAGTTATTTGACCTCGTTGTCAAGGCTTTGTTTCGAGAGCTTAACTGTTAAAGGGATTTCAATAGTAAAGAGGCTTCCTGCTCCCAGCTGGCTCTCAATTTTTACTCGTCCACCATGTTGCTCGACAATCGATTTAACAATAGCCAATCCTAAACCTGATCCAATCTCCCTTTGCCCCCCTTTATTCCGAATTGGGTAGAACTTCTCAAATAAGCGTGCCTGGTCTGCAGGTGAAATTCCAACCCCAGTATCCTCAACACTCATCAATAGCGCTCCTTTTTCCTGAACTGCAGAGATAGTTACACGCCCTCCAGCTGGAGTGTAATGGATCGCATTATCCACTAAATTCGTAAGGGCTTGACGTAAAAGTGTAGGATCAACATACACTTTAGGAATATCCTCTACATGATCAGCTGCAAGCACAATTTGCTTAGTAACAGCTTGAGGTCGATAAGTTGTAACCACCTCGGTGATGATTTCCTTGATCTCAACCTCTTCACGCTTCAGGCCAAGACCTGCCTCTATCCTTCCCAAATCAAGGAGATTGTCTACAAGATGAGCCATTTGATCCGCGCTTTGCATCATTTTATGGATATACTCTCTTTGTTGATTGTTGGTCGTCCCTACCATGGAGAGCATTTTCACATAGCCTCTCATTAGTGTGAGCGGCATGCGTAAATCGTGGCTGACGGTAGATACAAACTCTGATTTGAGCGAGTCTAATTTTTTATAATGCGTAATTTCCCACAATACGCACACTTTTCCTGTTACCCGCATCTCATCACTCTCGATGGGAGTCACCGATGCAAAGAAGATTCTCCCATCTCCAAGATCAATCTCACTGGTTTTCGCCTCAGATTCGACTGCTAACAGCAATTCCAGAATTTCGGGAACATGAACCACCTCTGTAACAGACATGCCACGGGCTTTATCAGGGTGGATCTTAAGTACGATCTCTGCAGCAGGATTAGCCAATGAGATCAACCCCTCCTGGTCAGTAACAATGACCGCATCCGGTGTGGCTTCGATAACAGCTTCTAACCTCAAACGTTCAGCCTCGGCCTGTTGGAATAGGTGAGCATTGTTTATCGCGATCCCCAGCTGCCCCGCGATGATGGATCCAATATTCTTCTCATTTCCAGAAAATGCATGTGGCTGACGATGACCAAACCAGATCGTTCCTACAAATTGATCCTCTTTTTGAATGGGTAAAGCCATTAAGGCATCGATCGGTTCCCTCAACCCATTGATATTGAGCACCGCTTGTGCCCGGGAGGGATTTTCCAAAATAAACGAACCTCGTTCCCTGCAAAGCGATACAATCTGCGAGTCGAGGGAAGCCCAATTTCCAGGATCCGCACCCGCCTGATAAACGTCGAGATCCCTCTCTTGGGTCCGGTCAGGTGCAAAAATCAAGCGCACAATATCCGCATTGGTCAATTCCCGCATACCTGCAAGAATGGGTGGTAAGAAATCATTGAAATTCAGGCTAGAGGCAATGCGCTGACTCACAGCCAAAAGCAGATCCATCTCGTTCAACCTGTCCCGCAGACTTGCCCGCATCCGTTCGAA
>MGNI01000074.1:0-735 GCA_001795115.1 Chloroflexi bacterium RBG_16_48_8 | reverse complement strand
AATGGATTCAGCTGCTCCCGCCATGAGTTCCAAAGGTCGAGTTAGTCGTTTACTGATGACATAAACTACAACAACGACCACAATCCCCAATATTGTGAGCATTGAAAAAAGTTGAAAGCCCAAACTTAATGCCAATCGTTCAACAACACTCATAGGCTTCACGATCACCACATACCACGAATACCCTTCAACAGCATAGATGTAAACCAATTGCTGAATTCCCTCTGAAGAAACACCTGATGAGATGTGACCATGCTGTTGGAGGTCAATATCTGCTTGTTTCATAACCATTGCTGGATCAGAATGGATAATGATCTTAGCTAAATCATCGACGATGAACGCTGTACCTGGGAATGTCTCTCCCAATCTATGAATGGTTGGAAGAAGAAAAGGATTTGATTCGAGATTCGTCCACCCTGCCAGGACACCAATGGGGGCGTCGGCTTCTCCTGAATCGATAGGAGAGAAGAAGATTAACCGAGCTGCAAGAGAGTCCTTCTTGGGTGGTAAAATCCTCTCCCCTGGTATGCCATTGAGAGCATCTGCGATGGCATCTTCCAGCAGGAGGAAAAACGCATCCTCATCCCATTCCTCTGTAAGGGTGTGGGTTACTTCTGTGCCACTCTGATCATATAAAACCAATCCATTGAAAAAAGGCACAAGCGTGAGTCCTCGATTCAATTGATCTTGAAGTTGATCCTGTTCTTGATTGAAGGGGTTGATCTCATCTGCGAG
>MGNI01000073.1:5778-10668 GCA_001795115.1 Chloroflexi bacterium RBG_16_48_8 | reverse complement strand
TGACTTGCTCGTTCATCCGGCCTCTCTCCCAAATTGATTTTCACTGAAGAGATGCATGGTTCGTGCCAAACTGACGTTGTAATACTAGGCAAACCCGCCAAAAGTATTTTGATAAAATGAGTTGCCTGAATGGCGGTTTGCTTAAATGATTGGCCAGGTTTTACGTTCGCTGTTTGTCAAATTACTTCCGGCCAATCACCTAGCAGTAAATTCCATGGGCATGACCCAAATATGCCTCTCTCTTCTATCTTGAAGGGATTTTTTCAATGGACTCATTTCTATCATCGCATCCTATCTTGTGAAGAAAGATGCCTTCTTAATCCCTTGATTTCTTACGTATGAAGAGGATCGGAAGAAGGAGCATCGCAATCACTGGCCAGATCCATGCTAAATCTCCAGGGCCGCCTGGACCGTTTTGAGCTTCCGTGCGGTGAATGCGGACTAAACGGTATTTTTTCAGTAATCTTTCCAGATCTTTATTAGATAGTTTATAGGGGTTAATCCCAAAAGCTCTGGCTGCGAAACCGCTTCCGATCAAGACTTTCCGCAAGACGTCTGTTGCATTATCCAAATTCGTTGCGTCTTCAGCGATACCTTTCCACCAGCCATCCGGCAGCCAGACCTCAACACGTGGATCCTGAAGAATGTTGCGATACCAGTCTGCTCGAGCTCCATAGGCTGCCGTGCAGAAAAGGTCTTCCTTGATCATGGCGTAGTTCACAGGGGTTCGCCGAAGGAAGCCTGTTTTGCGACCACGATGCGAAATAACCATAATGCATCCGAAAGCCTGTGGCCATCTGAACCAGTAGCCCAGCCCCAATCGCCAAAGGAAAAGCATGAAACGATTCAGATATTTAAAAAAATATCGTGTTTCTTCTTTAAAATCTGATTCAAATAGGGTCAACGAGAACTTCCTTCATGATCCAAGATTCTCCCACAGCTCTCCCCTTTTGTAAAAGCTTTGAGAGGATTGAAAGAGGAGATCGCGATCTTCCCGACAGGTCCATCGATCAATCCTCAGTGGGCATGCGACCGATGGGGTATCGGTCCTCGTCGCGCCTCAACTTGCGTAGAATGGCAGTATTGATGTCGACATCTATTTTATTTAGAAAACTCAAGCAGTAGATGAGAATATCGGCCAGCTCGTCTGCAACCTGAACTCGAGCAACATCATCTTGTATGATTTCGATGCTTTGTTCGTTTGTTACCCATTGGAAGTGTTCCATAAGCTCGGCGGCTTCAATGGCGATGCTCATAGCCAGGTTCTTTGGTGTATGGTAACGATCCCAATTCCTTTCAGTGATAAATCGCTGTACAGCTACATGTAATTCGTTGTTGCAAGTTTCATGATCCATGTGGGAACCCTTTGTTAATCCTTCCATCGAGTATTCTGTTTTGTGCAAACCTATTGAGCTTTTAAGATTGCGGACTTGGCCTTTTCAATGAGTTCATCGAGTGTTAAATCCACTTCAGGATCACGCCAAAGAGCAGCAGAGCGACAATATCAACAGCGAATATGAGAGCAACCACCTGTACTTTCTTCATGATGCTAACCATATCGAATACCCAGAAAGAGATCAGGAAGAAATGCAGATATCCAAAGACAAAGATCAGCCAAGGAGCACTTGCGCTCCACCAGGGATAATCCCAGGTGAGCGCACCAATCTTGTTTAGGAGAACTTCAATGAAAACACAAAAAGCCGAACCTATAATGGCAAAGAAGATGCGATTGGGGATGCCCACAATTTTGAGCTTCTTATCATCGGGGAGCATCTTTGAGAATGCGATGCCTGCGATGGCAAACATAAAACAGATCTCAATATTTAAGCCGATAAGGATTAAGTAGGCTGTCTGCCCAGGAGCTCCCCAGACGGGCGCGTTTTGTGTGAAGTGAAATACGAGACTGTTCCAAATCTCGTTGAACCAATCCATTCCCCAGAACGCTAATCCTGCCATGAGCAGGTTCCAATTCTTTCGCTCAATTTCCACACTGTAGACATAGACTGTGAATGCGAACAGTGCAATTACATACCACTGAAATTGGCTACCATCTCGAAGGATTTCCATCGCTTGTGCAGCTGCTTCAGTTGGCATTTTCCTCTCCTGTTTCTATTGAAGATTACTCCAGTTCCATGAGCAGTCTAATTTTGTTTAGAGATTTTGGATGGTGTGATGATGGTATTGGTATCGTGCATGAATACTCAGGTAAAAAACCAATATTCAGGAGTGCGTAAAGATGGGATAACTACCAATGAGGAAAAGGTGATCTAGATCTTCAAAAATCCTTATTTATGGATCATTCTAATCATACAGAAGGAATCTGCAAGATTCACTTGCGATAAGGATTCATCCCTATAACGTCACAATGAAAATTTGAGGCGTGTAAACATTCCTCAGAATAGGCTTCGGATATGAATAAGAGTTGGAGGTGGATAAGGGTGGGCTACCAGGTCGTGAGCTTCTCGAGGATTTTAAAACCTGCAGGTGGATAGTGCTGTTTCATTTGTGTTAGCCGAATGAAGCTAAGAGGCATCAACCACTTACTTGAGGGCTATGCAGCCGAGGACAATGATGCGATTCAGCTCTATGTTGATCCAACCCTCACCCTTGAAATCATTTAATAATTGGGTGATGTTTCCCGGTCGTTCCCTACCCATTCTGATAAACCTTGATGGGTGTAATCATCCACAGTCTTTTCATCTGGTCTGTATTTTGTAAAATTGAGCAATCAAATGCAAGTTTGGCGGGGATGCTATCAGAGTTCAATTTTTCTGGGTAAGTCTCCCCTTCTTTCAACCTTCGTGCTCTAACCTCCGGGATCCCCAGGCTGTCGTGAGATTGATCCGCGAGAAGCCGTTCCACTTCCATTCTAACCGTCAGAGAAGAAGATGACAGCTTCAAAAGGTTTGAGAAGCATCTCCTTCCCATGGATCCCTGCATCAGAATTGGTATGGGATGAGATTGCAAGCTTCCATGAGTCGTGTGGCAGCGCACAATCGAATTGGATTCGAATTGGTTTTCCCTTGAAGTTGAGAGCAACGAGAGCATGGTTATCTCCTTCCGAGCGGAGATAGGCCAGCCCCAATTTAGGACTGGATTGCAGAGGGACGAATTGCCCTTGACGTAAAGCATCGCACTCTCGTCGCAGCTGGAGTAAAGAACGGTAGAATGAGAGCACAGAATGAGGATCGGATAATTGGCTCTTTACATTTCGAGATTCGTATTTTGGGTGTATGGGCAACCATGGGTTACCTGTGCTAAATCCGGCATGCTGTGTTGCATCCCATTGCATGGGGGTTCTGCCCTGATCACGACTATGAAAAGGATAGTAGCGTCGGCTCACCGGATCCACCAATTGGCCTCGACGTAAGGGTACATTCAACATACCAATTTCTTCACCGTAATAGAGAAAGGGTGTACCGCGTAAGGTCAGCAGCATCGTAGCAGCAACTTTGGCAACCTGATCAGGATGACGCTTTCCATATCGAGAAACATGCCGACGAGGTCCATCGTGGTTGCTTAGGACGTAGCAAGGCCAACAAAAATCACCCAAGGCCAATTCCCATTCGAGGATGTTTTCCTGGAATACTTTCGGGTTCCAAGGACACCCGGTGAAGTCGAAATTAAAGACCATATGTAATTGTTGCTCACTACAATATAAAGCTGCAATCTTGGGTTTATTTCCAAGAAACTCTCCAATGGATACCGAGCCAGGATAGGAATTGAGGATATTCCGAAACCCTGCCAAAGCTTCAACCATCTCAGGTTGATCGATATCATAGATATGATGCTGGCGGTCGTATCCGCGCAATCCTATTCTGGGTGGATTATCGGGCAAGTCTTGGTGTTTGAACCAGAGATTGAATACATCCAGTCGGAAACCATCCACACCACGATCCAACCAGAATCGAACGGTTTGCATGAGTTCTTCTTGGGCTTTCTTATTCCTCCAATTTAGGTCTGGTTGTTCTTTGAGGAACATGTGGTAAAAGAATTGTTGAGTAGCTTTATTCCATTCCCAGGCCTTCCCACCGAATATCGATTCCCAGTTATTTGGCCAGCGCTTCCCCAGGCGTGCATCCCTCCAGATATACCAATCCCTTTTGGGATTATCTTTGGAGCTTCTTGATTCCTTGAACCATGGGTGTTGGTTTGAAGAGTGGTTGAAAACAAGATCGATCATGATTCGGATATCGCGTTTATGGGCTTCGTGTATCAAATGATCGAAATCGGTTAGAGTTCCGAAGCGGGGATCGATATCACAATAATCCGCGACGTCATATCCAAAGTCATTATCGGGTGAAGGGTGAAAAGGGGATAGCCAAATGGCGTCAATCCCAAGTGAATCTGGGCTTCCTTTCAAGTAGTCAAGTCGTGAAATAAGGCCACAGATATCCCCAAGGCCATCATCATTCGAGTCCATGAAGGAGCGTAAGTAGATGTGATAAAAAACAGCCTCCTGCCACCACAGGAAAGCGTCCTTTTCCATTGTGTATCGTCTCCTAAAAAAGTCTAACTCTTGTACGATATACCCAGTTTCTCATCCTGTTCAAGATGATGCAAGATCTGGATGATATTCATATGCGTCGCCAACCTCTTTTCGGGCTAAGCTCTAACACCACTCCAACGCTCATCCCGGGGATATCATACAACCATCGGTAGAAGAAATCCTTTAGATCATGAACCAAAAGGGGATCCTATGACGGGGAAGAATATACGCCTTGTATTATAGGGATTCCCGGATAGGCTTTATACCCCCCTTGCGCAAAAAAAGTTTTTATTCTAGATTCTATTCTCAAGATGCGATCGTCTATTTGGAGGAAGATAATGTCTGAAGAGAAGATTAGGATGTTGAAACTAATGCGGTTCTGGCTATTTGGGATATTTATC
>MGNI01000073.1:3922-5772 GCA_001795115.1 Chloroflexi bacterium RBG_16_48_8 | reverse complement strand
GCTGCAGTTGTCATAATGATGGGGTTCTTTATCCCAGGACTTCGAGGCGAACTATTTTATTGGCTAGGGCTTCTCTTTACTGCAGTCCTTTGTTTTGTGTGGTATTTCGTATATAAAGCATGGATTGGGCGGAAAGGGGAATGAACCTTGCTGTCATATAAGTAAAATATGTCATGTACTTCTAAGTTGATTGTGAGTGTTGAAAATGGGTGATGAGATAACTTACACTCAATCAACCTATTCGGGTGTGTGCACAAGATTGGTGAATTAAAAAACATTTATTGGGATGAGGCAGGATTTTTTTGCAATCCTGCCTCATCCCAACTTATATCTTATAAATGCTTTACTTGTCGTGATCCTGCAGGTTATTTTAAGGTTTTGGAGATCCTTAAAAAAGCTCTCGTTTAGCTATGACCATTCGCTGAACTTCACTGGTGCCCTCGCCAATGGTCATAAGGCGTGCATCGCGGTAAAACCTTTCCACTGGATATTCAGTACTATAGCCATAACTCCCTAAGATCTGGATTGCATTTCTACACACTTGCTCTGCCATTTCTGTCGCAAATAGCTTAGCCATAGCGGCTTCTTTAGTATAGGAAAGGCCTTGATCTTTCAACCAAGCGGCCTGATAGATCAAGAGCCGTGCCGCTTCGATTTGAGTAGCTGCATCTGCGATCATCCATTGAATTGCCTGATGTTTGGCCAAGGGACGACCGAAAGATTGGCGTTCCTGGACGTAACGTTTTGCTTCTTCAAGCGCGGCTCGAGCGAGACCAATAGATAAGGCGCCAATACCGATCCGACCTCCATCCAGGGTTTCTAAGGTCTGGTAGAGACCTTGACCAACGTCTCCCAGCACATTTTCACCTGGGACACACACATCTTCATAGCTTAAAGCGTTTGTGGGAGATGCACGTACCCCCATCTTGCTTTCAGGTGGATGGATATGAAGGCCAGGGTTATCTGTTGGGACGAGAAGAAGACTGAAGGATTTGGAACCTCCCCCGGGATCTGTGCGGCAAAGGCTCACAATCACAGGGGCAAGACTTGCATTTGTAATCCAGGCTTTGCTTCCATTGATCACCCACAGATTCCCTTCTAGCTCGGCGCGAGTTGCAACTCCACCAAGGAGATCAGTACCTCCCCCGGGTTCTGTAAGAGCAAGGGCACCCAGACCTGTTTCTCCACTGGCCAATCCTGGAAGCCACTTCCCCTTTTGAGCTTCACTTCCGTATTTCGCAATGGGGGTACATCCTAAACTATTGTGAGCCGCAATGGAAAGGGCTGTGCCTCCACAAGCCCACCCCAGTTCCTCAATGGCAATCGCCGCGGAAACTGCATCAACAGCTGAGCCACCATACGCTTCCGGGATATTCATTCCAAGAAGACCAAGTGGTCCCATCTTCTTTACGGCATCGCGATTGAAGGATGCGGTTTTATCCATCTCGGGTGCCTGGGGTTTGACTTCAGTGGCGCAAAAGTCATGGACGGTCTGTTGCCACATACGTTGTTCATCATTGAGTTGGAAATCCATGATCTTCCTCCCATTTCAGATTTTGAAATAATGCCCCTGATCTTTCAATAGGTACTCTTTCATCCGAGCTTCGGAGGTCTCACTGCACCCTTCACATCCAGGCATTCAGGATAATCCAGGGATGCCCAGAAGATTGTGGGCAGGGATGAAAGGGGTTGGATGAGTGTCCAATGAAGAAAATCATTCAGGATGTTCACGCTGCCGATTATGCCTCACCCCGGTCAAATTTCCCTCTACACATTTGCAGGCCTTTGTTCTGAGAATAGCAAGACTGGGATATAACTAGATCCGATACAGCTTCTGAGGAAGTGACGAG
>MGNI01000073.1:2369-3913 GCA_001795115.1 Chloroflexi bacterium RBG_16_48_8 | reverse complement strand
GGAGCGTTGCAGAAGTTCATCCAAGGAATGTATGCCATTTTGTCTTATGGATTGTATGACACGATCGTGCTGGATGTACTCTTCTGGGGGATGCCAAAAGCTTGAATTTCTTGGGGCCGACATTGCAACCATCCTTCCTGCCCTTTCAACAATAAGTAGGACGACTTCTCTGCGAGGTTAAACCTCCTTTATGGGCTGCCAATGCGTTGGTATAGAAATTTCAGTATTTCCAGAATGGGTTTCCCATTAATTGAAGCAGACTTATCTTGGAGAGCAACAATGGGATTATAGCGGCGCACATAAAATCCTGTTACTCCTCCTTGGTAATATGCTTCTGTAAGAGCTGCCGTAATGGCTTCTGCTTGTTCTTCTAAATCGATTTGGAAGTCTGGATGGACAAAGGCACCCTGATCAAAAGTGCTCGCGCTGACACATTCGCCATCTTCGCTCGAAAGGCAAGTCGTTGTCCCACCGTTAACGGATGGATATTCGACACTTATCGTGAGTGCTTTTCCATACAAGGAAGGTTCATTTAGGACGGCATTCGTCAGCATAGATCTGGCTGCAACTTGCATCTCTGGCAGTCCCGAGATCCCTTCAGTGGACAAGGGGGCATGCCAGTAGACATGGATTTCATCGACAATATCTAAAAACGGAGGGATGGATTGCAGGGTATCCTTCAGTTCTAATTCTAAAGCGATTCGACCTGAATAGATCGAACGGATTTCTGCAATGAGGGCTCGCCAAAGGGAGTTTGAGTGGATGGGTACATTCGAAGGTGAACCATCCGATAGCTGTCCTTCCGGGAGTGCAGGGGTGACCTCTGGTCCTCCCAGGACGATCTTGCTAACGCTCGTCTCTTGTGCGATTTGGGCATAGCTGAGAATAAAAGCTTTGTATTGCTCAAACCAAATGGTCCACCAATTGTTATCGCGTCGGGAGAGCTGCCACCATATCTCACTGCTCTCCTTTGGGAATGTCAAGGTGGGGTGGAGAACGACATCAAGACCATTTTGTTGAGCCGTTCGTATGAGTGATTTGAGATTGGATTTGAAGGGTGAAAATGCAGGATCAAAGGATAGGACAGGTGTAACATGATTCTGGGATACAACCCAGGTAGGGGAGAAAATGAGCGTGTTGGCTCCCAGGCTGGAGATTTTTTGAAGCTCCTGGTTCAGGTAGAAATCCCATGTGGTCCTGTAGTCTGGAAGGAGTTCAAAACCTAATTCAAAGCCCGGGCGAGGTCCCAATTGGGGAGGCTCGAATGGCAGGGTAGTATCGGAACCACTCCACCACATCCATTGAGTAACCGTATCGTGGATTTCCTGTTGCCCAGAACCAGGGGTATATGGTCTGCCGGGTGCATCTGGACCTGGGGTATCTACATCGTCGGCGCTCCCGCATTGCTGATTGCGGCAATATCTGTAGGTTACTGGATCGTTGGATGGCAAGTTGTAAAGCGTATAGAACCATTCTCTTTCAGCGATACGCAACATCGGTAAAGGCTGTTGCCAGTCACCCATCTTGAATTGAATACTGACTTG
>MGNI01000073.1:1838-2321 GCA_001795115.1 Chloroflexi bacterium RBG_16_48_8 | reverse complement strand
GGTTTTGACCTTGCCATCTTGCTACGGCGTCCCGAATGATGAGGTCATGATCGGGGAGGATTACCTGGCGTGTGAATATTTCCCCTGAAGCGTCCCGTTCTGCATTCCAAAGACCATCCCCAATGGTGTATTTATAGCGGAGATCAATGCCTGCAAATAAGTCGATGATTTGAATGTAATGGGTGGGATCAACCTCAATCATGGTAGGCATCTGAGAGATCGTGTTTGTCAACCCCCCTGCAACTTCTGTAAAGAGGTGCCCAAATTGCTGAATGTTACCAGCGATCCTGAGAGGCGCTCCTTGAAAAGTGTCTTCTGGTAAGGCCACCTCGAAAGTCACCTTTATTCTTTTCGCTGGATAAAGATTCATCTGTGCAGGTGTTGTGCTATCAGCCGCGATGATGGCTCCTTGTTGGGCAGGCGTGTGGGAACCATCCGGGCTAAATACGGTGATGGTATGGAGGCCGGGTACAAGTCCTTCGA
>MGNI01000073.1:1595-1817 GCA_001795115.1 Chloroflexi bacterium RBG_16_48_8 | reverse complement strand
CGGTGAAGGTGAGTTGACCGGCGACACTGGCAATCATCTCACTCAAGGGCTTCCCAGTCTCAGCTTCTACCAGACGCCCCAAGATGCGCCCTGTAGGTCCCTGGTAGGGGGAATCCACCCAGGCGGCAATAATATCTTGAATTTGTGCTGTGTTGGGGATATAGAGTGTGCGATAGCGTATAGCCGTGCCGTCTGTGCTTGCTTCAACAGATGTTTCAGGAT
>MGNI01000073.1:1140-1473 GCA_001795115.1 Chloroflexi bacterium RBG_16_48_8 | reverse complement strand
AAAATTTCGATAGAAAGATCAGCATTAGAAGGTGTGTCAATCGGTGCAGTCACAGTGATGGAAATTTTTGAGAGTGGGATCGGCGTTGGTTTATCGATCAAAAAGGGTGGCGTGGGTCGATTTGTTGAGGTAGTGGGGCTAAGCACCGAACAAGATGCATAGCAAAGGCAGATACAGGTCAGAATGAGTATAGATCGTCGGCTCATTTTCATAGTTGTGGACCAAAGTGATGAAGGATTTGTAGGCATAGATCAATGTTAGGAATCTTATGTGCTGGAACTGAAAACATAGGACCGCGTGTTTGGTCAATAGGTTGAAGATCAAGACGACCCT
>MGNI01000073.1:0-1126 GCA_001795115.1 Chloroflexi bacterium RBG_16_48_8 | reverse complement strand
TCCGATATCTTGCCATCGAAGGGTTTTTCGACCGTTCAGGACTCCCTGTGATGTCAAAATAATAGGGCCGAATTGCATAGGTTCTCCCTGATTGAAGGCATTACGAACCCTCTCAAACATAAGGGGATAGACATAATGCTTCATTGTATCCACAAGCGTTTCAATGTTTTCAAAAGCCTGGTTAATTTTCAAATGCTCTCCTTTTTGAAGGTGGAGAACAACCTCCGTCTTGCTAGCCCAAGCGAAGTCCAGGATCCCGTATAGGATCGAGGTGATGAAGATATTATTAATTTCATCCCAATGGAAAATCCGTAACTTGCGTCCTTTTCTCCATGTTATTCCCATTGGAGATAGTTGGATTTCTTGCCGCCCAGAGCGTAGCAGGTGGGCTAAACCTATTCCGCCAAGGATAGCGAGACCGATCGTAGCCCAAAAGAAAGGATGGAGCCAACGCCATAGCACAGCTGGACCAAAGTGAGTCATGACAAATCGCCAACGCCACAAACCTATGATTAGAATTACAAGCATACCGATGAACCCAAGCAGTGTTAGACATAGGTATCGGATAAGGATCGCATTCCGGATACGGTACGTTTGCAGGCTTGAGTAATCTTGGTCCAGGTTAATAGTATTGCTGAGTGTGTCCATCGTCTTGTTTAGATATTTATCAGGCTCCAGAACCTTATTATGAATAACACTTCTGTGGACACAAATAACCTATTCCATCAAAGGATGTCGTCTTTCGATTGTACTCGTATCGAGAGCAGAGAGCAAAACCATGGGTTTATATGGGTGCGGCTCAGGGATTTGTTGCAACATAAACTCCCGAGGTGAGTGTTGTTGCGGTGTGGTATGGCCACACTGCCTCACACTACCTTTTATCTCAAAACCAAAGGAAGTCAGCAACATCCGGTAGGATGCATCTTGTTTATGTAAACGTTCGAGGAGAGGGGTCATTTGTCATTCGAGGTGGGATGCTAACCGGGTTCCGATATGCTATGGGTATCTAGTATTACAACGTCAGTTGGGCACGAACCGTGCATCTCTTCAGTGAAAATCAATTTGGGAGAGAGGCCGGATGAACGAGCAAGTCAATGTTCCTGAACAGATGCCACCACCTTCGGGC
>MGNI01000072.1:5078-16781 GCA_001795115.1 Chloroflexi bacterium RBG_16_48_8 | reverse complement strand
GCTCCGCTTATTCTCAATCAACCATTCCGATTGAAGCGGGTAATCACCAATTAAATGTGCAAGAAATAAATGCCAAAACATAGGATGACCAAATGATATTCCAGAGGGTTACCAAATAGAATTGGAAGGACCCAGCCCGCCGATGATAGAGATTAGCATTTTCAATGGGGATAGCCACCCAAGGCCCCATTCGAGCCATTATAAATTGGGTTGAATCACATGTCCCTTGATCCAAATGACCCCTCTTATAGGTCAGCCTGCACCCATACCAGGAATTTTATTCATATAGATGATTTTGGGGAAATCCTCTAAAGGTATTAGGATTGCAGAGAAAACCAGGAAAACCTTGCATCATTGGGTGCCCCAAGGATTTGCCTTGGAGCATTTTCTCGTAAAATGATATGGGGGTGGATGTAAAATCTTACCTGGAAAGGGATCTTTATGCGCGCCCCATCCGTTCAACACCGCTTCTATTACAACTTCTGCCGATCACATCCTTGCTAAGGAGGGAGCTTCTGATCATGGACAAGGTCATTATTACTGCCGCAGTGACGGGGTCCAGGCCTACAAAGGAGATGAACCCGGCTGTTCCGTACACACCCGGCGAGATCGCACAATCCGCCATCGAATGCTATCGTGCTGGTGCCGCCATTGTTCACATCCACGTTCGAGATCCCAAGACAGGTCAACCGGAAACTAACATTGAATTGTTCCGCAACATCATGGACCGCATCCGCGCCAAATGTGACCTGATCATCAACCTGACCACAAGTGGCTTACATATAGACGATCCCAATCCAATCGAAACACGGCTACAACCGGTCTCACTGCAGCCAGAGATCTGTTCGCTCGATATCGGGTCTGTCAATTTCACAGATCAGGCGTTCATCAACCCCCCCGATTGGGGAGAAACAGCTGCAAAAAGGATGCTCGAATGTGGAGTCAAACCCGAGATAGAGATTTTCGATGTCGGCCACATCTCCCAGGCATTTAACCTGGCCTCAAAGGGGCTCATCAAGGAACCCCTTTACTTTCAATTATGTATGGGTGTGAAGTGGGGAATCGAGGCGACACCTGAAAATCTCATCTTCCTAAAAAACAAGCTCCCCCCTGGTGCTCGGTGGTCTGTGTTAGGTATCGGGAAAGAGCAGCTGCCCATGATCGCCATGGGCATCCTCCTGGGAGGAAATATCCGGGTAGGTTTTGAAGACAATATCTACCTGCGTAAAGGAGTACTGGCAGATAGCAATGCTCAACTGGTGGAGATGGCTGTTGAATTAGCCAGAAGCTTACAACGCCAGGTAGCTACTCCAGACGAAGCCCGCAAAATTCTCGGCATCTAAGGAAATCGAAACCCACTCAGGCCAATATAGACGCGTGCGATCAATGAAAACCCGGGCTGATAAGTTGAGTGTATCTTTGACCTGAACCTGTCGATCTCGAGATAACATGTAGCGCCATGTTCCTGCCGCAGTTCGATGGATCGATCAGTGAGCTGCCAGTCTCTAAGAATACATAAAGAACCGGCTGGCCAAGAAAATAAGCCAGCCAGGGGGCTTTGGGAGCTGTAATGCCCCCAGAGTGATGTGCGATTCTTCTAGGATGCGCGCTTCAGTACAGGAAGACCGTTTTTGCTCTCCGAAACCATATACCCAGCAGGAACCGCATTTAATGCGCCTTCTTTAACCTCTTTTCCAAAAAAATAAATCGTTTGCTGTCTTCCGCTCTTCAACGTTGTCGTTTTGCTGTGCAGGTAGTAGGTCCTACCACGAGAGTTAGTATACGAATATGCCATGACCTTGCTCCTTTCGTCACAACCAAGAATGAGGTTTCTTTCTTTATCATACAGATCGATAGTAGGGAAGAACGATAGACGGACCTCCTGAGTTGCGGTTTCCCTAATAGTATCAGTTTCTTCGCAAATCGCTACCCCCGACAAAATGCACTTATGTAAAGCCGAGTTTTATCTATCCCCATACGCATCTTTCATTTTCCGGCATAGATATGGCATATTTATTTAAAAGACTCACCTGAAAAAAGGTCACTCAACTGAGAGGAACCAGCCTATGTGGGGGTGAAGATACGGATTTGCCGGGAGATCCTTTCACCGTCCAAAGGTGCGCTCCACTCAGGTCACTGGCCTTCGACGCTGCCGAAGCATCTCACGAAAGCGGGGTGCCAGATGCTCGATGATGGGGGACGGCTTCTCCGGCTGCCATGATTGAATGGCCTTATCTTGAGGAATAGGCCAAACCTCGCCAGAGTGCACAATGGCGCCAGGCGCTTGTGCGTTTTCCAGCACATCCAACGCTTCTCGGATCACCCGCATTTGTTGTGAAATATCACGAGGTTGGCCTAATGTGTGGCCGAAAGGGAACTCAACCGCCAGGGTGCGCGGTACACCAACCTTCTCCGCCCAATAGGGCATATTCGTCACAAGAATGGTAGACAGTCCAGCCCTCTCCAGGGTTCGTGCCAACACGGGCACGTTCATGGCGCAATCCGGTCAAGCAGGAGTAAGAAAAACGCAGTCCACTCCCTCTGACTTAAACTTCTCGGTAACTTGAGGCCCGTAATTTTTTTCCCACGCTGTTGTATCTGGAGGAAATCCCTGATACCCCATGAAGGAGTAGGCCAACTCAGCCAGACCACCCATCCGACCTTGCTGAACTAGCTCTTGAAACCGATGGACGGGGAGCAAAATGTTGATGTCGGAGGTCACATCCTGTACATTGAGGTGTAAATGGCTTACTCCAACCTGGTCCTGACAGATGCCGGTTGGGATGGACCGGTAGGATGGGTCTCCCCAAGTTGGCTCCTTCTCTTCTCGCTCTATGTCGAAAGGAGGCTCCACACCCCGCTGATAAAGTCCGCCATAGGTTACCAGCCCGAACATGCACTCCCTAAGACCATAAGGGAGTGGAGTCCACGGGACCGGATAGTCAGGTTCCCGCTCAAGCATCTGGTAAAACGCCGCAATAAGACGTGGTAAGAATTTAAAGCTGTCTACAGACAAGGCTTCCTCCCTTATGCTCCTTCATCTCGCATTCCTGTTGACAAGGAAAACACCCATCCCAATAAAAAGGTTATGCGACAGGCTTAATCACCCTACCTGTCCAGCTTGTGATCCTGCATGTGCAGATGTGCCTTTTTCTGCTGACCCTCCCAAGCCCCCAAGGGTGAAACATTGTCACAATCCCTCCCTTGCCCCTCCTGAGAAGCCAAGAGAGAAGATGCCTTGAGAGGCAGATTCCGAGCAAAGCCAAGAGGGGGGTGAGCGCTGGCCCGTGGAACCCCTTTCAAATGGATCCTCAACCGATTGGCATCAACGTTCGAGTTGCCTCATAACTTAATCCAACAACCCTAAAAGACCTTTTGGGCAATTACAAAGTTAATTTCCCGGTTTTTTTCATGTAGTACCTCTCGTAGATCAGATCTGTTTGATTTTTTCGCACCCTGAACTCCACCGGGAGTTTGTTGCTGTTTACAAGTGTGTAGAAGGTCCTGATGTTTTTCCCTAATTTTTCAGGGATCAGGGGAACAATGGCATCGGTGTATTTGTCTTTGATCTCAATCACCAGAAAGTCCCCCCTCTTCTTCACCAGGGCTTGCATCGTCCCCTTATAGGTCTCGTAGGTACCTTCCAGATCTGTGAGTGCCCGCTCCCTGAATACAAAAGGAAGGCTTTCTGGATCCTCTCCTAGCATCATAGCCAGACCAAACATACCAATGTTGCTCATCGGATAACCCTCACCGTTCGCCAAGAGAGCAATACCGACATTTTCCTCCGGTACAAATGCAATGTAGGCTGTTGCAACCCCCACATTGCCCCCGTGGCCGATCAACTTGCGACCGTAAAAATCTGGTACAACCCCCAATCCATAGCCATATCCGATCTCGCCGAACGAACCTTCCAGGGGAGTCCTTACGCGAGCGACCTGCATAGCCTCCACAGACTCTCGTGAGAGCAATCGTGCTTCCGAGTATTCCCCCCAACCCAAAAACATCGCCACGTATTTTGCCAGGTCAATGACATTGCTGATCATCCCTCCATCGGAGGAGATCGCACCAAAAGGATAGAGGGAGGGTTTTCTTTCGCCATCTCTTGTGATGATATAAGGCGTGGCCGCGTCTTGATCGCTCTCCACCTCCTTTTTCTCAAAGAAACTGCGCTCCATCCCGAGCGGTTTGAGAATGTGCTTCCTGACATACTCCTGATAAGGCAATCCCGAACATTTCTCGATAATCGAACCCAAAAGGACGTATCCCTCATTGAGGTAAAACCATCTTTCACCCGGTCTGGAGATGGCCCAATCTTCGGCCTCCTGCATGAACGTGAGCATATCGGAATAGCTTCCGATGGGAAGCCAATGCTCCCCGGCACCGATCACCGATCGAATCACGCTTTCGGCATAAGCCAAAGCAGGAATGCCGGAGGAATGGCTCATTAAATGCCATATCCTCACCGGCTCCCCTTCTGATTTGAGGCTATAGGGAATATGGACATCGATAGGATCCTCCAGACTCAGCTTGCCTTGCTCCATAAGCTGCATCATGGCGATAGATGTGAAGGATTTCGTCACCGACGCAATGGCGTAAAGCGTATGAGGGGTTGCCGCAAGACCACAGGAAAGATCTCTGAAGCCAAAACCCCTTTTCCATAGGATTTCATCGCCCTTTACAAGAGCCACACTGAGGCCTGGTAGTTTCGTCTCCGAAAGCTTCTCAAAGATGAAAGCCTCCAATGTAGAAACGTTCATTTGGTCAACTCCTTTCCTGTCTCATGTCAGGCTTCTTCGTCTCGGTAACCTGCTTGATAAGTGGTCCGATTTACCGTTCAACTCCATAGGATTTTCCATGCAGAAATCGCAAATGCCCCTGATTTAAACAAGGAGGCATCCGATCCCCAGACAGGTAAAGACATGGAGAGTGGGTCCGTTCAAGAAATCCGAACCCCGTATCTTTATCTTCAACGGCTTCGCTCTCAATCCCTGAGTACTCGCCCTTACGAGTTCCAAGCTCAAATTGCACTCGATCTAAAACAACAAAGGGAACTGTTCGATCCCCATCCCCTACCTCAATCCTGAAACGCTTTGTGGCTATCTCTAACCTTGAGATCAAAGTCCATTTCCATTCATCACCCTCTATCTGGCTGATCATGCCTGGATTGTAGCACGTGATCATTGGGGAGAAGATGTGATTTCATGAGTCCTTCTCCTATGATCATGATCTCGCAAGGAGATACGCCAGGAACATTGAGACAGTATCCCGGGATTGAAGGTCCATTTTAAAAATCAGGTTGGACATCCTCCAAAGATAAAACTCTATAGAGATGCTTCCATTGAGCCTTATCTGGATCGGAACTATGATAAATGCGCGATTCCACAACGGGTCGGGGTGGCTGAATGTGATCGAGTACATGATCGGAAAAATCCTTTGACAGGGTACCTGCGCCAACCGTGTCTCACACTTACGCCCACATCTTGTGTAAAAAGATGTAAAAACTCTTTCGTTCCAAGGGTTCTGCATCAACCCGTCAACCTATCAAAAGGCACTCGATTAACGGAGATACGTTAAAACGGATAACGAACCTTTCATCCGTCATGTGCTGGACATTCGATCTCATTGTCTATCTTGAAAGGATTGCGCTGTTACTAACAAGATGTAGAATTTGTCAGCGAGGATTGCTTGGGAAGGTAAATACATATCAGCCTGGAAAGGTATCCATGTCAATCGAATCCCCTGCTCCATCACAACCTGGATTCCTGAAACGGCTTGTCCTGGCAGGCCTGAATATCCTCATTCCACTCACCGTAGGGTTTATCCTGGCCTACTATGTGATACGCGAGTTATCCCAAACCAAGCTCTGGTTTATCCAGGCGCTTCATTATGTCCTACCCTGGCTATTTATTCCCTTGGTCATGCTTCTCCCTTTGGCCATCCTACTGCGCTCCCGTATTAAAACCCTCCTACTCATCCTTCCCCTGCCTCTCTTCCTTTTGACGTATGGCGAGCTCTACCTGCCTCGATTACCCGTTCGGACAACGGGGGACCCTTTCGTGGTCATGACCTACAATGTGTGGGAAGGCAATGTTCAATTCGACCAAATCGCTTCAGAGATTCAAACCCACGACCCGGACCTCTTGAGCATCCATGAATCCAGCCCGCCCCTTGTCCAAGCGCTTGAAAACCGGCTTGCAGATAGTTACCCGTACTACAGAATCCATCCCGGCATTGGATTTTTCAGCCGATATCCCATCCTTCAATCCCAGGCATTTCGCTTGGGCAGCATTTATGGCATTCCGGGACCCTGGGCACAGCATCTTGTCGTGGAGATTGAGGGAGAAGAGGTGAACATCTTCAACGTCCACCCGCCTTCGCCTCCTCTACAGGGTAAGTACATCCTCGGCTTACCCCTCCGCCTACCAACAAGTTTCAGAACAGAGGGTTTCGAAATTGCGATTCAAGAAATCCTGTGGCGCATGGAACGGGTTAAAGGTCCGATCCTGGTCATCGGAGATCTCAACTTCACCGATCAAGAAGAGGAATACAAGTTCCTGAGGCGCACCCTGGAGGATGCACATCGCCAGTGCGGATGGGGTATGGGCTTCTCCTTCGCGCGATTTCCAAGTACAGGCCTGGCTCTATGGCGAATAGATTATGTTCTTCATTCAGATGAATTTGTATGCCTGCGAACGAAGTCGGGAGACTTCGCTGGCTCTGATCACCGACCTGTCATCGCCGAGTTAGGCTGGCGGGAAACGACGGACTAAAAGACAGAGTCTTCCGCTCGCTACGGCAATCTATAGACAAAATAATCAATTGGTTCTATCATCGAATCAATTGATTTGAATTTGAGCGATCTTGGCTGCTATTCTGCCTCCAACTTGGGACGTGAAGGATCCATTATCCCCAAACAACATAATATGGCCTTAACATGGGCAGTTTGCATGCATCTTCTGATGATCACTCAATTTTTCAAGAATAACATGAGCATGCCAACATGATAGGAGAGGCTGTTGCCGATCACACGTCAGCGGATGAACATATTGAGGGGTCGGTTTAACCCTTCGATCCGCAGTGGATGGGTAACAATATTCTCCACTGGAGCAACGCCAATGCACCGCTTCCAAAAGCTGCTATGGCCCTTCGGCCTGTTATTACTCGTTCTGGTGATAAGCGCCTTTCGCTCCTCCCCAACCTGACAATTTCAGGACGACCAACCCACTCCAACACCGGAATCCATTTCAATAGAAGCCCTACACCCAATCAAAAATGTCACAGCCATTACAGCGGGTATCGCCCACACCTGCATCATAACGCAGGAGGGAGACGTAAAATGCTGGGGCTACAACTCCTCCGGTCAATTGGGCGATGGGACAACGAACCACAGCACTGTGCCAGTCGATGTGCTTCAATTGGAGGGAGATGTCCTTTATCTTTCTGCCAGCGAGGGACACACCTGTGCTGTGACAGACAGCGGCGTCGGCAAATGCTGGGGACACAACTTCAACGGGCAACTGGGAGATGGCACCACAGAAAATCGTCTCACCCCCGTGGAAGTCGTTGGTCTGGCTGAAAAAGCGATCGCCATCGCCGCCGGCGAATCCCACACCTGTGCATTGACCCAAAGCGGCGGTGTCCAATGCTAGGGCTTCAATAACTACCAACGCCTGGGTGATGGGACCAATGAGGACAGTCTCACACCTGTAAACGTTCAGGGTTTGTCCAGCGGTGTTCAGGCTATCGACGCAGGGGACCTCCATACCTGCGCCCTAACGACCGAAGGGGGCGTGAAATGTTGGGGGGCGTCCTTCATGCTGGGGTCAGGAACCCGCGACTATGGACCAATCGACGTCGCGGGACTGAGTTCCGGGGTGACCGCTCTCACCGTGGGACCCATGCACACCTGCGCCGTCAAGGAGAATCGTATCTTCTGCTGGGGCGGTAACCAGATGGGACAGCTAGGGGATGGGAACCGCGTCCAACTGCAATCCACACCGGTAGAAGTCAAAGGTCTTTCTGGTCCGGTTAGCGCCTTGGTCGCAGGCGCGGGTCATACCTGTGCACTGGTTGAGGGTGAGGTCTTCTGCTGGGGATGGAACGCTTTTGGACAACTCGGCGACGGGACGGGCCAGGATCGCCTCGAACCTACCAAAGTGAAAGGACTTAAGGGGAATGTTGTAGCACTGGCCGCAGGAGCAGCCCACAGTTGCGCCCTATATGAGGATGGTGCTGTTGAATGCTGGGGCTTGCATCGGGAAGGTTTACTGGGGGATGGCCCTATGGATGCCAGTCAGCCTTCTCCCGTCGACGTGGTCGGTCTGGACAGCGAAGTTACAGTGATAGATGCAGGAGAGGCAAGCACCTGTGCCGCCATGGAGTCTGGTGGGGTGAAGTGCTGGGGGCTCCCAGATTCCTTTGGATCTGGCTATCAGTTGATTTACGGCGTAGAGAGGAACGTCGGCCTCCCGCAGGATGTGGGAACATTTGCAGATAGGGTCATCACCCTTGCTGTTGGAGAAGGCCACGCCTGCGGTTTAACCGAAGGCGGAGGAGTCAAATGTTGGGGAGACAACCTGTTTGGCCAATTAGGCGATGGCACAAACGAGGATCGCGAAGAACCCGTTGACGTCATAGGCTTAACCATTGATGTGACTGCATTATCAACTGGAGCGGATCATACCTGTGCCTTGATGTCCACAGGCACGGTTGCCTGTTGGGGAAGAAACTTCAATGGGACCCTTGGAGATGGCAGCACGGAGGACAGCAGCACTCCCATCCAGCCAAGAGGTTTGAACGACAATGTGATCTCCATTTCGGCTGGCGATTGGCATACCTGTGCCCTCACAGCACAAGGGGATATCTATTGCTGGGGGAATAACATCGCCGGGGTGCTGGGGGATGGGACAACAGAGGATCATTTCACCCCCGTGAAAGTAAGCGTATTTACAGAACCCGCCACAGACCTTGCTGCAGGCCATCTCCACACATGCGCGCTTGCTGCGGAGGGGAGCGTGTGGTGTTGGGGAGACAATCAATCTGGCCAATTGGGGAACAGCACCACCGATTACCATGACACAGCGGTCCAAGTAACCGGTTTGTCCACTGTCCAATCCATCGATGCCGGATACGAACACACCTGCGCCTTGACGGAAGAGGGAAGCGTGGCATGCTGGGGATCAAACCTCTACGGGCAAATCGGCAGCGATACTGGTGAAATTGTAAACACCCCTCTTGAGGTTGCCGGGTTAAACAAAAATATCCTTGCCGTTTCGACCGGTGCCATGCACACCTGCGCCCTAACCAGGGATGGAGAGGTCAAATGCTGGGGGAACAATGGGCTGGGCCAATTGGGGAATGACAACTTGATCAGCAAGGAGCCGGTCGCGGTGATGGAACTCGGGGCAGTGCCTGCTGCCGGCTTCCGCCAATCGGGTCCGCTCGTGCCCGAGTTGACCACCTACATCCCTACTCCTTTGGATGTCTCCACCGAACCTGCTGTGGTCGGAACAAACTTAGCTTTGGCAACCTTGATGATGCTCCCCTTCGCCATCGCAGCCGAGGTCTTCACACAACTCCTGGCGCAGAATGAGGCTCTCTTGCATCTCGGTCGCAAGCCTTTCCGGTGGATCGCTCGTCTGCAGGAACGGCTCAATGCCTTGTTAGCCAGCAGGCTTCGAGGCCTGTCTCTACTGGATGTGCTTAAATTGATCGGAGTGGTGCTCTTCTATGGACTCATATTCTCGCTCCTGGATCGATCCTGGAAGCCCCTTACCCTGACCGGGATGGTGCTCTTTTTAGAAATGACTTTTGCGTATGGGATCGTGGGGCTGGCGGATGACCTCATGCAGTGGCGTGCCGCCAGACGTTTAAAGCTCCCAGGTGATTTGACGGTCAAACCAACCCATATCTTTGTTGCCATGCTCTCCACCGCAATTTCTCGAATTCTGAAACTGGTTCCGGGTTTGATGTTCGGAACACCCGAGGCGTTCGAACTGGAGGAGGACCTGCTCGATCAACCCACTCGAACCCGCATGCAGCGTATCTCCGCCATCACTCTTACAGCCATCGGTCTCGGCATTTGGGTGCCGACCGCCTTAACCGCTTGGTTGCAGCGCAAACAGCTATCGGAAGGGTTAGCCAATGCCATTGGGGGGCTGGAGGGCTTTCTCCTTGTGATCTTTGCTGTTGCCCTGGAGAACATCTTCATTCAGTTGCTCGGCTTTCCAGGCAGCCTGGGACAATCTCTGCGACAACGCCGACGCGGGCTTTGGCTGGTTGCGCTTGTAGGTGTGACCTTCCTCTTCTACCATACCCTCATCAATCCCCGGGGCGAGCTGGCCCAGGCCCTGAACGAAGGCAATGTGCGTTTCTTCCTCATCACCGCAGGGACATTTGTCCTTGCGACCTTTGTATTGTGGCTATTTACGAAACTGAAGACACGACGCCAGCAAAGGAAGGAAAAGGAGACTTCCCTTAAGGTTGATCTCCCGTCCACCCCACTAAAGGTGCAGCAAGATCTAACCCCGCCCCTGGTAGTGCCTGCGCCATCAAGCTCAACTCAACCAATATGTGCCCGTTGTGATCAAACCTTCGCCTGGGAAGAATCCTTCCGGCAGCAAAACACCCCTGGATCCAAACCCTACAACGAGCCCATGGGCGGCACTTTCCGCCCAAGGACCTTCTGTCCCCATTGTGGGGCTCTGGTTGCGGAGTGGCACACAACACCTCAAAAAGACTTTAACGAGTGGATCTGGTTTGGAGAGCAAGGCTCGACCCATGAGGGCGCCCCTCTGCCACCATCGCCGATTGTTTATGGGGGCGGCAGGGATCTTCCTGTCCAGTTCACGGCAACATACGACGAGCATCAAATCGATGTCGCCAAGGTCAAAGCGTATCTTGAGACTCGACAGCCCCGCGCAGAGGAAGCGTCACAGCCCTGGCAGCAGGCCTATGATCTGTCGTTTAAGCTCTTCCAATCAGGAAATCTTTCCGGCGCATTAAGCACACTGGAGGAAGCCGTTGCCGAAGGGCTCCCGGAGAAGGAACAGTCCACTGTGCATGGAGCCATCGGCGAGTTCCATCTAATCCAGAACAAAGATATCGACACGGCTTTTGGACATCTCCTGCAAAGTGTCAATCTCGACCCGGGAGGCTTTTGGAAAGCCCATTTCTATCTCTCCCTTATCTATCAGGCTAAGGGTGATGTGGAAAAAGCCGAAGCTGCCTATCGCGAGGCACAACGCTACGCCCAAACGGTTTGGTTCACACCCGAGGCCGAACAACAGGCCCGTGAGATTGTCGCTGCCTGGTCGCCGACGGAACACATAGAAGCGCCCATGCCTGCTCCTCCTCCAGAGGGTGCCAAGGTTGTGGCGGAAACCGCCGATATGAAGAAATGCCCCTCATGTGCCGAGCAGATCAAGCTTGAAGCCAGGATTTGCCGCTACTGCCGGACAGCCTTCGAGATCACGGTGAAAGGCTACTGCATGAATTGCCATGCCGTGGTCCATTTGGATGCCGAGGATCGCTGTCAGGAGTGCAGCAGCGAGGTTGTCGATCGGCATGTGGAGAGCAGATGGTTGGGGGAATCGTCTGGTCCACCCGTGCCAACAGCCGAAATGCATGCGCCTTCGCCTCCCGCCGATGTTATTCCTTCCCTCGTCCCTCCACCAAGCCTTGCCAAGGTCAAGAAACGTA
>MGNI01000072.1:354-5054 GCA_001795115.1 Chloroflexi bacterium RBG_16_48_8 | reverse complement strand
TGTTTGGTTTCACTGTCCTGATCATAGGTGGGATTATCCTCGCCACACAGTTCCTGAAGGATCCGAATGGCGTTCCGTTGGTCTTCAAACCTTTTCTGGCGAAAAGCCCAACCCCCGCTGCGAGGAGCGTCCCTACAACTGAAACCTTATCCATACCCACGCCAACGATTACACCTAAACCCTCCCCCACAAGCACTCCGGAACCTACCCTCACCCCGATGCCGGCCTGGATAGAGGATTTCGCCAATCCTATCCTGGCCGCCATAGCAGACAGACCCCCCACCCGATATGACGATTTCAGCAGCGGAAGGAGCTGGGTCTGGATCGAATCCTGTGACGCCCTCCAGCCAGGATACGTCGATGGCGAGCTCATCCTGCAAGACTGCCAAGCCTCCCGGGGTCTTTGGATGGCGGATTTCGTGGCCGCGATCGATGGACGATTCGTTTTGGGTGAGTCCGATTCCAGTTGGTGGCACTTTAAATTCCGAACCACCTCGTTCGGGGATTACGCCGTTGCGTTCAGTTATGATGGAAGGCTAGTGCTATTCAAGGATGGTCAATCCCTGGAGGAATTTGAGGGGCCACCGATCCTTTCCGGCGATCAGACCAACCATCTCATGGTTATCGTCAAAGGCCCAGAGATCGCAGTCTATGTCAACCAACAACCCTTAGTCTGGCTTACTGACAGCACGCATGTTGAAGGAGGCGTCTGGCTCAGCGTCGGAACAGGCGGCGCGTACACATTGGAGCCGACCTCGGTTGGTTTCGATAACTTCAAAATATGGGACATTTCCGATCTGCCCTAGTGAAGATGCTTGGCAACAAGCTGTGGGATATCCCGGCATTTTCCCATGGACATTTTCATCCGGCCAGAGTCCCCAGATATGAATGCAATCCCACCATACAAACTTTTGCAAAGAACCATGAACTTGATTTTCACGATCTCGATTGTAAATGGCTCGAAAAGTGGCGGTAAAGAATTCAAACATATGTGCAACTTCCAGTCATTGAATAAGGAGGTCAAAGGGGCCCAGAATGAACACTGAAACTAAAAAATGTGCCTTGTGCGCCGAGATGATTCCGATTGAGGCCAGCACGTGCCCTTATTGTGGAGCGAAATATGATGTGACCATTCAAGGATACTGCTCACAAGACCATCGGGTCGTCACAGCCGATGAGCGTGGCCTTTGCCCCACATGTGGAGGTCCGCTAATCGATATACGGGTGGAGAGCCACCACCTGGAAAAGCCTTTAGCAGCACCTCAACCTGTCACACCATCTCCTACTCCACCCGTTGAAGCTGCTCCCACGGCACAACCGGTGCAATCCGAAAGTACGAGCAAAAAATCATGGAGGGCTCGTCTAGAAGGCTCCCTATCCCTGCCATTGGTTGTTGGGTTGCTCAATCTGAATGGTTTAGGGTTGGGCTACCTCTACCTCCGCAAGTGGAGGCGGTGGTTTGGCATTCTCTTTGTGGATTTTTTGCTCTTTCTTATGGCTGCTGGATTCAATACCTCCAAGAACCCACCCCTTTGGGCAGGGATATTGGGTGTGTGGCTCCTCTTCCAAGCCTTGAACGGGTGGTGGCGGGCACGAAAGCTGTACTCCTTTGAACGATCTCACTTGGAACGGCATTTACCTTTCGCCTTCTATGCAGCTGTGGTCATCCTTGTCGTTGAATGTGTCGGATTCTTCCTCTTCCGCCAGGCTGGCCAGAAAGCCTTCGAAGCTGCGAAAACGGCCTATGAAGCGGGAGATTGCACCACAGCTCGTACTTACCTTGGGGATCTTGACACCATTTACAGATTCACTCTCATCCCCGAACTAGCTCAAGCTGAAAATTGGTCCATGGAGTGCAATATCCTTGAAAATGCCTCTCTTATTGCTGAAGAGGGTGATTATGATGAGGCGATACAAGAGTATGCGCGCTATCTCAACAAATACCCTCAAAGTGGTCTTGTCCCCATCGCTCAGGAGGGTGCTTCAGGCGCATACCAGGCCTGGGCAACGAAGCTGCGTGAAGAAGGTGCCTATGAGGAGGCCCTCCTCAAATATGAGGCCCTCGCCAGTTCGTATCCAAACACACAAGCCGGAACTCAGGTCAACACATGGATAGCTGAAACCTATATGGGGTGGGCAACCAAGTATAAGGAGGAGGGAGAGTACGCCACTGCCATTGAAAAGATTGACGAACTTCTGCACGACTTCCCTGATACGCCGAGCGGAGTCAATGGGAAAGATCTGGCTTCCGAGATCTATGCCGAGTGGGCTGATCAATTACTGCAGGCTGAAGACTATGGAGAGGCGTTTCGAAAATACGAGGTAATCGTGAGTGAATACCCCAACACCCCGGCTGCCTCAAAGTTCGACGCTGTACTCAATGACTTGATTGAAACAGGTACTGAAGCCCTGGCTGACGGAAGGCACTGCCAGGCTGTGATGATCTTTGAGGCCCTGTACGCCGGAGGCTATCTGCCTGAAGCTGAATCAAGCATAGATCTGGCGGATACCCTCTTTAACTGTGGCCAAGAGGAATTTGCCGCGGAAAAGTACGATGAGGCCATTGCTCATTTTGAGGCATTGATCACCAACTACCCGGACAGCCCCTTGGTTGGCCAGGCGGAAGCTGCACTTGTCGATGCCCGAGTAGCGCAGATGAAGGTTGCAGGAACAGGTGAACTTCCGCCCCCGCTTGAGTCGGGGTGGACGACCCCCGGGACCTCCGCTGTGGTGATCAGTAACGATTCGCCGGAGCGCTTGGAGTTCCTATTCAGCGGTCCAGACTCAAAATCCTTCATCATGGAACCATGCGAAACCTGCATCAACTACATGTTTTCCCCGATATTCTGCCCGGAGAAAGGTCCTTCGATGACCGTGAGCGTTGTACCTGGAACCTATCAGGTTGTGGTGCGGGCCATCGACGACTCGAGCATCACCCCCTGGTCCGGCACCTGGGAACTGGCAGATGGACGTCAGTATTTCAACTGCTTCTTCATTGTGACCAGACTTCAATAGGTCTCGAGTTGCAGGAGGGCTGCATGACCATCCTTTAGATGAGCACCTCAGAAATCGTGCAGCCCTCCCGTATGATACATTTCTGAAGCAATCCGTCAGCCCCAGGCAAAGCCCATCACAAACCCCATTGTCGCAACCCTCAGCTACCCCTCGACCGACCGATAGGCCCACAAAAACTGCGTCTCCCGAACCAAGCGCGTCACCATTGCCTACCTCAACTTCGACACCTGTGCCCACACATGACGTCTACGCCTCCTATGTCGGGTTGACCCCTCCGGGGGCCCTTGCCCGACTTGGTAAGGGGACGATCGAGACGATCGCCCTCTCTCCGGGAGGAGAGCACCTGGCGGTGGCCACGCTGTTTGGCATCTACCTTTATCGGATTGATTCAATGCAAGAGATATGGCGGTTTGCAAGCCAGGGTATCCCCAGGCACCTCCATTTTCCCCCGGACGGTGAGATCCTGGCTGTGGGTACTCGGACAGGGGCCATCCAGTTGCTTGAGGTATCCACTGGAGAGGAGCTGCGCTCCTGGCAGGTGCCGGGGGAAGATCTGGTGAAGGCGATCTATTTTATATCATTCATGCCGGACGGGGAGCGGTTGGTCAGCGTATCGAAGGGTTCCATCATCCTGTGGGATTGGGCCAATGCTCAACCGCTTCTGTTCCTGCAGCACGTCTATACTAGCTATTCCTATACAGCCGCTCTCTCCCCGGATGGACAATGGCTTCTTTCAGCCCACCTTGAGATTCGATTTTGGGATTTGGAAAGTGGGCAGCTCATCCTTGACCAAACGATTGCAGATTACACTAGCTCAATGAACTTCTCACCCGATGGGGAAACGCTGGCCACAATAGACGGGAACCGAATTCAGCTGTGGGATGTCCAATCGGGTAAGGAACTTTTTAGCTATGATGTGTGGCCGAATGCGATACAACAGGATCTTTTCCTCACGCCGGACGGGAAAACGCTTATCGCGAATTCGGATTATAAAGTGTATTTCTGGGACGTGCTGAGTGGGGAACTCCTCCGAACTTTGGAAGGGTTTGGTATTGATGATAGGGGGGATCTTTCTTTTCTATCGGATGAGAAGACTCTATCGACATTCAACGGATTATTAAATCTGGATCACTTACACCTGATTCAAACCCTGTACGAAAGTGACTATGTCTCACCCAATGGAGAGCTACTCGTTGAAAGCCTTGGATCCACCCTCATTCTGAGGGATTTCACGAGTGGTGAGGAACTTCGCCAGCTCAACTTTGATGAAAACATCCAGGATCAGGTCTTCTCACATGACGGGAGGACCCTCGTGACGTTCCTTCAAACCAGGGTTCTGATATGGGATCTGCCCGCCTTAATCCATTCTCAGGAAACTGTTCCGCAATTGGAGCTGCCTTCTTGGGAAGAACGCATTCTTGAAGCAGCCATCTCCTGGGATGGGACAGCCATGATCACCTGGGACAATGACGACGAGTCCACCCGATGGTGGGATCTGACCACCGGCCAAAAACGTCCCATTCTTGTCGGGTATGATGATATTGATGCCCTTGCCTTTTCACCTGATGGGAAGATGATCGCCTTCTCGCAAGAATACGGGCGCTCCCCGATCATCCTATGGGATTTGCTGACCGGAACACCAGCAGGCTACCTCTATGGCCACATCAGCACTGCGGATTATCTCG
>MGNI01000072.1:0-341 GCA_001795115.1 Chloroflexi bacterium RBG_16_48_8 | reverse complement strand
GACCATCCTGGCCTCCGCTTCCATCGATGATTACACCGCTGTGATCTGGGATATGCGCGCACCCATCCCGACTCCCCAACCCACCCCCATTTCCTTCCCAGCGCCAGAGCAGAAGCTCATCTGTCATGGGATTGGCAAAATCCTGAGGATGGCTTTCTCCCCTTCCGGAAACCGACTGACCATGGTCAGCACCACCGGGATCTATACCTATCAGAACAACACTTGTAACGAGATATGGCGCTGGCCTGATGAAATTTCAGATTATTTTGATCCGATTGCACTCTCTTTGGACGGGTCCATGGTAGCCTCAAGCACCTACATCGGACCTGATGGCATCTGGC
>MGNI01000071.1:15021-20488 GCA_001795115.1 Chloroflexi bacterium RBG_16_48_8 | reverse complement strand
GTGATGATCTTGCGCGCCCCTTCAGATCTGAAATGGTTGCGTCAATACAGATACCTGTGGCTTTTAGGGGGGATCTCCCTCACCCTCCTAACCCTGGTTTTTGGAACGAACCCATCTGGCGGTGAGCCTCGACTCTGGTTGGGCTGTTGTGGCATATACTTCCAACCCTCCGAACCCCTACGGCTTCTGCTGGTCGCTTTCCTGGCATCTTATTTTGCAGATCGACTGGCATTTAAATGGGTTGAAAAACAACCCTCGCTTATCCTGATGTTGGGTCCTATCATCCTTATCTGGGCAATCTCGATTCTCCTCCTGTTCGTACAACGTGACTTAGGGACAGGGACTCTCTTTCTGGCTTTGCTGGCTGTTCTTCTCTTTATTGCAACAAATAAATGGCAGGTCCTGCTTTTCACCTCTGGATTGATGATCCTAGGAGCAGCAGCGGGATACATGTTGATTGATATCGTGCAGACACGGTTGCAAGCGTGGATAAACCCATGGATTGACCCGATAGGAGGCTCCTACCAACTGGTTCAATCCCTTATTGGCATTGCTTCAGGGGGGATTTTGGGTCGGGGGCCTGGAATGGGTTCACCTGGTTTTGTGCCTGCTGCCCACACAGACTTTATTTTTACAGCACTCACCGAAGAATGGGGGCTTATCGGAGCCATCGCAATGCTGGCATCCTTCGCAATCTTCATCTCGCGCGGGATCAAGATCGCCCATCACTTACATGATCCCTTCGATAAAATGCTCGCATCTGGCCTGAGCCTGGCATTCGGCTTTCAAACAATTCTTATTGTTGGTGGTGTGATAAGGTTGCTTCCGCTCACTGGCATCACGTTGCCCTTCGTCTCCTATGGTGGGTCTTCGCTCATGACCAGCTTCCTTGCCCTTGGTTTGCTTCTGCACCTATCCAATAAGACCTCCCCCGCTCCGAATGATCTTGGCTCCTTAAGACATGTCCATGTGGGTTTAAACATTGCCTGGATGATGATAGCTCTGACCGTAGGTTGGTGGGCGGTCGTCCAATCTGAAGAACTTACCTCCCGTACGGATAATCCTCGGAGAGCTTACGTTGAACGTTTTGAAAAACGTGGACGAATTCTCGATAACCGTAACGATATTATTAGCGAATCCATCGGTATTGCTGGGGATTACACTAGGGTGTATCCTTCTCCGTCGTTCTCTTCGGTCCTGGGTTATAACTCCCCCATTTACGGGCTTGCTGGCCTAGAGAAATCGATGGATCTCACGCTTAGAGGCGAGACCGTTTATAACCCTTTGGATATAGTATGGTCCAATGTAATCTATGGCCATCCCCCTCCAGGTTTGGATATCCGGCTAACCCTAGATTCCCAACTACAGAACAGCGTATATGAAACCATGAGGAATAGACGTGGTGCAATCGTGGTATTCGAACCTTCCTCTGGAGACCTTCTGGCGCTTGTCTCCTCCCCCAGCTTCAACTCGAATACCATCAACCAAGATTGGGAAGAGTTGACCTCTCGTACCGATGCACCATTATTGAACAGAACCACACAATCTCAATACCAACCCGGGATGACTCTTGCACCTCTCCTTGTGGCATGGGGTCTTGAACACAACCTGATTGATCTCACACAGGATATTGTCGGCGCAACAAACCCGATCGACATTCATGGGGAACAATTGGAATGTTCCATTTCCCCGCCTCTCACTCATTCGATCAACATCGCCCTTGCGCTTAAGCTAGGATGCCCATCCTATTTTTCGGAATTTGGTAGTCATTTGGGGGGAGAAGGCTTCTATGAAGTTATTCGCACTTTCAAATTTGATGAAGCACCTGCACTCCTTCTTGATTCCATCCAACCTGATGCTTTCAGCCTCCCCTCCAGTCCTGAAGATTTGAAATTGGCTTCTATAGGTCAGGGAACACTCACGGTCACACCGATTCAAGTCGCTCGAGCATTCGGTGCCTTGGTTAATGATGGGATCTTACCCGCTTTCCGTTTGGTAGACGCTATAGAAAACCCCGATGGGGGTTGGGATCGCCATCCACCTCAAGATACACCCCTTTCAATCATCAACGCTCAAGTGGCACAAGCAGTCATGGATTCCACGCGCAAATTCAATGATAACATCCGGGGATTCTCATTCCAGGCAATTATCGGGAAAGAGGGGGATCATCTTTATTGGTTTTTGGGGACCAATAGCGAGGATCGTGCGATCGTTGTCATTCTTGAAGGCGAGAGCCTTGTGGATGTCGAAGAGATTGGAGTATCGATACTCAGTAAAAGATCATCCAACGCTTCCCCTTGACCCACCCATTGTTAGAGGCTACAATCGCTTCGTTAGGTTTGTGCGGCAGTCTTTCCGCCGGCCGGTCGCTGTTAATGTGCAGCCCGATCGGCGGATTGCATGTTGGAGCGTTGCCTTTGTATGTTTGAGTCATTAGCAGAAAGATTGCAGGTCGTTTTCAGGGATTTAAGTCGTCGCGGGAAGCTTCGTGAAGAGGATGTGGATGCAGCCCTGCGTGAAATTCGACTTGCACTCCTTGAAGCAGACGTCCATTACCGCGTCGTTAAAGATTTACTTGCTCGTGTAAGAGAAAAAGCCTTAAGCGGACAAGTCTCCCGCGCTTTAAATCCTTCACAACAAGTCATCAAGATTTTACATAACGAGCTTGTGAGCACATTAGGTGAGCCTGCACGTTTAAACCTTAGCGGTGCCTTACCAAGGGTGATCATGCTGGTGGGGCTGCAGGGATCTGGGAAGACGACGACTGCCGCCAAGCTGGCAAAATGGCTACGCTCACTCGGCGAACGTGTTTGGATGGTCGCTGCCGATCCCTATCGACCCGCAGCATCCCAACAACTCACATTGCTGGGTGAAGAACTAGATGTTCCGGTTTTCTATGACCCCACACTTTCACCTCCAGAACTTTGTGCAGCCGGTGTTGTGAAAGCGCACAAAGCTGGTGCAAAAGTTGTGATTCTTGACACAGCTGGACGTTCTCAGCTCGATAAGGAGATGATGGACGAACTGGTGGCCATCCGCAAGCGTGTAGAACCTGTTGAAATCATCCTTGTGGCAGACGCCATGACGGGGCAGGAAGCAGTGAATATCGCTCAGGGTTTCCATAAACCCATTGGATTAACTGGCCTTATATTGAGTAAAATGGATGGTGATGCACGCGGTGGTGCCGCGATCTCCATGCGCGAGGTCACAGGGGTACCCATAAAATTCATTGGCACTGGCGAATCTCGACAGGCTTTGGAAACCTTTGAACCCGATCGACTCGCTTCTCGAATTATGGGTATGGGTGATGTACTCAGCCTGATTGAGAGAGCTGAAGCTGCAATCGATCGGCAGGATGCCGAAGAGCAAGTTGCCAAGTTCATAAAGGGAGATTTCACCCTCGACGATTTTGCGAAACAATTAACACAAATGCGGCGAATGGGGTCAATGGGAAAGATTCTTGAAATGCTTCCAGGTGGATTATCTGGGATGGTTTCCCAAATCAACGGTCAAGAAGCAGACCGACAAATCATCCATACCCAGGCCATTATCCAATCCATGACACCGTTGGAACGACGAAAACCGGACATTCTCAATGCCAGCAGAAGGCGCCGGATCGCAGCTGGTTCTGGAATGTCTGTGCAACAGGTTAATCAGTTAATTCGATCCTATCTACAAATGAAAAAAGTATTCAAACGTGTGGGAAAACATGGACTAGATCAATTTTTTCCGGGATTTAGCTAAGTTCGAATAGAAACCGGCTGCTGAGCAGTATTGCGCTCCCGTCCAGCGCGCCCTCTCCACCAGCCGCCCAATCTAAGGGAACAGACCGAATATAACAAAAGGAGAGAGAAATATAAAATGGTAAAAATTCGTTTACGAAGGGTTGGATCAAAAAATCAATCCTCCTTCCGTATCATAGCAGCAGATAAGGAAAGTCCACGAGATGGGCGCTTCCTTGAGAATTTAGGACATTACAATCCGCGTACTGAACCTGCAACAGTCGAAGTCGATGAGGCGCGCCTGTTCCATTGGATGAGGCATGGCGCACGACCCTCCGATTCAGTGCGCAAGATCCTGACACCCTTAGGAACATGGGATCGCTGGGAACGGTTCAAAGCAGGTGAAGAACTGGACACCCTTTTAGAAGAAGCTAGAGCCAGTACTTCTAAGGTTGATCCTCGTACCCGTCGCGACGACCTCGCTGGACAACGACGTGCGAAGAAGACCGAAAAGAAAGAGACGCCTTCTGTTAAAGAAGCATCACCTGCAAAAGCCAAACCGATAGCTGAAGAACCATCACCTGTGGAAGAAAGGGCGCCCGTCGAAGCTGCGGAAGAAGAAATGATATCTGAACCAGTAGCTGCAGCAGAACCGGAAGAAACAGGGGAAGAGGTTGAAGAATCCACAGCAGATGATGAAGAGGGAACGATCAGGGAAGAGGAAGATAAAACCTCCGAAGAAGAGGTGGAAAACGAAGACTGAAAGACCTAACCGATCAGGGCTGCCTTAAATGAGAAGATTTGGAATGAATCCGAGAATATCCCAATGGTAGTCTAATCGGAAGAATTGAGGTTCTATTGATGAAGGAATTAATTGAATTTATCGCCAAATCACTGGTAGATAATCCCTCCGAGGTTCATGTGCGGGTTGAGACCCGACTTGATTCGGTGTACCTTGAATTATCCGTCGCCGATGAGGATATGGGGAGAGTGATTGGACGCGGAGGTCGGGTGGCCAATGCCATGAGAGCGCTCCTCCATGTGGCTGCGTCTCAACGAGGTGTTCGATCATCCCTTGATATCGTATGACCAGGATGGAAGGATCAGGAAAAACCAAAAGCTCCAACAAAGCCCAACAGCCACCTGAATTTCTGGCTGTTGGGCGAATAGTTCGACCACATGGCGTTCGCGGGAATTTATTGGTTGCTGCCGAATCCGAGATTATTCAATGCATTGCTTCTGAAACACAAGTCTTCCTTGGAGCGAATCATATCGCTTTCACCGTACGTCATTTCTCCTCTCATCGCGATCAATATCTGCTCAGTCTTGAAGCGCTCAACTCGAGAGAAGATGCAGAAGCTTACCGAGAAGCTACTCTCTTTGTCCGTTTTGAGGATACTTCTCCTCTTGCAGAAGGTGTGTATTTTCATTGGCAGTTGCTTGGACTTAATGTGGTTTCCGATGAAGATGAAAATCTCGGAACATTAGAAGAGATCATCGAGACGGGTGCAAATGATGTCTATCTGATACACACCCATTCCGGAGCTGAACTTCTTCTTCCTGCCATTGAGTCCGTCATCAAATCCATCGACCTAGAAAAAAACCTTATGATTGTCCACCTGCTTCCGGGTTTAAAACCTTCATCTTCATAACGGATCGTCATTCCGAAGCGCTTTGACCAACAGTTGTATTCCAAGGAAGAAGGCAACACAACCGTCAGCTGGCGGGGAGAAAGGTTTGTGAGG
>MGNI01000071.1:13764-15014 GCA_001795115.1 Chloroflexi bacterium RBG_16_48_8 | reverse complement strand
CACTGCCAAACCTCCCGTCTCCTCCTCATCTGGAATAAGCCCAGACCAACAGGGCACAAATGCCTACCCTGCCCAGGATAAAGTGTAAAAACACCTTTCAAATCATTAACTTTACATAAGTAAAGCAGGTCTGCGGTTGAAGGTCCTTTCTGACGGTTCGCAGCCGTAAGGAAGAACCTCTTCTCCTGATGTGAGAACTTTCACTATACCTGCATCCTATTGTCACTTATCCTAGCTTTAGAGAGCCTGGTCATAAAGCCAGGTTAACCTGAAGGGCGTCTCATTCGTGGCAATAAACAATATCGTCAGGAAGCACATATGAAGCCAAGTCGACAAACGATCTTTTTGATCCCACTGACATTGATGCTCATGCTCCTTATCATCGGAACAGTAGCAGAGGCCAATCAAGAACCGACATTAGAAGTGGAAACCCTCCGCACGTTCGAAGAACATATGACCATTTTGCGTGCTTCTGCTTCTTCGGAAGCGCCGCCGCCCCCAGAAAAGGATACCTGCATGCACTGTCATCTCCAGGGGGAAATTGTCAACCTCTTCGTTCCAATATCAAGGTGGGCTATCTTCGGTGTTGCGGCCATGGTTTTCGCCTATGGAGTTTATCGATCGGGCAGCGTGTGGATCACCCGCAAGAAATGGAAACCGCTCTGGTCGAAAGCCACCGATTGGTTGGATGAGAGGTACCACATCGTTGATCCCATTCGAAAGATCCTCGCCAAACCCGTTGAACGGTTCTCCACCAGATGGTGGTATTGCCTGGGAGGGATAACCTTTGCCTTGTTCATCATCCAAGGCATCACTGGGACCCTGCTAGCCTTCTACTACAAACCGACGCCAGAAGATGCCTATGCTTCCATCCAATTTATCGAAACTCAAGTCAGATTCGGAGCTTCGATCCGGGCTATCCACCACTGGTCCGCCAACGCCATGGTGATTATGGTTGTAGCCCACCTTTTGCGTGTTTTTATCACGGGTGCCTTCAAACCACCTCGTGAACTCAATTGGATTTCAGGTGTGATCCTGTTTATTGTTACCTTAGGGTTTGGTTTCACCGGCTATCTTCTACCTTGGGATCAGCGAGCCTATTGGGCGACAACCGTAGGAACCGAAATCGCCGGTGGAATCCCATGGATTGGGGATTTAACGCTTATATTCATGAGAGGTGGATGGGATGTGGGCGCGATCACACTGAGCCGATTTTACGCTGTTCACATCCTCATCCTGCCCGTTATCAT
>MGNI01000071.1:11267-13749 GCA_001795115.1 Chloroflexi bacterium RBG_16_48_8 | reverse complement strand
CTTCTTGATGATTAGACGACAGGGAATCGCTCGCCCACTCTAGTTTTATAGGATGAAAACCATGACGGAAAATACTGAAGAAAAGGAAACCATCCCCTTTTACCCAGATCATGTTTCCACCGAATTTAAAGTAACCATCTGGCTTATCGTCGGGGCGGTGATCATTGGTGTTCTTGGGCTCTTCTGGCCTATTGGGCAGGAAACACCGGCTAATCCTATGGAGACCCCTGCGCACACACAACCTGAGTGGTATTTTCTTTTCCTGTTTCAAATCTTGAAATATGTGCCGAAAACCACAGGTGTAGTGATTCCGTTCGTAGCCATCGCCGTGCTTATATTTTGGCCCTTTTTAGACCGTAAGCAGGATACCCATCAAGCCCGTCGAATTCGAATGATTCTAGCAGCCATCGTGATGGTCCTCATTGTAATCTTGACCATACTCGGGGCTAACACATAAAAAGTGTGCTGGCTTTGGTTTTACAGCCTGCCATGATGAAAAAGGATATTGCGATGGTTGAAGACAAAACGCTTTCAAGACGCAGCTTCCTGAAATTCCTTCAGAAGATCCTTGCAGCGACTGGCATAGCCGCTATCGCAGGACCTATTGTGGCCTATTTTTGGCCTACCCAACTGGAAGAAGTACCTTCAGAACCTGTACCAGTTGGACCTGAAGGCTCGATACCTGTTGGTGAGGCTCAGGTCGTCCGATATGGACGCTATCCCGCACTCGTGATAAATACCTCCGAAGGTCTCCGGTCTTATTCTGCTGTATGTACACACTTTGCCTGTATCGTGAAGTGGGACCCGGAGCTCAAGCAAATTGTGTGCCCATGCCATGAAGGTTTCTTCGATCCCCTGGATGGCAGCGTGATCTCCGGACCTCCGCCACGACCACTGGACGTCATTCCGCACTTCGTTAAAAATGGAACTCTATTCATCGGGGGTGAAGCGTGACCACATCACCCATAGAAGCTCCCATTACAGAACCAACCCCATCTCGGTTTTCCCAATGGCTAAAGGCTTTGAAAGAGCTCGTCCTGCACGCCTTGATTCAGGATCGTGTCATACAAAAGCTCTATCCTGGCATCATGCACTTTCTGCTCTTTTGGGGTTTCACCATCCAGATCATTGGGACCATCATCAGCATTCTGCAGTATGAGCTTTTCACTCCCTTCATCATCACCTTCCCTCGTGAAGGCGCCTATCTCGGTTTTGAGCTCATCATGGATATCGCAGGAATGATGATCCTGCTTGGTGGTTTAATGGCTCTCTTCCGGCGAAGCGTCTTACGCCCAAAAATCCTAGAAAGTCGCTGGGATGATTGGTATGCAATTGGATTGGTTTTTTTGATCCCGATCCTGGGTTTTTGTTCAGAAGGTTTTCGTATTCTGGCATCCCAACCGGAATGGCGAAGCTGGGCTCCAATCGGGAATCTCTTTGCTGCCCTTTTCGCAATATTAAACATCAATTCGCAAGCCTATGACGCAATCCATCAGACTTTCTTATGGACACATATCGGAGTAGCCTTGGTCTTCGTTGGCAGCATCCCTTTTACAAAATTACGTCATTTAATAACAGGACCTCTCAATATCATCATGCGCCCGCAAAGACCGACAGCTGCGCTCGAACCGATCGTGAATATCGAGGAGGCAGAGAAACTGGGAGTTGGTCAGGTCGATGAGTTCCCCTCCATTCTCATGCTGGATTTCGATGCTTGTGTGCAATGCGGTCGCTGTGAGGCGGTCTGTCCTTCCACCTTCAGTGGAATGCCGTATTCTCCCAGAGTCCTCATCCGCAATATCCGCGATGCTGTTCACTCCACGCTTGTTTACCCGAATGGCAAGGAACCAGGCAAATTGCTTGGCGATGTTATGGAAAGCGAATATCCGTGGTACTGCACAACCTGTGGGGCTTGCATTGAGGCCTGCCCCTTATTTGTAAACCCTGTCGATAGTGTGATTGAACTCCGACGCTACCTTACTCTCACTACAGGAGAAATCCCTGGTGCAGTAGGTGAAGCTCTCACGGGGATGGAGAGGCGAGGCAATCCATGGAGCATGCCTAAAGAAAACCATGCTCCCTATGCAAAGGAGTTGGGAGTAAAGATCCTTCAACCAGGTGATGAAGTAGATATCCTTCTGTTTCTTGGTTGTGCCTATGGATTTGACGCCCGCTCTCAACAAGCTGGTCGAGCTCTCGTGAAAATCCTCCAAGAAGCCAAGGTGGACTTCGGTATCCTTGGTCCGGCTGAAGCCTGTTGCGGAGAAACTGCACGGCGTTTGGGCCATGAGTACCTCTTCCAGGTCATGGCACAGGAAAATATCGCAACTTTCGATTCAATAACCTTCGACCGTATGGTGACACCTTGTGCTCATTGTTTCAGTACATTTAAAAACGAATACCCCCAATTTGGGGGAAAGTATAAAGTCCTGCACCACACAGAACTACTAGCCGAGCTTCTAGCAGAGGGTCGAATCAAAGT
>MGNI01000071.1:10944-11225 GCA_001795115.1 Chloroflexi bacterium RBG_16_48_8 | reverse complement strand
GTGTTATCTAGGGCGATATAACAAAATCTACAATGAGCCACGGTCCATTCTGAATTCCATTCCCAACCTTAACCTTACAGAATTACCCCGATCAAAACAGAATGCTTTCTGCTGCGGAGGTGGTGGAGGGCACATGTGGATGGAAATTGACCCTGCCACACGCATCAACCATCGCAGATTGGATGAAATAGTGAATAGGGCTCACGCAAATGCCGTTGTAACCGCATGTCCCTATTGCTTGATCATGTTTGAAGATGCGATCAGTTCTAAGGGTATCGGTG
>MGNI01000071.1:4153-10915 GCA_001795115.1 Chloroflexi bacterium RBG_16_48_8 | reverse complement strand
GTCATCAGCAATCACCTGGACACTGGAGAGGGATAAGAGGGTTGAGAGCGTAAATGGGTTTCCGACGAATCATACCGGTTGAGGCTCAGGATCCCCTTCAGACTGTGCGTCAACTTCTTAGATCCATATGGGATCATGCAGAGCTGGATGGTCTCTTCCTTCCAGTCTGGCAGGATGGAAACCCTCCATTACCAATCCTGATCACCTCACCCGACTTATTAGAAAGGGCTGATCCCTTTGCGCCCGTGATGCTCCGAAATTCTGCATGCTTGGCAGTTGAAACCATGCAGAAGTTCCCCGATAAAAAAATCGGTTATGTGCTGCGTCCATGTGAATTACGGAGCTTCATTGCTCTTCAGAAGAAGATGAATTTAGATCCGAAGAGAGGGATTTTCATCAGCTCAGATTGCGTGGCGACTTTTCCAATTGAGGATTTCAATTGGCGCCTCGAATCATCAGATCATCCGGAGCACATGACCCAAACCGCACTCTACTTTGCTGCTCAAGGTGGGATTCTCCCGAGCAGGTATCGTAACTGCTGCCAATTATGTGATAAACCTTTCCCAGAATTGGCTGATGTAGCCATAGAACTTCTCGGCATCGCTACGCATCAGATGCTGGTTATCAACCTTAGAAAACATGAACTTATCAATACCATAGGATGGAAGAAGTTCAAGGACCTACCTGTACCCGATGAAATTACCCACCGACGGGAAAAGACATTAAAACGATTAGCGGAGTGGAGGCAAAAAGCTCAAGCTTACACCTCGGCTCATCTTAGCCAGGATCAAAAAACGATAACAGGATTGATCAACCACTTAATAGAGTGTCCATACTGTCGTGAGCTGATCCAAGAACAATGTCCACTCTTTGAATCGGATTGGATTAATGTGGAAATAAAACCAGATCCTAATGTCATCGAGAGCTGGCTGCAAACCTGCGGCGGATGTGGGATGTGTGAATCCGATTGCCTTGAAGGATACCCTCTTTTTAAAGCCATCATTTTCATAAGTAAAAAATTAAATGCTCGCTAGATGTTGATGCATCTGAATGCCTTAAAAGACATAGCATGCTGCGTCTCTACAAACCATGATCAAAATGAAATTCTATTGTGGATCTCTTATCAGACCTCTTCAGAAAAGAGAGTTCACCTCATCCAACGATCAACTCCCCCTTGGCACACCTTTACGTAGGTCGCCTTTGATCTTCCCATTTCATCCTCCCCTAAAGACCTTGCCATTCTGATCCATCCAGAAGATAAGTTCTCGAAAATGAGACTTCCGAACAAACCTACCCTTCCTCCCACTGCAGTGAAGAAATGAAAGACGGAGAATGAAACAGGATGTAGATGAACACTATGCCGAAGATTTCCTGTGCCCCTCCAGACATACCACACCCATCGGACCCACAACGGCTTCATGCATTATCCCAGCGGGTAGTTCAAGCTTGTCTCCAGGATTCAACGAAACTTGCTCTCCCGTTTCAGGGATCCGGAGAGTAATCGACCCCCGCATGACCAAAATAACCTTTTCAAAGTCATGGGCATGGGCCGGGTACTTCGCCCCAGGTTCATTTTTCCACCGATGAGTTTCCAAACCTTCCATCTCCATATGACGCATGATGGCGTTCTCACTGAGGGTCTTATCCCACATCCAACGTTTTACCCTTAGTTGTTCTGAGGTCATCGCTTCTTCTCCTCATGGGCATGTATGACCGTCTGATAAAAGCGCGGTAAGGGAGATATTTTTGATTTTGAAAAACTATGAGCAGCCAAAACTCTTTCTACTGCGCCTCCACAGCGATCCCGGTGATTGGCGTGAACCTCGAATAACGCTTCTCCTTCATCCACCCAATCTCCCACTTTATGCTTCAGGACAATTCCCACAGCATAATCAACGGCATCTCCCTTCTTCTCACGACCTGCGCCCAGCTCCATGGCGGACAATCCAATCTCCCGTGCATGAATTTCCTTCAAATAACCCTTTAGTGGGGAAGAGATGGTTTCAATAATAGAAGCCATTGGAAGTTTTGAGGGATCATCAACCAAGTTTACATCTCCCCCCTGAGCTTGCACCAGTTGACGGAATTTCTCGAATGCTGTTCCATTCTCAAGCACTTCCAGAGAAAGTTTTTTTCCCTCTTCAAGCTCTTTTGCCCGCCCAGCAAGGATGAGGAGGTGTCCAGCGATTTCCAAACAGTGTTCTTTGAAGTCTACTGGCCCTTCCCCTTTCAAGGTTTCCAGTGCTTCCTTCACCTCCAATGCGTTTCCAACAGCATAACCAAGTGGCTGGTTCATGTCCGAGATTAAAGCCACCACTCTTTTCCCAGCAATGTAGCCAATATCAACCATCAATTTGGCCAATTCTACAGCTTCTAATATTTCCTGCATGAAGGCACCTAATCCCACTTTGACATCCAACACGATGGCCTGAGCACCGGCTGCCAATTTCTTGCTCATAATGGACGAAGCAATCAGGGGAACAGCTTTAACAGTCCCTGTCACATCTCTCAGAGAATACAGTGCTCCATCCGCAGGTGCCAGGTTTAAAGTTTGACCAGTGAGAACAAGTCCGATTTTTTTCAATTGATCGATAAATTCCTGCGTTGAAAGATCGATCCGGTATCCTGAGATAGATTGCAATTTATCTAGGGTTCCGCCAGTAAAAGCGAGAGCTTTCCCAGACATTTTCCCCATGGGGATATTACATGCAGCCACGATGGGTTGGACGACAAGAGTAGTTTTATCGCCCACTCCTCCAGTGGAATGTTTATCCACTGCAATGGGAACAACCCCTGTAAGATCCAATCTCTCACCTGATTCAATTAACGCATTGGTCAGATCCATTGTTTCACGAGGAGTCATCCCTTGAAAAAGCACCGCCATAGCCCATGCCGATGCCTGATAGTCAGAAATCTCTCCGCGCGTAAACCCTCCGATGAAAAAATCGATCTCCTCCTTGCTCAACTCTTGACCATCACGTTTCTTAACAATCACATCGACCGCCCGCATTTCTATCCTCCAATGAAATGGATTATACACTCGCCTTGATTTACAAAATAAAACATATTTGAGGACATTTTCCATTTGACCTTACACGTTCATCATGGTGTTGAGGAGGAGTGTAATGGGCGGTGGTGCTCCCACTTCTTACCACCACATATTTTGCTCCATGAGTATAAGATGCAATAATTCTTGCAAGGTAACTTGTCCAAAAAACCCTATCTGAACTTCCGTTCATTCTTGTATGAAATTTAACTCTGTGTATCCTCATTAATCCAATGGACTGCTATAATCACCCTCAACAACTGCGGGAGGCAAAAAATGGCTGAAGCAGATATCATTCTGCGCGACGCAAATATTGTAACGATGAACAGCAGCTACCAGATCATACCCGATGGTGCTGTGGCAATCAAAGGGGAAGAGATCCTCGCTGTTGGGAAAACTTCCGACATCCTGACCTCATACGTTTCAACCCACATCCTGGGTTGTCAGGGCAAGGCACTCCTACCCGGATTGATCAATGCTCATACCCATGCACCCATGACATTGCTGCGAGGCCTCACAGATGACCAGCGATTAGACGTCTGGCTCCTGGGGTACATGATGCCTGTTGAGCGGGAGTTTGTCTCTCCTGAATTCTGCGATTTAGGTACACGAATTGCGTGTGCAGAGATGATACGAGGTGGTACAACAACCTTTGCGGATATGTTCTACTTCGAGGATTCCATAGCCAATGCAGCCGCGCAGATTGGAATGCGAGCCATCTGCGGTCAAACGGTTCTCAAATTTCCCTCTCCAGATGCTGAATCCTATGAAGATGCTCTCAATGCTGCCAGACTTTTTATTCAAAAATGGAAGGATCATCCGCTGATTATCCCAGCCATTGCACCTCACTCTGCCTACAACTGCACAGAAGATATTCTCTTGGCCTGTACCGAAATAGCCGTTAAGTTTGATGTTCCCATACTGACCCACATCGCGGAAACCCGCCTAGAGGAAGATCAATGGCGCCAGACCTATGATATGCCTGTCGTGCCCTGGCTTAAGAAACTGGGGTTTTTCGAGGCGAAAGTAATCGCTGCCCATTGTGTCCACGTTGACTCTGGAGAGATCCATACCCTTGAACACTTCTCTGTGGGCGTTATTCACAATCCTTCCAGTAATCTTAAATTGGCTTCGGGATTCGCTCCCATCATTGAAATGCTTTCCGAAGGTCTATGCGTTGGCATCGGGACGGATGGTCCTGCCTCCAATAATGATCTGGATATGTTCGAAGAGGTGCGCCTGGCATCCCTTGTGGCAAAAGCCGTCACCAATGACCCCACCGCTCTACCCGCTCGTACTGCCTTCGCTATGGTCACGATCCTTGGAGCAAAAGCCCTGAAAATCGACCATCTCACTGGATCTATCGAGGCTGGGAAGAGGGCGGATCTCATTCTTGTAGATTTGAACACCTTACATGCCCAGCCCGCTTTCGCCCATGACCCGGATTCGATCTATTCCAGGCTAATTTACGCCGCAAAATCCTTCGATGTGACCCATGTTATGGTCAATGGACGTTGGTTGATGCGGGATAGAGTGTTGGAAACCATCCAGGAAGCGCCCCTGCTTGAGGCAGCAAATGACTATGCAAAAAGGATCGACGTATTTCTTATTGAAAGAGAAGGTTCGGTACTTTCAAAATTGATTGCAATCGGCGACGCAACTCAAGGAGAGAGCTACGAGGTTCAAATAAAGGTTCGCATTCCAGATACAGCACCCATTCTGGAGAAACTTACCCGAGATCATTATGAGATCATTCGAACCGCACACTACTTGGAGTATGATACCTATTTCACCTTTGATGCCCCATCAGAGAATCGATTGAGGTATCGTGAAGATGAGTTTGTTGATGAGAAGGGGAATGTCTTCAATGTGCGTTATCGGTTAACACTCATAGGTCCTGCCGCAGAGCACTCCTACCCCAACTTCATCTTCCTTTCCCGATCTCGATTTATCGCCCCTGCCATACATAGTTTACGTTTCTACCGCGAATACTTTAAACCGAGCTCCGAAAATGAAATTAATAAAGACCGTCTTCGATGGCTCATCCGATATAAAGGGGAAGACTTTTTCATCAATGTGGATACGATCCTCCAGCCAAAGATTGAGGGTCATTTTCTGGAAATAAAAAGCCGAACCTGGTCTCGAGTCGATGCAGAAGAGAAAGCAAAATTAATCCCCATACTGCTTGAAGAGCTTGTAGGGGACGAGTCGACACCTGTCGAAATGGAATACCCCGAGATAGCCTTATCCGAAGGAAAACCGCAGGCATAATGTCTGAAAAAAGGTTGTGAGGGATTAACCATGCGTCATCCATTCCAAGCCATCTCCCCAGATAGAATTGGGAAGGTTCTTATCCCACTGATCCTGCTTACGCTAATATTCATGATCACGCTTAACTGGCTTTCCGCTCCCTTGAGTAACCCTTCCACACCCAATGGCATCATTTCCTTTGAACTCGCTGGAGAAGTTGATGCTGCAAGAACAATCCTTGCTTCTTGGGATGCTGAGACTCAACTCATAGCCGCTTTGAGCTTAGGATTGGATTATCTATTTCTGGTTGTTTATTCAACTGCCATAGGAATGGGTTGTATCTGGACTACATCTGCATTCTCACCCAATGGCGCTCTCTTGATGACGACCGGAGTACTCCTGGCATGGGGACAATGGTTTGCAGCCTTATTTGATGGTTTTGAAAACGCAGCTCTTCTCAACATGCTCTTGGGTGACCTTCAATCGCCTTGGCCTCAAGTGGCCAGGATTTTCGCGATCACGAAATTTACCCTGATTGCACTAAGCTTGATATACGTCATGATTGGGGCTTTAATCAAAATTGTACGTCGTGCTCATCCCCGATCTTAAGCTTTCTTAAAAGAGACCGCTGAAAAAAAACAGTCAAGATAGAAGAGAGAAGCGAATGTGACTGATTCCTCTCGGTTGAGTGGTCTCTTTCCAGTTGAGCCTTGAAAAGAATCTGCATAAACAAAAACCCTCCCAGCAGCCCAGCCTGTATGGGAGGGATGACTACTGAAGTCATCCAACCTTACTCCACGGAATTCTCCCGCGATTTTCGAAGCAATTGCTGCCACTCATATAATTTGTTGAGTGCTTCCAGCGGCGAAAGGCTATCAATTTCAAGGTTTTCCAAATCCTCCAGTAAAGGATTGGTTTCCGGGAAAAAGGATAATTGCTGAACCATAATCCCTTTGTGTGTCCTCATTTCACGCGACTCCGTCTCAAGCAGGGAAAGGATTTCCTGGGCTCTATTGATCACGGGTCGGGGTAATCCTGCCAACTCAGCCACATGTATCCCATAGGACTTGTCGGCTCCACCAGGAATGATTTTATGAAGAAATACAACCTGTCCCCCCTCATCAGAAACGGCTACATTGTAATTTCGAATTCCGGGCAGAGTCTCTGAAAGTTGGGTGAGCTCATGATAGTGGGTAGCGAACAGTGTGCGCGCCCTGATTTTAGGGTGATTATGGATGTACTCCACAACCGCCCATGCAATCGATAATCCATCGTACGTGCTTGTACCCCTTCCGATTTCATCCAGGATGAGCAAACTGCGCGGTGTGGCATGGTGAAGGATGTTGGCTGCTTCCACCATCTCCACCATAAAGGTTGATTGACCGGCGTGAATTTCATCCTGGGCTCCGATGCGTGTGAAAATCCGATCAATAATCCCTACTCTCGCTGAGCTGGCAGGTACAAAG
>MGNI01000071.1:984-4116 GCA_001795115.1 Chloroflexi bacterium RBG_16_48_8 | reverse complement strand
AGATAGGTAGACTTTCCAGACATGTTAGGACCCGTAATGATGCGTATTTTCTCACCCAGTTCGAAGTTGGTGTCGTTTGGTACGAACTGCCTTCCGATGAGATACTCTTCCACAACCGGGTGTCGACCATCACGGATTTCCAAAACGTCATCTGCGACTACCACAGGTCGGATATATCCCTTTCTGGCGGCAATCTCGGCCAGACCTGCTACCACATCCAGCCTTGCGATGGTTCTGGCAGTCGTGAGCAGACGGTCTGCATGACCTGCAATTTTCTGACATAGCTCACGGAACAATACTGACTCAATCTCACGAATTCGTTCTTCCGCGGTGAGAACGATCGACTCATATTCCTTCATCTCTGGGGTGATATAGCGTTCCGCTTGCGTGAGGGTTTGCTTTCGAATGTATTCTTCTGGGACAAGGTTGATTTTAGATTTGGTTACTTCGATGTAATAGCCAAAAACCTTGTTGTATCCCACCTTTAAGTTCGCGATTCCAGTTCGCTCCCTTTCCTTCTCTTCAAGGTCAGCAATCCAAGCACGCGCGTGCCGTGAGGCTTCCAAGACATTATCGAGTTGATCGGAATAACCTGGCCGGATAACCCCCACTTGTGAAAGCGTGGCGGGGGGTTCGTCTTCCAGGGCAGCTTCGATTAATTCGAGCACATCCTCACACAGATCAAGATTCTGGCGCAAGATTTCAGAGGCAGGTTTTTCCTCCCGACCTAAGAGTGATTCCAGATTTGGAAGATCTTTTAACAATTCCCGCAATGCCACCAGATCTTTAGGAATCGCCACCCCAGCCACAGTACGATTGGTAAGCCTTTCAAGATCACCCAAATCGGAAAGCGCCTCACGAATTTCCGTTCTCCACATGCCATCTGAGAATTGCGCTTCAACCTGATCTTGCCTTCTTTGAATGCGATCGATATCCAGCAACGGTTTCCCCATCCATTGCCGCAGCAATCTTCGCCCCATCGGAGTAACCGTGCCGTCTATGGTGCCAAGAAGAGAGCCTTTAACTCCCCCTGTCCGGATGGTTTCTGACAGCTCCAGATTTCGCCAAGTGGCAGCATCCAGTGTCATGAAATCGTCGAGGCTGTAGGTGGACAAACCTGTGAGTAAGCTCAATGCTGCTCTTTGGGTTTCACGAAGATAATCGATCATGGCTCCTGCAGCTCGAATAGCTGAGGGTTTCTGAGAAATGCCAAAACCATCCAGAGTAGCAGTGCCAAAGTGTGTCATAAGCGTCTCGGAACATCGATCCCGCTCGAAGCGCCAATCTTGCAGTTCCGTTGTATGTCCATCCCAAATTTCTGTTAGATCCATGGACTCTGGACATAAAACCTCCGCAGGATTCAACCGCTTTAACTCATGTCGAAGGGATCCTAAACAATCTTTGGAGACGATTTCTGTGGCACTGAATTCGCCTGTGCTGACATCCGCATAAGCCAGACCAATGGCTTCATCCGAGGCGACGATAGAAGCCAGATAATTGTTGGCATCGCTGGGTAACAAACCTTGTTCAACAATCGTGCCAGGAGTGATAACCCGCACAACTTGACGTGGGAATAACCCGCTTATGGGTCCATCACCGATTTGTTCACAGATGGCGACGTGATACCCTTTTTCGATCAAGCGTGCAATGTAGTTTTCTGCCGCGTGGTGAGGAATTCCCGCCATGGGAACACGTTTTCCCTTGGCGATGTTTCGAGAAGTTAGGACAATATCCAGTTCTCGAGCTGTGATTTGAGCATCCTCATCAAAGGTTTCATAAAAATCCCCCAAACGGAAAAAGAGGATGACTTCCGGATGTTGACGTTTGATTTCAAGGTATTGGTGACGTACAGGGGTAAGCTTCTCGCTCATTGCACAAGCATTCTAAAACCCCCTAAAGGATTCAGCAAGCGTTAGGATTATTTCATCAAGTATTGCATTTGATACTCCCAAGAGGAGAGTCGTGCTGGTGTGTAGGGGCTCCACCGCCTCACACCAGCCTCTACCTCAACATCAATGGCAGTATGCAACATCATATAGAATACACCCGCAAACGTTTATGATATACTGCGCACATGATTCCCGTCATTGCAGTTGATTTCGGTGGAACGCATATACGGGCGGCATTTTTCCCTTCCGAGATCGTCAAACCTATTCGGCAGACGAAGATAAGAACAGAGGCTGAAGAAGGGCCCTATGCTGTCATCGATCGTATTGAAAGAGCAATAAAATCAGTTGCTCCTGCTGATTGCGAAGGGCTTCGCATAGGAATCGCGGCACCCGGACCTCTCGATCCCTTCCAAGGGATCATATTGAGCACACCCAACCTCCCTGGTTGGGATCATATCCCTCTGACAAAGGAGATTTCCAATCGCTTCAACTGCCCGGTTGTGATGAACAATGATGCCAACCTGGCTGCTTTAGGCGAGTGGAAGCATGGCGCTGGCAGAGGTGTGGATGACTTGATTTACCTGACCATCAGCACGGGTATTGGAGGAGGGGTTATCACCCAAGGTCGATTGCTTCTAGGAGCCCATGGTCTGGCTGGCGAGCTTGGCCATATGAGAGTCGTCCAAGATGGCCCTCTCTGCGGATGCGGCCAGCGAGGTCATATCGAATCCATTGCTTCGGGGCTATCGATCGCCAAAATTGCTCGTGCCCGGCTGCAGGCTGGTGAAGCCTCGGTCATGGGAGAGATCATAGAGGACTTCAACGAACTGAATGCGGAAGATATCGGAAAGGCTGCACAAAAAGGAGATGCGTTTGCAATCTCGATCATTGAAGACGCAGGAAAAGCCATTGGTAGCCATCTCGCCAGCCTTGTCCACGCCTTCAACCCTGCCCGCATCATCCTTGGCGGGGGAGTATCCCAGCTGGGTGATTTGCTCTTTACACCCATCTGGCAAACATTAACAAAAGAGATCATACATCCAGCCTATTTACAGGATCTTGAGTTAAAATCTGCTGAACTTGGAGATCATGCTGGCTTGATCGGTGCAACGGTCTTTGCGAGGCAACATTGAAATCACATCTCAAGCAACTCATCTTTTTAATGCTCCTCACTTTTACTTTTTGTCTCTTATCATCCTGCAAGAAGAATAACCTGCCAGAGGATTCCATTGTCTATGGTCTT
>MGNI01000071.1:0-917 GCA_001795115.1 Chloroflexi bacterium RBG_16_48_8 | reverse complement strand
CGGTGTATGACACCCTCGTGTTTCAAAACTCTGAAACTGGGGAATTTGTACCTGGGCTAGCAGAAAGTTGGACACTGTCCAGCGATGGCCTCTCCTATACCTTCCACTTGCAAAAAGACGTGGAATTCCATGACGGTACACACTTTGATGCGTACGCTGTGCAGGCCAACATCCAATACATCCTGAACCCTGATCATGTATCTCAAAAAGCGAGTCTGATGCTTGGCTCTCTCGAGGAAGTAGAAGTCATCGATCCAACCATCGTAGTATTTCACCTTTCCGAACCTTTCGCTCCTTTATTGGACTCCTTGGCTCAAGTCTATCTGGGCATGGCCTCCCCCACTGCATTAGAGAAGTGGGGACCAGCAGAATATCAGTTCCACCAGGTCGGAACGGGACCCTACCGTTTCATTGAATATATTGAAAAAGACCATCTAACCCTCGAAAGAAATAGCGAATATGCATGGGGACCGGAGATTTATCAAAACGACCAGGCGGAGATTGATGAGATTACTTTCCGATTCTATGAAGACCCAGCCACCCGCAGCCTCGCCCTTGAAAGTGGAGAGGTTGATATTATCGGTGAAGTCCCCCCCTATGACGCAGCACGACTAGAGGCAAATGAAGACTTTCGTCTTTACCCAGTAGCGATCCCTGGCCAACCCCTGCAGCTCTTTTTCAATACACAAAATCCGCCAACAGATGACGCGCACACACGTTTCGCCCTGATCCAGGCAATCGACCGAGTGTTTATCGTAGAAACCATCTTTGGCAAATACTCACCTGTGGCTGAAGGTCCCCTTTCCGCAACCACCCTTGGATTTTCTTCCGGTTATCCTTATCCTGACTACGATTTTGATCGTGCCCAGAGCACACTGGAGGAACTTGGATGGCAATTGGATGAGGGGAGCGGAACC
>MGNI01000070.1:2847-8152 GCA_001795115.1 Chloroflexi bacterium RBG_16_48_8 | reverse complement strand
TGAGCGACATTGTTCTAGATGAGCGCAAGGGCAGCGTGATCGTCCGAGAAGGGAAAGGAACGAAGCGGCGGGATATCCCGTTGAATACTAAGGCGAGGAAAGCACTTCTTGAATATTTACAGGTGCGGCCAGATATAGAGAAGAACGACTTGTTTCTTGGTCAGCGAAATGAGGGTGTGCAGAGCAAGACCGTCCAGCGAGCTGTGCAGCGCTTTGCGAGGAAGGCAGGAATCAATAACCCGAATCCCCATACCCTACGGCATAGTTTTGCTAAGGCATTGATCGATGCTGGTGTATCCCTGGAGAAGGTTGCGACGCTGTTGGGGCACAGTAACCTGAATACAACCAGAATTTACACGACGCCAGGGGAGGAAGATTTGGAGGATGCTGTTGGAAAAATAGAACTATAGGGAGATAGGAAATATATAATCATAAGAAACAAAAGGAGGGTTCCTGAGAATTAGTAAAAAGTATGATTGATTAGGTTCTTATTGGTACCTGACCTTACAGAACGTTGGAAATTTTCCGTCTTGCCAGGAGATAAGGATTTATAAGGGCGTTTACCTACTTATCAATCCCACATTCATTGTTCTCGATTATGTCTTCTATCCAATATATTTTTATTGTTTCGCAAATATTGACCGCATCTTGAAGTTTATCAACGTACTCGACGACACCATTCATATCCAATCTTTGTTGACTTTTAAAATCTTCTCCTGGTAGTACATCCTTATAAATGTCATTGAGGAGCGCTACAGCTCCACTGAGATAGGTTCTTTCCGCTTGCTCATCCTCCGATAAGCGATTAAACTTATCTAACAACTTCGTGCCTGAATCAATAAACAGTTGAAGAAGATTACTTAGCTCCTTCGAGCGGTCTTCCATAAAAGTTTCTATCCTATGTAAGCCGGCTTCGGTTGGCTCAGGCATATCTTTAATCTTGCTCATCAAGGATAAGAGCAGATTTAGACCAGAGATAGCAGCAGAAACCTGATTGGCTATATCGATCTCTTCATCCTTCCAATGAGTCAATTCCAACTCTTCATTAAGTATTTGATGTAGTTCCTGCGGTATAAAGGCCCACTGTTTCTCTTCAATTGGGGTATGGGTGGTGATCGTGAAGACAGTTCGAAGCGGCCATACTAGGGAATTAATCATTTTACCGCGTACAGTTACAACAATCACAATGAACCGGATTCTCTCTTCAATCAATTTATATTCTAAGTCTTCGGATGGGACAACCCCGACAGATTCTCGAAGAGACTTGATCATTTCTTCGACCTTTGGATAAATCAATGTTGTGTCCTCAACATCTACCAAAATAAATACGGAAGGGGAATCATCCCATTTCATGCTCTCTCGAACAACAATCGATCGAATACCTTCTCCTCGAACCGTTTCTAACGCTTTCATAATTCTTCCGAGAATATTTTGAAATAGATTTTCTATACGCGCCGGTATCTGTCTCAGCGGGTTTGAAACTGAAGTTCTTGGCTGGATGGCGAAGTAATACCATAACGGCCATAATATCTTGAAAACTTCATTCTCTTGATGCTCTAAGCTAGTTAGTAAATCATTCTTGATACGATGACCGAAAAGTTGACGAAAGTTGGCCTGGTAGTTAGATAAAGCATCTCTACTTTCTGATAAGTTGAAAAACGATAGAAAACCCAAGTTTATATTAATACCTTTTTCTGTCAAAGCCTGAAGAGTTGCTAGTTTCTGGGGTGAATTCTCGGGTAGCTTGCCGGCATTATAGTTCGTGGCGATCACATGTAAGGATTGGTCCATAAAGTTTCTAATCGCAGAGAAGTACTTTCGTTCTGAATCAAGATAAGGATTATAAATCTGATCTAAAACAGATGCAGGAAGTAAGCTTTGGAGGCTCAAGACGTCTCCTAACGCTTTCCCTTCAGGCTGGGCCATTCCCCACGGATCTACAGCAGGTTTGGGTAGCAATGGAATATTGCTTACCTGTTTCAAGCAGTCATCCCATTCACCACGTTGAAATAAATCGGTGCTAAGCAAATTAAATGGTTTTTCGCGCGAAAAATAGCGGGAAATACCAAACGAGAGTGGCGAGATGCAGGCAACGAGCAATTGCCGGGCGTGGATGATTTGTTGAAAATAGTCGTCCCACTTATCAGGTCGGAAACGGTATTGCACGACTCCCGTTGCAATTCCATTCAATCGTATTGGCCATTTTGGAAGTAAATATTTCAAGTCTACGCCAGTCTTTGTGCTGTCATCATGATCGAACCCTAGACCGGTTATTTGATGTCCATATCCCTGTGAGCCGTATTTTAAATAATTCGGGAATAATTGCCGAATGAGCTGTAATCTTTCAATTGTCCTATCATGGACAGATTTTTCTACTACTTTCGTTCCTGTAATATTTTCAGCGGATTCTTCCGGGTAGGTTAGGAAGTGGATAAATAAAATCCCATCCTTGTCTTCAATTGCAATAATTTGAAATTCCTGAGCGAGCCTTTCTTCAATCGTAGTTCGAGTAGCATTCATCAAAGCGGAGTACTTCTCTTGATCGGTTTCGTAGATTCCCAAGAATAATTCAGATAAGTTGTCGAGAGAGAGGACTGGAGCTGCTGAGAGAATAGCTTCATCGGTTATCCAAGACCCCACCTTTCCCGAGAGTCCCCACCTAGAAGACCAGTATAGCATCTCGGAAACTGCATCCCAATCTCTACTAGAGTTTGGCGTTTCAATTTCGTTGTCAATTGAATTCAGCCATTGGATGGCTAGTTGAAACGCATTCTCCTTAGGGGATTGACTACGCCTAACCCGCTCGATTTCTTTCTGTTTTTCTTCTGTGATTATTTCTCCTAGATTTTTCCACCAACCTTCAAGCGAAGGTGCTTCCTCTCCAGCGAAATTCAAGTCCATGATAAAATGCCATGCTTGCCCAAATAGCTCCTGAGCAGACATAACTTGATCCCAATTCTCCTCAATATACCTCCTTACACCTGCCCACAGCAGACAACGAAGAACCCCGGCTAACCCGGTCCAGGATTTAGGTCTAAGACCAGTTACAATGTCAAGAATTTCTTGGAAGGCTTCCGGATGATCAATAAATGCTTGAAGTATGAATGCTTCCCATTCTTCTTCTAGCGTAATAGGTAGCGTTTGTCTTGCCGAATCTTCCCAAGGAAAGATACCAGGTTCCGTAAGCAATTGGCTCAATATTCTAGAACGGATAGGATGCAATCCAGAGATGTGTGCTTTGTCAGGTGTAAGTCGTAACAAGTACTCTTTTTCAAAAAGGTCAAGCGTTAGGCCGGGCTCTGGTAAATTTACCAGGGTGATGAGATCAGTAATTTTAAGACGAGCATCATATGCTGTTGCGACTGATACCAATCGAAGGAGTTGGAGTTCGTCTGAAGAAAGATTCTTATCCCGAACTTCATGTCGTAACCGATTTATCTGACCCTCCAGCCTTTGGTGAAGGGTTTCGGTCTGGGTGAGAAGATAAACAAACTCCATCAAGGGGCCATCATCACCAAAAGAATGCCAGGCGTCATCAAAGGTGAGAATCTCAGCAAGAAGATGAGCTTCTTGGGCTCGTTCATAGATAAGTCTGGCCTCATCTACTTGAAATGTTAGGTCTACGGGGACATAATCAAAGTCTTCTGCAATGTTAGCTCGATGATAATCTTCTTCTCGGACAGCAACCAGAATTTGTAAAGAAGGATGGTGTGATAATTGCCCGACGAGATCTACCCAACCAGTGTCTCGTGGAGAGACGTCAACAAAAACGGCCATTGGAGCCTGCACTGCATTAGCATGTCCGGCCAAAGCTGCCGCGATTTTCAAGGCATGTTGTCGGTTTTCAACGAGTTGGACAGAAAATCTCCACTGATCTGGATATACCTCGTGTAAATAACGATATGCCAGGGCGGATTTCCCTTGTCCTGATGCTGCATGAATAATAACTACGTTTTTACGATCAAATCCTTGTGCTATTTCTACCATTTTCTGATCACGATGGAAATCTAAGCTAGCAAGGATATGTTCATACCGAGCAGATACTCCTCTATAAAACTCATCCCGAAGCTGAGCACTTTGTTCCTCATCAATTGACTGGTCTTCAATAGGTTGGATTGAAGTAAACCATTCTTGATGGTGATGAAAACGTTCACTTAAGAACCTGCCTACACCCTGGATTTTTGTGATAATTTCGGAGTAGGCGATGCGAGATTGTTTTTCTGCTCGTAAATACAACCAGAAGTGAAGTAGGTCAAATGCGCTTTCAGGGTCAACCCCAATAATCTGCTCTTGGATTTGGCTATATACTTCATCACGAATCCCTGCCTCATCCACCTCTACTAATTCGATATGTCTAAAAAGGGTTTGGATTTCCTCATCCTGATAATTAAAACCTTTGAGCTTCTCTGTGATACTCGTCCTATATTCTTCACTACCATCCCATCCTCGGCGGATTTCTTCTCCAAAGTGTCCAAAATTGACCAATACAACTCTTGGATGTTCGGCCAATCTGACTAAATCTAATGCTCGGCGAAAGAAAGAAGTCTTTTTCTCGGGGGAGAGATCAGATAGAACCAGGTTAGTATATGACTTTACCTGTACTGCTTCGAGAAGACGCCCATCATTCTCTTCTATATCCAGATCTTCCTTGCCCTCAGGATGGAAGACAAGGAGGTTTCCTCCGCCTGATGCTAGTACTCTTTTCAAGGTATAGAGAGCCTGGAGCCGATATCCTCGATAGGCAGCCTGTGCCCCTCGTTCACTCATTTGCTTTTCCTCAAACCTTCCTGTCAAAGAGCCTCGTTAGGAGGCGCTCAGCCCATATTTACTCTCAAACTCTTGTATCCATTCATGACGACTGGTTGATTTGATCGCCCAAACCATTTGCTGAACGCTGAGCGCCGTCATCCGGTCGCGCAAAACTTCTGGCACAAATGACAGCAACAGTGGCATTAAACCACGTTTCCCATGAGATCCTTCACATATAAATGTTGGATTACGCTCATCATACAGTAATACGAAAAAGCAATCCAGGTCGAGAGCGAAAAGCACCTCACGAAAGAACTGATAGTGAACAGAGAGTATACAGGTCGCATCCTTTCCGATCGGACCATTCAGAAAGCCATACTTTTTAAGCAGTTCCCAATACTTGCGGCCGATATGATGCAGGTAACATAGTGAGAAATCGCCTGCCGGATTGCGACCATCGCAATCCCCAGCGTTGAAAACTGAGCATCCCCCGAATTCTCTCTCTACCAATTTGGATTCAACTACAATCCTGGGCAATCCCGTATCATTTTGAATG
>MGNI01000070.1:2448-2624 GCA_001795115.1 Chloroflexi bacterium RBG_16_48_8 | reverse complement strand
GGGAAACCTTTGACCGTTGCTCGTTCAGCTCGCTCTTTCATCACAAAATCAGCTACTTCGGGCAGAATGATATTTCTTGGCCAGTTGTCCCAGCTGTCCAATAAATAAGGCATTTTGAGGCGAACTGGGTATCCCTTGTTTGCAAACCAGGCCTGTGCTGCTTTTTGAAGTTGTCT
>MGNI01000070.1:0-2373 GCA_001795115.1 Chloroflexi bacterium RBG_16_48_8 | reverse complement strand
CAATATTAGGACGAGGATTGGTTTGGCTATGCTCTAATAACCACAATTGGCTCTCTTTTCTAGCTTCAATGGGTATATATTTGGACTCCGCCCTAGGTTCATGCAGCTGCCTGATTACGCCATCATCATCCATTATCTCCGGAGAAATCCCTAGATAATCCCGAAAGTCATCGATATCCAATGAGTAGAAAAAAGACTCTCGTAAAGCATTTTCTACCAAATACTCTGCTCGTGTGGTTATTTCCCCCCAGGGCTGTTCTTCCGGTGCATTGCATCCACCTAAAAATACTGAGTAGCCTATTTCAACTTCCTGATGGCCATAACGTGCTCGAGAAATTTTCCCAGATTTGAAGTGCTGGACAATCGAACTATGATTCCAGATAACAACATCTTTGCTTTCCCAGTGATCGATATCGATTGACCTTGCCCAATGTGAACAGCCCTCTGGGATATTCATTATTTTCCTAGAGTTAAGAGTAGAGTGGTTATGGCGTACTCCCCAACCTTTCTCTTCGGACTGATTGAGATTTTCTATATTTGTCTAGCCAGTCTTTATTGTTTTCTTGTAGACCTGCCAGTATTGAAAGAAAATCCTTTATTTTATAGGACAGATATCCGCTGATGACCCTTGCTTGTTTACTACTCATCACTTCAAGATCGCTGAAATGAATTTAATAACTGGACCTCTTTTCAGTTGATCATGGCAGAATTGGTTGCGATAATTTCGTAAACATCCATAACAGCTTGTATTCCTCTCGTCACCGCCACAATTACACAACTCAAGCTTTTCTAATGACACTTTCAAAAGCTCAAGCAAACGAGCTTGATTTTCAGCAATTCGACGCACATGACCAGCTCCACCAGGTACATCATCAAATAAGACCAAAGCAGGCTTGGCAAGCTCTCCAGAGTATGGATACAAGACTCCATCTAAATCCTGTCGATCGATCTCGAGTGATTGGCTGGCGCCTTCTAGTAAAGCATAAAGGAGTGACTGCCAGAACCCCAGGTCGCCGTTTGCGTATCCTTCAAATCGGATTTGTAAGACGTCAGTCTTAAATTCATGCCCTAAATATACGCGAATAAGTTTTCCCCTACATTCCGTTCGCCATGGGGTTTGATGAGGGCTTTTTACCTGCTCATTTCCAATAACGGCGTATCCACAGCTGTAACATACTTTGAAACCTTGATAGCCGGCGTGGTTTATGACCGCTAATTCTCCATCCACAGCAGGTATAACAACTACATTCACTCCTCGTAAAGGAATTGTAAGCGTCTCCCTTTCCTTTGAAATCCCTCTAAAATAGGTGCGGGTTGTATAAGTCCGCTCTGGCCGAGCTTCTCCTGGTTTTCCCGGAGGAGCAAAGTCGGTAATAAATCCAAATTGGGGCACAATAAAATCACCTTTATTGTGTCCTCCAAGTGGCAAACCACATGCAATGCAAATTTCGAGCTTTTCTCCGGTTTCGGCCGGCACTCGTTGGTAACACTGGCAATGATCGCATACCGCATATGTATATTTCCGCCAAATACGATCGGGTAATTTCTTGATATAACGACTTGTCCACAGCTTACCGCCCGCAACTACCTGACCACTCGGAGCGTACTCGGAAAGTGCGATCCGCAAATCGCGACTAAGCTCCAGAGCTTTTGCTTCATCTGAGTGATGAAGGATTTGAAGATCTACAACGTCAACTGGAAAACCGTACTTTGGAATAACATTTTGTTTCGAAAGAAAACTGATAAGATATTCGTCTTTGATTGTGTTTATGACCTTAAGGATAAAATCTGACGGCCTATGTGTGCTTACCAACTCGTCCCATTTTGCATATAACTGGTTTACATCGTTAGTCACTCGATCTTTTGCTACAGTTAAAACACCATCTACTGGATCCAATAATCCAGAAACCCATCCCCAGGTATCAATTTGAAGAACATCGCGAAGCTCAGGTGGAACAATACGTTGTAGCGAGGTCCGGAGGCCGCTAGGTTTCAGGGTCAGATATTGTTCAACAAGACCAGGCCCTGTGTCCCCCTCGCGAAAGAAAAAAGCTTTCACATCGTGGAAAGTATCAGGGTATTCTTTCCAAAACGAGGCCAGGGCAGTTGCATAGACATGTCGGCGAACAACCTTTTCATTTGCGACTTCAAAATATGGCGCCTTGATCTCGCCTATTACTAATTTTCGCGGATCATTGTAGTGGGTTAAGTCATGAGACCGCCTTTGAGCAAAGGTTAATGCGAATGCGGTAGAACTTGTGCGACGTCCTGCTCGTCCTGCTCTCTGGATATAATTCGCTGCGGATGGGGGGACATTACGCATGAATACCGCTTCAAGTTCTCCAACATCTACTCCAAGTTCAAATGTGGTTG
>MGNI01000069.1:9479-9623 GCA_001795115.1 Chloroflexi bacterium RBG_16_48_8 | reverse complement strand
CATTTTCTATCTCAAGTATAAGATCGGTAGCTCCTGCCACAATTCGCGCTTGGCTCCCATATTCACTAAGCAGATGCATGGCTTCTTCAAGGGTATTTGCAGTGAAGTATTTCTCCCACATGATCGATTTATTCTCCCTCGACT
>MGNI01000069.1:9307-9420 GCA_001795115.1 Chloroflexi bacterium RBG_16_48_8 | reverse complement strand
GACAATTTCCGCCAGTATGCTCAGTGCAATCTCCTCTGGTGTCTCAGCATGGATTTCAAGCCCCATGGGAGAAGTGACGCGGCGAATATCCCCATCAGGAACACCCAGTTCCT
>MGNI01000069.1:8289-9277 GCA_001795115.1 Chloroflexi bacterium RBG_16_48_8 | reverse complement strand
GACGTGAACCGATCACGCCAATATAGGCAGCCGACGAATTTAATAATGCAGGAAGGCCAGCCACATCTATAGGTACACCGCGCGTTGTGAGAACGATAAAAGTTTGATCGTTGATATCCATATGTTTTGGTAGATCGGCTAATTCACAATGGATCCTCTGATCTGCGCCGAGTATACTCTCCTCCGAAATGTACTCTGCCCGATCATCTGCCGCTACAACCCTAAATCCTAGCCATGCTCCTAAATGAGCCAAAGCCTGTCCAACATGGCCCATGCCGAAAATCAACAACGTTGCTTTTGGACGGATAGGCTCAATATAGACATCCATCTCCCCTCCACAAACGCCTGGGTCTCCGCGGCGCGGGTCACTAAAATTATAGTGCAGCAGCCTTGGTTTACCATCCAACAGAGCTTCCTGCCCTTTCTGAAGAACGAGGCTTTCTACTTCACCTCCTCCAATGGTCCCTTCAAAGGAGCCTTCCGAGAAGATGAGCATTTTGGTTCCCTCATGTCTGGGGACGGAACCCTTGGCCTGAACGATCGTCGCCAATGCAACCGGTCTTCCTTCCTTCTCAAGCTGAGCAAGTCTAGTGAAAATGCTCACTTATCCCTCCAGTAACGCAAGCAGCAGCGGCAGTAGCTGTTTTTTTCGTGATACGACCTCTTCCGCGCTGAAGGACCCATCTGGTAGCCTCCGGTAAGGAAGCTCATCAGTAAAAGTGACATTCCCCCGAAAGATCAAGCGGCTTGATCCTCCCACAATATCTGTCACCATCAAGACAGCAAAATCCAGACTTTCATGTTCACGCAGATGGTCTAAAGCCTCACCTAGAGGCACAAGTTGATCGGCTATCTCTACAAAATCGGTGACTTCAACCTGCGCTACCCCGAACCTCTGATCCTCGGCATCATAGATCTTAAGATCGGTTTGTACAGCCAAAGACGGATCACGAATGCTCAAATCCGTCCCGGCGCGTAAAACCTGTTC
>MGNI01000069.1:7974-8271 GCA_001795115.1 Chloroflexi bacterium RBG_16_48_8 | reverse complement strand
CTCTCCCTCCAAGGGTGATCCTCCAACAAATGCCCATCGTCCTAATCGTTCTGCTGCTGATTTATCCCTGGCTGTGGTTGTTGGTGAGGTATGTAACAACGTATCAGAGATTAAACCCGCTAATAAAAGTCCCGCCAAGGAGGGTGGCGCGCTCATTCCCACATTTTCAATTCGTTCTGAAACCAAAGTGCTGGTGCTTCCCACAATATCCACCCGAAATCGAATGGGAATTCGAGTTGGTGGGTTCCCCAGACGATGATGATCAAGAACCTCTAAAAGATCAGCCTCATCCAAGGA
>MGNI01000069.1:7594-7896 GCA_001795115.1 Chloroflexi bacterium RBG_16_48_8 | reverse complement strand
ACACCCATGTAACGACCTGCCTCATCTACAACCCAAAACTCGTTCCTCTCCTCCCGCAAAATCCTGGGCAGGGCATCACGAATGCGAGAACCTGTTTGAAATTTAGGGACATCCATATCCCCGGCTTCAGCACATGGACGATCGAAAAGTTCGCGCAATGGAAGTTCATCCTTACTTAGATGAGGACCCACCATCTGACCCAAGTAGGAGAACAAACTCATTCCCGTGATGAGGCTGAAGGGATGCCCTTCCGAATCAACGACAGGAGCAGCAAAACCGGTTCGAGTAGCGAGGATCCAAGC
>MGNI01000069.1:7108-7344 GCA_001795115.1 Chloroflexi bacterium RBG_16_48_8 | reverse complement strand
TGACGTAGATTTTACTCATCGCTTTCTGCTTTCTCAACAAGGACTTAGCTTAAAGAGAAAAATCATCCATCCATTATTATCGCAGAAATAGGATGGTGAGAACACCTCGCGCTACTATGCTTCAACGCGATCCTCAATAATCCCATTTACATGGAGGATTTATAATCCTCTTTTAGCCTTCCTTCAATGCTCGCCAAATGCGTTCTGGAGTGATTGGGATTTCATTGACCACTGCC
>MGNI01000069.1:6752-7048 GCA_001795115.1 Chloroflexi bacterium RBG_16_48_8 | reverse complement strand
TTTCACACCAAAGGGATGCGAGGATTCTATCGTTTCCACAAAGATGGTTTGAAGTTCAGGCATCTCATGAGCGGCAAAGATATGATAATCGTGGAAATCTAACTCGCGTGGATTCCCATTTTCATCATAGAGCATCTCTTCGCATACGGCATAGCCCAAGGCTTGAGTCATTCCCCCTTCAACTTGCCCGGAGGCGGTAAGTGGGTTGACGATGACGCCAGAATCAACTGCCATGACCAATTTCTCAACCTTGACCTGCCCGGTTTCAATATCGACAAGGACCTCAGCAAACTGTG
>MGNI01000069.1:5419-6617 GCA_001795115.1 Chloroflexi bacterium RBG_16_48_8 | reverse complement strand
GTCTGATAAGCGAAGGGTTTCCGGAGAGATGGGATCATCGCCTTCTAAATGCAGCAGTCTGGCAGCTCGATCTCGGATCCTCTCCGAGACGACCTGGGCTGCGTTAACCACAGCTGCACCTGAGATGTAAGTTGTGCTGGAAGCATAGGCTCCCTTATCAAATGGTGTGAAGTCTGTGTCAGATGAGGTAACGATGATATCTTCCACCGGAACTCCCAACACCTCCGCAGCTTGTTGTGCCAACACAGTGTCAGAGCCTGTCCCTAGATCTGTTGCACCTACAAGCAGGTTGAAGGAGCCATCCTCATTCATCTTAATGCTAGCACCACCCATATCCAGGTAAGGGATGGCTGTACCTTGCATCACCAGGGCAAGACCAATGCCTCTCCGCAGGTATGGTTTACCAGCAACCTCGTGCCACGCGGGATTGCCATATTTCTTGATCCACCCCGCCACCGCAGCCCCTTGTTCAACGCATTCCTCCAAACCGCAGGTGTTGATCACCTCTGGTCTTGGTTCCCGTCCTTCGGACCAGGCTGTGCTGAAAGGATGAAGCTCCCCCGCGCGCAAGGCGTTCTTCAAGCGAAATTCGATCGGATTGAAACCCAATTGCCGCACGATCTTCTCCATATGGCGTTCCACGGGCCAGAACCCTTGGGGCACCCCATAACCGCGATAGGCTCCCGATGGAGAAGTATTGGTATAGACAATATCCGCGTAAAAGCGGATGTTAGGTGCCTGGCGGTAGGGACCATCGCCTATATAGAGCGCCATGGCTTTATGCCCGGTATTGCCAGTCACAGTAAGGGCATGACATCCGTAAGCTCCGGTATCGCTCAGTACAATCATCTCATTGGCTGTGATGGTGCCATCCCTCTTCACCCCCGTCTTCATTTTGATTCTCATTGGATGGCGAGAACGTGCCGCGACAAACTCCTCCGCTCGGGTGTACTCATAGCGGACCGGCCGACCTGTGGCGATGGTAAGGTGGGCTGCCACATCCTCAATTAGGACTTCCTGCTTACCCCCAAAACCACCACCAATCCGCGGTTTGATCACACGAATCCGCTTAATAGGTAGATCGAGCACAGGCGCCAACTGACGGCGGACGTGGAAAGGTACCTGGGTGCTGGTGCGGATCACCAAACGATCATCCTCATCCCAATAAGTAACGACAGCATGGGGTTCAATTGCTGCC
>MGNI01000069.1:4005-5376 GCA_001795115.1 Chloroflexi bacterium RBG_16_48_8 | reverse complement strand
CTTCAAAGCCCTTCTTCACATCTCCAATATCAATGCGGATCTCCGCGGCAAGATTGCGGCTCGGATCAGAGTCTGCAAAGTTCACATATTCGGGTTCATCGTGGATCAGGGGTGCGCCTTCGGCGAGTGCATCTTCAGGATCAAGAATGATCGGCAGAAGCTCATAATCTACTTTGATTAGTTTCAGAGCCTCTTCCGCGATCTCTTCCGTCTCTGCTGCCACAAAGGCCACTCGATCTCCTACAAAACGAACCTTTTTGTCGAGGGAAAAAGTATCCAAAGGTCCAGGAATGGGATCTGATTGTCCCGCCGTGGAATAAACCACCCTGGGAAGATCCTCCCAGGTGAGCACAGCCGCTACACCTGGCAACGCTCGGGCTTCAGAGACATCCATTTTCGTAATCTTCGCATGCGCAAAGGGGCTATGCAGCACTTTAGCTATCAGCATACCCCGCATCTCAATATCCAAGGCAAATGCTGGCTTACCTTGAACCAGTTTGATGGCATCCACCTTGGGCTCAGGTTTCCCTACACTTTGCCACGTTTCTCGATCTTTGGAGATTTTAATGTGGGGCATGATCCTGGTTCTGGTCATGATCTCTGGGCTAACAGGTCCGAAATCCAAATCTAAATCTTGATCCTTTTTCGGGGAGAAGAGTTCAGATGGTGCTGGGATGGAGCCCAAGATAGGTTCAACCCTTTCGCCTCTCAGCATAGCCGCCGCGCGCAGGATAGCTTGAACCGGTTTGAGATAACCTGTGCAGCGACAAAGAACACCGGATAAAGCCTCCCTCACATCTGCTTCCGTAGGGGAGGGGTTGCGTCTCAAGAGCGCCCGTGCAGCTAGAACCATGGCTGGCGTACAATAGCCACACTGTATTGCACCCGTCTCTACAAAGGCTTGCTGAATGGGATCCAGTCCTTTGGAAAGACGCCATCCATGCAAAGGATGTTCGCCTATTGGCTCGATGGTTTCCACTGTACAACCTTGAATTTGAGGTGTGAGTATCACACAGGAATTGACTGGCACACCGTCTAAAAGAACAGTGCAGGCTCCGCATTCACCCGTCTCACAACCATGTTTCACACCAAAAAGCCCCAGGTATTTACGTAGAAGCGATAATAAGGTTGTATCCGTTGGCAGTTCCACCCCAATTTGAGATCCGTTGAGATTGAACTCGACATACATCAGCTGATAACCTCCCTTAGAAGACGATGGACCAGGATTCCAACTACCTCTGATCGGTATTCCGCACTTGCCCATTTGTCTCCTGCATAAGCATAGGCATTTTTTGCCAACGCAACCGCTGATGGAATACCCATACCTTCACCTAACGCCGCTTCTGCCTTCTCCAACCTGATAGGACTTGC
>MGNI01000069.1:3493-3731 GCA_001795115.1 Chloroflexi bacterium RBG_16_48_8 | reverse complement strand
CCAATGGTGGCTCTATTACGCATATTCCATCCAGCTTCCAACTTACATACTTTTTGCAGCGTTTCAGGAAGGATAAACTCCGTCTCTACGATCGCCTGCAATATGGTTGTAGCCCCAATTTCGATGGATTCGCCATCGATCTTAACTCCATCCAAACCTAGATTCCGCAGATCCACAACAGCCTTTAACTCATTGCGTCGAGGTGTTAATACAGTACCACCAGCCAGTGGGACTCCCT
>MGNI01000069.1:3006-3330 GCA_001795115.1 Chloroflexi bacterium RBG_16_48_8 | reverse complement strand
ACAAGCCTTCAGCCTCAGCACATAGTGTCCTATCCGAAAGACGAATTTCAGCCCTGGATGTCGCAATTTTTCCCCTTCGGCGAAGGACCTTTCCTATCAATTTGAGAGGTTGACCGATCGGTACAGGCTTACGATATCGAACCGTCAATTTGGCCGAAACCATGAAATAATTCTGATCCTGCGCCATGACTGCACGACCCAACAATTCGTCCAGAATCGTAGCTAGAATCCCACCATGAACCATCCCAGGGTACCCTTGAAAATGCTCTGGAACGGTGTACTGTGCATGGACTTCATCCTCTCCATTGTCGTAAAAGTGGATCT
>MGNI01000069.1:2431-2926 GCA_001795115.1 Chloroflexi bacterium RBG_16_48_8 | reverse complement strand
TCACCTTATCGCATCGTTCAATCTGGGGCATTTGATTAGAATGTTACTATTCTTGAAGATCACTCCAGTGGGCTGAAGGTATCGATCAGCAAGTGCACATCACCACCCACAGGATAGAGAATCGGGCAGGTGGCGCCATGATCCATGTATTCCTGAACCTTTTTCCGGGCTTCATCCGGTGTGCCTGAAGCTGTAATGCGCTGAACGAGCTCATCTGGTACAAAGTGCTTAGCCTTCTGGATCTCATCCTGGGTGGCAGGCCAACCCAGAATGGTCTGAATTTTGGCTACGACATCTTGAGATACACCACTTGCCTGGGCGATATGAGGCTGCTGAGCGAGATACTGAGTTAGCAGCTCTCGGCTAGTGTCGAAAGCCCTATCCCGATCATGATCCACAGAACAAACGACGAGCTGAGGGCGATCGATCTCATCCAGGGAACGTCCTGCCTTGCGGGCACCAGTCTCCAAGGAATCCATGGCCTGATCGTTGTAT
>MGNI01000069.1:1896-2412 GCA_001795115.1 Chloroflexi bacterium RBG_16_48_8 | reverse complement strand
TGAAGACAACACCATCGGCAATTTCCCCGCCTAACTCCATCATTTTAAGTCCTGTTGCGCCAATGTAAATGGGAACATTTCTTGGTTCCCGACGCCCATGCACAACATCCAATTCGATCCCATCCACATGGTGGAATTCACCGTGGAAGGTGACTCTTTCCATATTAAGCAGTCTCTTCAAGACGTGTACTGTTTCTCGCATCGCCAGTAGCGGTTTATTCCGTTGGACACCTACATTCTTCGCCAAAGGATCCCACCATGCCCCTATCCCACATAGAATACGATCAGGAGCCAAATCGTCAAGTGTCAAGAGGGTAGCAGCCAGTAGACCAATGTTCCTGGTCCAGTTGTTGATCACTCCGGATCCAACCTTTATCTCTTCCGTTACTGCTGCGTATGCAGCCATAGGAACAATGGCATCACGTACCAAACGGGATTCAGCTTGCCATACTGCTTCAAATCCCTTCTCCTCCGCATAGCGAACATATTCCAATCCCTGCCTTAGATCATGCGCAT
>MGNI01000069.1:1573-1883 GCA_001795115.1 Chloroflexi bacterium RBG_16_48_8 | reverse complement strand
ACGTTCGAGGGACATCTTTCACTCCTTTTTAGGACTAAAACCAAGTTTGCTCAACTCTTTCTGCAAAACTTCTAGATCATCTGGCACATCTAGGCAAACCGCTGAAAGTATTTTGATAAAATGAGTTGCCTGAATGGCGGTTTGCTTAAGTGATTGGCTAGGTTATACGTTCGCTGTTTGTCAAATTACTTCCGGCCAATCACCTAGATCAAGTTCCAACGAAGACAAATGACAAATCTCGACCCGCGCATCTGCAGCTTTGGCTCTCTCGATATGCTGGTGAAAGCTGTCCGGACCAAAGTCATATTCA
>MGNI01000069.1:1465-1558 GCA_001795115.1 Chloroflexi bacterium RBG_16_48_8 | reverse complement strand
GAGGAGAGAATGGCATTCGTCCCCGTCCCCTTGCGATCAGGAGCCAGGATGACCTCTGGCGGGTTCCCCGAGACGGAGATCAGTTTCTCAATA
>MGNI01000069.1:385-1380 GCA_001795115.1 Chloroflexi bacterium RBG_16_48_8 | reverse complement strand
CAAGGGACTTGTCAAGCTGAGGATTCCCCCACTCAGCAACAGTCCTGGCTCCATGACCACGAGCGATGGCCAGGGCTTCCGAATCTCGACTGATAACCAGCGTTCGTTCTACCTGGGAAACTTCGGCTAATGTCTTAAGCGTGTGTTCCAATAACTGCCGTCTTAAGCTTGCCCTTTCATCACGATTTAATACTTTTGCTAATCTGGATTTGGCTCGTTGAAGCGGTTTAACCGGTACAATTGCCCAAATGGTCATCGTAGAACCCCCATGGTCAACACTCCTCCCCATCTGCTAAAGTTCAAAAATCCACCTTCCACATCAAACCATACCGGTCGGGTCCGGACGTGATGTCGAACGCAGCGGAGCAAAGTCTGTGGCAATTCGTTGATAGCATCCTTATAATATTCAGGACTTGCACAATGAACATCATTGCGCTTATTTAACACAAGGCAACACAGATTCAAGGCTCTCCCTGAATTCATTTTCGTCTTCGTTATTATAGAACGGTACACCAATCAAACGGTATTTCCTTTCTTCAAGCACCAATGATTTACCATCAAACTCGGAAGTGATTTCTTTCAGGAAGTTCTCTTTCCAGCGGTCATGCTCTTTTAGGTATCTCCCTTTTGGCTCGATGAATAGCTGGTAAATGAGCAACTTGCCGCCTTTCTCGCGCAGGAACAATAAGAAATCTGGTTGGAAGGCTTGACCATCGGCAAAGTTGTAGATGGCAAAATGCCCTTCATTGCGTAGGAGGTAGATTTGTTCGTATTGCGCCTGTAATTTTTGCATTTGCCTGTCCAACATACGCACAAAGGCTTTTTCTTGGCCTGTGCCGTAAATGGTGTTGAAGGCAAACCAATCTTTGGCAGAGACGAAATGTTCAAATTGCGCGTCATCTGCGGCGAGAGGGTTATTGGCGTCGAATTTCAGGACTTTGTCTTTGAAGACTTCCCGCACCCAATCGCGCCTGAAGTCTCGCGTGCCTTCGTAG
>MGNI01000069.1:0-115 GCA_001795115.1 Chloroflexi bacterium RBG_16_48_8 | reverse complement strand
GACGGGTTTCATCTTTTACCACCACAACTTTCCCCCCGTTCTCTAGGACGACGGTCGCGCCGCCACGACCTGTGGCAATGAAATGAGTGTAGTTGCGCTTCTTGACGCCCAAATC
>MGNI01000068.1:31503-31771 GCA_001795115.1 Chloroflexi bacterium RBG_16_48_8 | reverse complement strand
AAGCTGCCAAGGAGGATGAGGTCACGCTGGTCCTTCAAGTCAATGGAAAAGTGCGTGATCGGATTCTCGTCCCAGCGGAGATTTCTGATGAAAGGGCGCAAGAACTGGCATTGACCAATGAGACCATCCAACGCTTTCTAGCAGGAAAGAAGCCGCTCCAAGTCATTGTGGTTCCTGGGCGATTGGTAAACATCGTAATCTGATGCCGGGCTCAGCATACTTTAGTATTAGGCAAAGATAAGAGATTTTCCCCATAGGGATACTTAGA
>MGNI01000068.1:30350-31489 GCA_001795115.1 Chloroflexi bacterium RBG_16_48_8 | reverse complement strand
CCTCTCAATAGATAACTGCACTGGAGGGTCTTGCACTCGTCCACATCAAGCGGCCACACGGGTCGCCCTATACTTTTGGGGCTGGTCAGCTCATCATGAGTATTGTTGTTATGTGGCATGAGCAAGTGGTCTGTGATTCCAGACTCGTTGCTCAAAACAGGTTGGGGGCATAGAATAGGCCAACGTCCTGGATCGAGGAGGGTTGACATGTTTTCAGGAAAGAAAGAAGTGATCTTTGCAGAAAATGCACCCAAGGCCATCGGACCCTATTCTCTTGCGATTCGCAGTGGGAGCTTGATCTTCGTCTCAGGCACCTTGGGAATGGATCCTGAAACCGGTGAACTTGAAGCGGGAGGGATCGAAGAGCAAACCCGGAAATCTCTGGAAAATCTAAGCAATATTTTGGTAGCAGCGAGATCCTCCTTGGATCGAGTTGTGAAAACCACCGTTTTCCTGCAGGATATGAAGGAATTTCCGCAGATGAATGCGGTCTATGCTGAATTCTTCCAAAAAGATCCACCTGCAAGATCAACCGTCGAAGTAGCGGCGTTGCCTAGAGGTGCAGCCGTCGAAATTGAGGCAGTGGCAACAGTTATGGAAGGGTAGGGGGTTTGAAGAAAGTTGGGATCCTATGAGGATGGGAGTGTCACAACTTCCCATCAATGAGGTACTCGGATTTGATATCAAGGGCACCGACAGGTTAAATGGTTGCTTCAGACTGTATTGCAACTTCATAGATATCGATGGAGGGATGGGGAGGGTGTAAAAGCTCATGCCTGGCGAGAGAATATTGGTCGTTGATGATGAGGCGAATATCGTCGACTTGGTAAGACTCTATTTGGAAAGGGAAGGTTTCAAAGTCGAAAGTGCATCTGATGGCGCTTCCGCCTTTGAAAAAGTCCGTAGGGATGAACCCGCACTGGTTGTGCTCGACATCATGCTCCCTGAGATGGATGGCTTCGAGGTCTGTAGACGGACCAGAATGCTATCGGATGTTCCCATCATCATGTTAACCGCCCGTGATGAGGATTTTGATAAGATCGTTGGTTTAGAGCTAGGGGCAGATGATTACTTGACCAAACCTTTCAATCCCAGGGAATTGGTAGCCAGGGTAAAGGCGATCCTGCGTCGTGTGGATC
>MGNI01000068.1:28580-30323 GCA_001795115.1 Chloroflexi bacterium RBG_16_48_8 | reverse complement strand
TTGCGTGTGGGTGACATTAAGATCGATCCTGCTCGACGCGAGGTTACGATCGCCGGGAATCCCGTATCTCTTCGAGCCAAGGAATTTGATCTGCTGATGACCTTTTTCGAACATCGTGGTCTTGTGCTCACCCGTGAACAGCTCCTCAATCTAGTTTGGGGGTTTGATTTCTATGGCCAGACCCGAACGGTGGATGTTCATGTTGCACATTTACGAAAACGTATAGCAGGAAGTCAGAGCATACGTATTGAGACTGTAACAGGGGTTGGCTACAAACTTGTGGAATAGACCATCGTGTTTCGATCGCTTAGAACTCGTCTTTTGATTACCTACTTTCTCATAACTGGCTTGGTGCTGGCTCTCGTTGGCGTAAGCTTCTTGCTGTTTCTGCTGAACAACCCTGTTTTCACGCAGCTAACGTATTCCAAGTTGGAAAATGTTGTCGATACGCTGAATGAAGGTTTGAGTGGGAGAGGTTTGACTGCACTCGAGGCAAATCGGCTTCAAGAAGCAGTGAAACAAATCGATCTCCGTTTCAGGGTACGAGCCATTTTGGTCGGTCCAAGGGGCGAGATTTTAGCGGACAGCCGTCTCGGAGAAGGTCTGGAAGCAGGGGAAGCCTTGGCTAACTTGGTGCAAAACCAGGAGCCATTACGAGGCGAGTTCAAGGATGAGTCCAATGCCCGTTGGCTGTGGGTTGGAACCCCACTTAGTACGGGGCGTACTCTCATCCTCGCCGTCCCAAGACCAAGATTACTCTCGCTTCGGGAATATGCCGATGATGTCCTGAAACCGATCCTTCAGGCTGGCGCGATTGGTCTTTTGATCTCTATTCTCCTGGCCTGGTTGGTTTCCAGATGGGTGGCAGCGCCCTTGCAACGTATGTCAAAGGCTGCTCTGGCTGTTGCTGATGGGGATTATCGACAGACTTTAGGGTTGAATGGACCCAAAGAAGTGCAGAATCTGGCAAATTCCTTCAATGCCATGGTTCATAAAGTACAGACCAGCCAGCAGGTGCAGAGGGATTTCCTGGCCAACGTCTCACATGAATTAAAAACCCCGCTCACTTCCATCCAGGGATTTGCACAAGCAATGCTGGACGGGGCAGTTACGGATCGTGAGGCAAGAGATAATGCCGCGCGTGTGATCTTCGAAGAATCGGATCGGCTGAGGAGATTGGTGGAAGATCTGCTTGACCTGGCACGAATTGACGCCGGTCAAATCGAATTCAAACGGCAACCGGTTGATTTGAGAGCGTTGTTGAGCAGGGTCGTGGATAAGTTTGTACTACCTGCGAAAGAGAAGGGGGTCGTTCTTGAGAATCGTCTGGATGAACTTCCACCTATGATTGGTGATGGCGATCGCTTGGCTCAGGTTTTTACAAATCTGGTCGACAATGCGATTAAACATACTCCGACGGACAGAAATGTGGTTATCCATGGAGATCATGCTCAGGGTTGGATCTCCATTCATGTGGACGATTCCGGTGCTGGGATTCCAAATGAGGATCTTTCCCGTATCTTCGAACGTTTCTACCAGGTTGATAAAGCCAGGCGGGGGAGGAAAGATCGTGGCGTCGGGTTGGGATTGGCAATCTCACGGCAAATTGTCGAAGCGCATGGAGGTCGTATCGTCGCCCAAAGTGCAGTTGGGAAAGGCAGTCGTTTTACTGTTCAGCTTCCGATCGTACGACCGGATGATGAAACATTGGTCCATGGTTCTCGATAAAACCTGATCCCCCCT
>MGNI01000068.1:26504-28490 GCA_001795115.1 Chloroflexi bacterium RBG_16_48_8 | reverse complement strand
TATTCGTCCGGGGGTAGAGGCTGCGACATTTCATAGGATCACCCGTTGCACCACATCTTGCCGCGTGGGTCTGCGCTTGATAAACTTATTGAGCGGATATTTTTGTGTGTGAAAAGGTTTGAGCGCATATGGAAAAGAATTCTTCTGTTGGTTGGATCGGATTAGGAATACTTGGTACATTGGCTGTTTGTTTTTGCCTGGTCACACCCCTTGTAGTCATGATTCTCCTCTTTCCCTCCAAACCTGATCCTACTCTAACTCCCCAGGAGCCCAAACCTAGCTCTGAGCCTTCACTAGATACGATCGATATGTTGTCCAATATAGAAGTTCCCATCGCGGATCTACCTGATATCGCTGAGCGGTTATTGGGTTTGGAGGCAGTGCCGAGAGTTCTATCGCAAGAAGTGGCCCCCATCCCAGTTGGAGCTGTGCAGGATTTCTGGATTTCAGATGCAGATAAAAACGAATCTGAATTGATCGAGGCGCGTTTGGTGTATGCAGGAGAAATTGTCTATTTCTGGGTTGACACTCGAGTAGAGGTCAACCTCGAGGATGTGGAGAGAATCGTGACGCGTTTTGAAGAGGATTCTTATCCTACAGTCCGCTCCCTTATAGGCACTGAATGGAATCCCGGGGTTGATAGTGATCCACACCTTTACGTTCTCTACACACGTGGTCTTGGGAACTCCGTTGCGGGTTTGTTCTTCCCAAAAGATGAGTATTCCCCCCTGGTTCATGAACATTCAAATGGTCATGAGATGTTTTATCTGAGTGCAGATAATGTCAGTTTAGCCAGTGGCTATATCGAAAGTGTGCTTGCGCATGAATTCCAACATATGGTGCATTGGAACATGGATCGTAACGAAGAAACCTGGCTGAATGAAGGTCTTTCGGAATTGGTGGAACTTGTCCTTGGATTCGAAATCGGAGGTTTCGATTACTTTTATAGTCTTGACACCGATAAGCCGCTTACTCGCTGGCCTTCAGAGCCTGGCTTGGCTGGGGAACATTATGGGCAGGTTTTTCTCTTTTCGGCATACTTGTACGATCGTTTCGGAAGAGACACCATCCAGGCGATAGCGATGAATTCAGCCAACGGACTTGTGGGGATCGAACAGACTTTGGCTGACCTGAACATCACCGATCCGATGTCAGGGGATTCAATAACGGCAGATGATATCTTTTTGGATTGGGCGGTCTCATTGGCATTACAGGATCCAGGGCTGGCGGATGGCCGCTATGGTCTCCAATCATACATCAACGCTCCCATACCGAGATTCAATGATATCTTCGATCGATGCCCTTTCTCATTAGAGGAGCGAATGGTGAATCAGTATGGTATTGATCTGATTAAAGTGACGTGCCAGGGCAATTACAGGCTTGAATTCTCGGCTGAGACTGCGACAAAGGTCCTTTCGGGGGATCCTCATTCAGGTGATTTTGCCTTTTGGTCGAACGCTGGCGATGAAGCTGATACGACCTTAACAAAACCCTTCGACTTTCAAGATGTCTCAGGACTCATCCTCCTGGAGTATTGGGTTTGGTACAAGATTGAAGAGGGCTATGACTATGTCTACCTGGAGGTCTCCACAGATGGTGGCAAGACATGGCAAATCCTGCAAACACCTTCTGGCACTGGGGATGACCCTTCAGGAAACGCCTTCGGTTGGGGATATAACGGGATCAGTGGATATGGGAATCAACCCATGTGGATCAAGGAAAGCGTGGATCTATCAAGATATGCAGGCCAAGAAATTCTCCTGCGTTTTGAATATATCACGGATACTGCGGTGAACACGGAAGGCTTTTTGCTAGATGATGTGAGCATTTCTTCCATTGGATATTTCGAAGATTTTGAAGAGGGGGATGGTGATTGGGAAGCAGAAGGGTTCGTCCGGCTGCAAAACCAACTACCTCAAACATTCCGGCTTGCAATCATTGAGCGAGGACAGGAAGTGATCGTACGAGAAATCGAATTAGATTCGC
>MGNI01000068.1:24384-26478 GCA_001795115.1 Chloroflexi bacterium RBG_16_48_8 | reverse complement strand
TGAAGAGTTCATCCTTGTAGTGACTGCCACATCGTACTTCAGTTGGCTGCCAGCGGAATATCGTATTGAGATTCTGCCTTAGATCAGGTTCAACCCCTTCTTCCCATTCAGAAATCAAACAGGATCCCGCCAGGATCCTATCTCTTCTATCGTGAAGGGCTTTTTGCAGTGGCCTCAATGATAGGATTAAAAAAATATATGCTTATTCTTGATCAGATTTAGGAGGTTTTCGTAAGGCCTCCAGTTCGGCTTCAAGCTGGGCCATTCTAGAATCATAAGCCTCGCGGATTTCATCCCTCACGGAAAGGATGCGGTCTCGTGCTCTTTGCTGAAGTATTTCACCTGAGGATGGAGCCATCAGGAGCGCAGTGATCGAACCCACAAGCGCACCGCAAATTGCACCCGCAAGAAAATTCATTAAGCGGCGCATATTTCACCTCCTGAATAGATATTATAACGTAGGCTCAGTATTTACTCTAAACCATATTTATTTTTTCATTGGAGCTTCGCTTACAGGTTTCTTTCACTTTCCAAGGATCAGTTTTCAAGGTCCTGACAAGAAATCATGCATACAAGCTTCGAAGAAGGAAATCTTGAAGCGGACGGAAGGACATAGTAGACTGAGTTTAAGATACGGATGCTCTGTGAGTCTATTCTTTGCCTGATTGAGGTTACCTTGGAGATCCGTGGGCAAGATGAGGAAAGCCTGATCCCCTTGAAAGAGAGTTAATAAAATATGAGACTAGTGATACAAAGGGTTCGCAAGGGAAGCGTCTCCGTGCTGGGTGAAAAAGTGGCTGAGATCAACCAGGGGGTGGTGATTCTTGTGGGAGTGGGATCAGGGGACACAAAAAAGGAGGCAGAGTGGTTAGCTGAAAAATGTGCCTATCTGCGCATTTTCGAAGATGAGGAAGGCAAGACCAATCTTTCTCTTCAAGATGTGGAGGGAGAGGCTCTGGTCGTATCCCAATTCACCCTCTACGCTGACACTCGTAAAGGTCGCCGTCCGAGTTTTATCAACGCTGCACCTCCTGAATTTGCAGAACCGTTGGTGAAGGTCTTCGCGGAGGCACTTCAGGGCTTTGGAATTCCTGTACGGATGGGGGTGTTTGGTGCACATATGCTGGTGGAAATTGAGAACGATGGACCCGTAACCATCCTGCTGGAGCGGGAATCTTCGTAAAGTCTATTAGGGAAGTGCTGGTTTCATCTTGCCAGGGTGGGTGTGTTCTTGTAGCATCATGTCTGAGTCTTCAGTCTTCTTGCGAAAGCAGGTTTTCTTCCCCATGATCAGGAACGGAAAAATTCAGATTCTCTAAAACAGCTTCAGGGTGGGTCCATAATACACTGTCAAATTGAACCGCACTGGCACCTGCTGACAGAAAGGCTTTCACTTGGCCGCTGTCGAAGATCCCTCCGCTGGCTATGATTGGAATGTCCAAGAGGAGGCTATATTTGGAAACGGCATGGAGCGCGGTGGGAAAGAGGGCCGGTCCGAAAAGCCGACCATGGACCAATTCACCTCCCGGACCTGGCAGAGAACCCCGAGGAGGACCAAGACCAATGGCGTTGGCACCTGCTTCCGCGATCGCTAAGGCGATTTCTTCACTACAATTCATGGGAATATGAATAATCATCGGTAATTCACTCTCCAAAGCTGCGTTGGTCAGCTGGGAAGCAAAATCTGGATCTGTTGTCTCCATTCCAATTTCGACAGCCGTGATGGCTTCCACCTCTTCTAACTGCTCAAGCATCTGCGAGAGCTCATGAGGATTCTGACCCAGGAGATGGACGATAACTGGACAGGGGAGTTCCTTCCAGCGTCGCTCATGGTTCCTCAAGATATGAGAGAAACCAGGATTTGGATGACCCGTATGTAAGAGAAAGCCTCCTGGAAAAGGGAGGACTCGGGGATGACGAGCAGGATTTCGCGGATGGAGACTGATTGGATTAGTCACGAAACCACCCAAACGAGATAGATCGATGTGGTGGAGGGTTTCATCCGAAAAACCAAGCATACCTGTCACATTGGTACATGCAGGATCAAAAAAGAAGTCCCTTTTACCGGATGATAGCAGGATGCCCATGATAAAT
>MGNI01000068.1:23415-24318 GCA_001795115.1 Chloroflexi bacterium RBG_16_48_8 | reverse complement strand
AAAAGGTAGCCAATAGATCCGTGAGATTTGATCTCTCTCGTGACCAGGCGTGATGCAAGCTTTCCTCCTTCGAAGTCACCTCCGCCAAGGACATCGGACGACCTGCATCTTGTGATGCTCGCCGGACGAAGAGGGCATGCTGTGTGCGGTGGCACTCCGTGGCTTTGAGTTTTGTAGAATACCAAGGTTCGATCGACAAGACGAAATCGGCAAGATCGTCATTGTTGGCCAGACGAGGTTTGGGGTGGCCCTCGTAGATTGCGGATACAGTGTAGACATCGATGTCGCCGTGCTTCCGAGCGGCAGCCATGACTGCCTGATGCATGAGCTTATGGGCCGGATGGCCATATTCCCCGTTGGATCCGTGGGTGATGATCGTGATGGCTCTGCGTTTCTGGGCTTGATTTTCCAATTGTGAAACCAATGTGTCGAAATCTGCCAGAAACGGGAATAATTCCCCGTCTTCCGCCACAACAGGATCTACGTAATCGAGAAAAAATAAGGAGGAAGCACCAAGGGCATCCGCGGCGCAGACCATTTCTCCTTCACGCATTTTCCCAAGAACTTCTTGTGAACAGAGCGGTGGTTCTCCAACTTCTCCCCCTTCTCCTCGTGTGGCGATGAGGATATGGACTCGGATCCCCTTCACAGCCAGCATGGCCAATGTGCCTCCGAGGAAACGAGTTTCGTCATCGGGATGTGCGAATGCAGCCAGGATGTCCATCTTAATACTCCAATTGGTCTAATTTAAAAACAGGACCTTCTGTGCATGTCAGTAATGGTCCTTGATCTCCTTTGAGAGCACAAGCATAACACACGCCCAGGCCGCATGGGATGGGTTGTGTAACGAGGATCTGAGTAAAGCATGGGAGCCTTTCATCCAACGATAATCCAAGCCTAGAA
>MGNI01000068.1:23222-23325 GCA_001795115.1 Chloroflexi bacterium RBG_16_48_8 | reverse complement strand
CCGGTAGATGATCTGTACAGAGGGACATGGCTACACCTCCATCGAGGCCGAGCTGGATGAGGGAAAAGAGACGGTGTGGAGGATGTTCAAAGCTGGCGAGACG
>MGNI01000068.1:23040-23171 GCA_001795115.1 Chloroflexi bacterium RBG_16_48_8 | reverse complement strand
AAGGCTTAAGGTTTCTCCTATTCTCCAATGGGGTTCGGGGGGTGCATCTGCCACGAAGCCATCCGGAAGGATTTGGGTTGGAAATAAGACTTTCCTGAGAGGTTGGCAATCCTCAAGTTTGCATGCTAATA
>MGNI01000068.1:21846-23005 GCA_001795115.1 Chloroflexi bacterium RBG_16_48_8 | reverse complement strand
CAGGATAACCTGGCTACTATTTGACCATCTGGGGAAAGGGTGATGCCCTGAAGACGGGCATTGAAGCGGCGCATGCTTGGATGTTAACATGAGCTTGGTAGGAGATCAATGTCAGGGGGATGTTGGGAGAGGGCTGGCCCACATGGTAAAATTCAAGCGTAAATTCGAGGAAGTTTGTCTATATCGACATAGCTCAAGGAGGAGTAAATGAATGTCGCAGTTGTTCTAAGTGGCGTGGCCACCATTGCATGGTTGGTGGCGATTGGCGTAATTGCCTTGGCTGTTTTTCGGGCAACACGAGGTCAAAGTTTCAAGGCAGCCGGATGGTTCATCATTGGTGCTGTGGTCATCGCTTTGCTTTCGACCTCAATGAGCGCAGGTCTTGTTTTCGTTCAGCCGACGGATCGGGGCGTTGTGATTTCTGCTTTGGATGAGGGTGTTCGCGCAGAAGCTCTGCAGCCAGGACTGAATTGGGTGGTTCCTTTTTTGGAGACAGTCATCGAATACCCCATCTCTCGCCAAACCTACACCATGTCCATCGCACCTGAAGAAGGACAGATCATGGGAGACGATTCTGTGGAGGCACGAACTGCGGATGGACAGGTTGTGAGAGTGGATGCCTCCGTGATTTTCTCCATCGACCCCGATGAGGTTGTGGAGGCGCATATTAAATGGCAGGGACAGTATATAGACAACTTGGTGCGACCCGTCACCAGAGGCATTATCCGTAATGCTGTCTCCCAATTCGGGATTGAAGAGGTCATAAGTTCGAAACGTTTCGAATTGATAGAGATGATGCGTAGCGATCTGGCGGTACAGTTAGAGGAAGGGGGATTAATTCTGCAGACTTTTGTCCTACGAAATATCGCATTCTCGGATGAATATGCTGCATCCGTGGAACAGAAGCAGATTGCGGAGCAGTTGGCTCAGCAAGCAGCTTTTGTTGTTCAGCAGCGTGAGCAAGAAGCTGAGCAAGCCCGTAAAGTTGCCGAGGGGAAAGCGGATGCAATGGTCATTGAGGCCCAGGGTCGGGCAGATTCTCGGATCATTGAGGCTGAAGCCGAAGCCAAAGCCTTGGAATTGATTGCAGCGGCTTTGCGCAATAACCCTGATCTGCTCACCTTCGAGTACATTCAAAAGTTGGCTCCAGGCATCCAGG
>MGNI01000068.1:20611-21836 GCA_001795115.1 Chloroflexi bacterium RBG_16_48_8 | reverse complement strand
ACCCAATAACACGCCCTACTTGTTGCCCTTGCCTGAATTAGGGCAAGATACTGTGATCGCTCCGACAACTGAACCTACACCGACGGAACCAACGCAGTAACATCGCTCAATTCGATACCCCGTAACTCCTGTGGTTCCTATCAGACACAGGAATATTTTGTGATCCGTGGTATGTACGTCAGTATGAAAATAAGGCATCCGATTGGAATTAGTTGAGATTATAAAATGTATTGGAAGTAGGGGCGATCGACTGGTCGCCCTTATGAAGTATCATGGGCAATATATGACAAGAATAAATGGAATGTTCGAGAATTAATTCAAGCGCAATGCCAGCAGTGGGACGACCATCTCCTCTTCTGATAATCCGCCGTGGCGTCCCAGCAGGGGGTTCGGTTTGGGGGACCACCACATGTAAGCCTCCTCCTGGCTGACCACGAGATAGTCCCCGATTCTACTCCTGGCCTCTTTAGATGGTTCCCCGGGACCGAAAAAACCATTCTCAAGGGCGTGGCTTGAGGGCAGGATTTGGAACCTTCCTGGCCAGGTGCATGCAATATACTCCTGAAAAGCCTCTGTCTGACCAGGCCTTGGATAGAGGTAGGCCAGACGATTTTCACCTGTGGGAAGCATGTGCAAGCAGTTGATCAGCACGGGATGGTTGGATAGTTCGTAGTGAGCGTTTTTAGGCGTATGTATTTGTCCATGATCGGATAGGATCATCAGAAGCGTTTTACGACGAGTGTCCGCCTGGAATCTCGATAAGAAAATCCTGAACATGGTGTTGAGGAAAGTGACGAATTCGGCTTGTGCTTGTTCGGAATCAGGACCATAGAGATGAGAATACGTATCCACCGTACCGTAATAAATCCAGATGAGGCGAGGCGTAGTCAGTTTCAATTCTGCTAGATGCCTGGCTTGGATCCAGAGATCCGTCAGTGTCCTAAAACCATACATGTCCACAGAAGGATAGTGCATACGAGAGAGACCGGACCTGAGGATGGTGCTGGGTAACAGGGCGAATATCTCAACTCCAGCTTGAGAAAGGTGAGTTCCAAGCGTTGGTACAGGTAAAGCACTCTCAGGTTGGAAACCTGCCCGGTAGAGCAGCCCTGATCTACCCTCAAAACTAGCAGGTGAATGGGTGATCATATTCGCAATGAGGCCGTACTCTTTAAGGAAAAGTTCATAGCCCAGGATCCCGTGCTCGGCAGGGCTTCGACCCGTC
>MGNI01000068.1:17817-20605 GCA_001795115.1 Chloroflexi bacterium RBG_16_48_8 | reverse complement strand
GTGGTTAGGACAGCGCAAGTTGTGGAGGGGGCAATAGAGGTCAATGGAAGGAGATAGGCATCTTGAAGGATAGACTGGGCTTCTACATCGATGCGGTTTATCCAATCCTGGAAACGATTGTGAGAGACCGCATCGATGAGCACGACCACGATCTGTTGTATCCCTTCTACCAGGTCATCCAGTGGTGTCAATCGCAAGGATGGGTGGGGAAGTTTGGGAGCGCCCAACCAATCACAGAGTGTGGATGGTAAATTAAGCAGGGATTGATGCTCATAGGCTGGGTGAAGGGCATCTCTTCCAAGATCAAGATTGGCGATTTTGTGATTTCTAAGGTTGGGGAGATATTTCGGTGTAAGATCGTTCATAGGTATGGATTTTTCTCCTGATTCCCTTGGAGCGGATCATACTTTACCATGGTTCATGGTTGGCCTATAATTCTACTCAACTTCTATACGGTTGCATCTCTTTAGGAGACATCTTGACTCAACTCGAGGCGACAGCGGCAGAGAGAAGAAGCGCTAGGGTCGGGCTGTCCTGGTTTCAACGAACCTTCACGGGGCGGCGAGGGCGGCATGTACGCGAGTACTTGACGGGTTATTTCATGATCTTGCCCGCCGCAGTACTCATTTTCATGTTTGGCATCTTTCCTGTTGGATTTGCGCTGTATGTAAGTTTGCACAATTGGCGCTTGGTGAGGGGGGATTTCATTGGCTTGACGAACTTTGTTAGAGCGGTGGATGCACTGGCTTACATCTTCTTCTTTGCCATAGCGATCGGGGCATTGGTTGGCGTATGGTTCATCTTGAAAAGGATACGTAATCAAGCTCAACAGAATAAGGATTTGCCTTGGCTTCTTGCATTACCGGCAGCTTTGTATGCTGCCACCATTTTTAGCTTCCTGCGTTGGTTTCTACTTCTTCTCCCTCAGGTTCTAGACATCCCAGATAAGATGAGAGGTTTGGATAGAACACGGGAGTTATTCCTCCAATTCCTGGGTGAAGCCTTTCGATCAGAGACCGTCGTCCATGCATTTTGGCTATTTATCGGTCTTATTTTGGGTTCCATCTTTATTGCCATTCTCATCGGTCGATTCAGACGTCATCCGAGGCAATTTTCCTATCAGGCACTATTTACTATTGCATGGTTGTTGGCTGTTACGGGTCCATTTCTGCTTTGGTTCACTTATAGCCAAGCGATCGAAGCCTATCGGGTGGCTCTTGAAAATGGAACCGATCCTGACATCTGGCCTCAAGTGATCACGATTGGTTCTGGGGTTCTTTTGTTGGTCCTGGCCTGGTTTGTATGGCGGAGCGCAGAGGGTCAGACCTCCAATCGTGCCTTCTGGTTCCGAATTCTCGGAGCTATCATTTTGTTGGTTGGTGGATGGTTATTAATCAGTGAGTTGCCTGCAGTCATTATCTCAGGCGATAAAGATATGTGGGATGGATTAAAAGTAACGGTATTTTATTCCCTGGGCACTGTACCTTTTCAGCTGGCGATCTCCATGTTTTTAGCGATTCTACTCTTCCAAAAGATGGCTGGATCAGAACTCTTCCGCATGTTGTATTTTTTACCCTATGTCACTCCCTTTGTAGCCAGTGCGACGGTTTTCCGGCAGATGTTCTCCATCCGACCACAAGCTCCAGTGAATCAAGCCTTGAAAATCTTTGGGATAGAGCCATTGGCGTGGATTCAAGAGCCAAAAGGGATCTTTCAATTGCTTGAGAATTCCATCGGGCTGGATGTTCCTGCATGGGCTGTAGGCCCCAGCCTGGCCCTGGTGGTCATCATGATCTATTCCATCTGGGTCTTTGTGGGATATGACACTGTGATTTATTTAGCGGGGCTGGGGAATATCTCCACGGAGTTGATCGAGGCAGCCGAGATCGATGGGGCTGGGCGTTGGCAGATTTTCCGTCAAATCATTTTCCCTTTACTTTCACCTACAACCTATTTCCTCACCTTGATTGCCATCATTGGGACCTTTAAAGCTTTTGCCCATATTTATGTCATGCGGCATGAATTCTCCTTGGGAACGGTGGATACCTTCAGTGTGACGATTTTCTTGGAATTCTTCGATAAAACGCGCTTTGGATATGCATCGGCATTGGCCTTTGTGCTCTTTGCCATCATCCTGTTCTTAACCCTTATCAATAATCGGATCCAGGGGACGAGAGTGTTCTATGGCTGATGATTTTTCGAGAAACAAAACTGGAGAATCTGGCAAATCGAGGCATTTCTATATCATTTCTCAGATTTTTCAGAAAACTGCGATTTACATCGTTTTCCTCATTTGGGCTTTCATGGCCGTGATTCCTTTCGTTTGGATGCTTTCCACATCCGTAAAGTCTCTTGGTGAGGCCCAGGGTGTGAGTCTCTTTCCTTCCGAAATCCACTTGGAAAACTTTGTGGAGGCTTGGCAGGTCGCTGATTTTGCGGAATATTTCTTAAACAGCGTTCAAATTACCACCATCACGCTGACCGGCGAGTTGGTCGTTAGCGTATTAGCAGCCTATGCCTTTGCCAGAATCCAGTTTCCGGGCCGGGAACTTATCTTCGGAATCATGCTCAGCACGATGATGATCCCTGCTATGGTGCTCACAATACCCAACTTTTTAACGGTTACATGGATTGGACGTATTGGAGAAGCCATCTGCGGCGATCCGTGTGCCTGGCTCAACAACTGGCCATCGTTAACGATTCCTTTCTGGGGAAGTGTTTTTTCCATATTTCTTCTGCGGCAGTTCTTTGCCCAAATCCCGGATGAGTTGTTTGATGCAGCTCAAAT
>MGNI01000068.1:16529-17736 GCA_001795115.1 Chloroflexi bacterium RBG_16_48_8 | reverse complement strand
ATGGGCTCATGGAATTCCCTGGCATGGCCTCTCCTGGTGACTAAGACCCCCGAGTGGCGCCCGATTGCACTTGGCCTCTACAAATTTGTCCAGGAAGCAGGCCAACAAATCCATTTGATGATGGCCGGGGCAGTGATCACGATCATTCCAATATTGCTTCTATACTTTATCACCCAGAAGCAATTTACTGAATCGATTGCGCGAAGTGGTCTGAAAGGCTAATTTTTCAGAGGAAGGAGGTTGTACGGAAAGAATCACTGTTTAGGATAGATTCCGATGTCTTAAAAATGGATATTTGGAAAGTCTTGATAAATTAGAGGAGGAAGAAGCATGTCTAAGAAAATATTTGCCTGGGTATTGTTGCTGGCGTTGCTCTTGCCTATGGTGCTGGGCGCATGTAAAGCGGAGGAGACCGAAGCTCCACCAGAACCCACTGAGGCTCCTGCCGCCAAATCCACTGAGGCTCCACCGGAACCAAAACCAACGGAAGTACCAGCAACCGAGGTTCCCGCTGTGGATCCCAGTGGACAGACGGTTGTCTTCTGGCATGTCTGGTACAGTGAACCGGTAAAGACGGGCATGGTAGCTCTGGTGGATGAATTCAACGCCACCAACGAGTGGGGCATCACCATAGAGGCGCTGGATCAGGGCAACTATAGTGATACCGAGGACCTGATGAACGCTGCCATCCAATCCGGTGATGTACCGGATCTGATTGTCGCCTACGGCAATGCCTTGGCCAACTGGCATTCGGTGGAAGTGATCATCGACCTAAATCCCTACCTCGATGATCCTGATTGGGGTCTCACAGCAGAGGAGAAGGATGACTTTTACCCGGCCGCATTCAACGGAGCTATCGCTCCAGATGGTGCCCGCATAGGCTTCCCTATCAGTCAATCTGCAGAGGTGTTGTTCTACAATCGCACCTGGGGGCAAGAACTCGGCTTTGATGCACCTCCCTCGACACCAGCGGAGTTCAAGGAACAGGTTTGCGCGGCTGCAGAAGCCAACGCTGCCGATGATGACCCTGACAATGACGGCACAGGCGGTTATGTCCTCTACGCAGGTGCTTCACAGGTCAGTGCCTGGCTCTTCTCCTATGGTGGTACTCATCTGACGGAGGATGGATCAGCCTTTAATTTCGCCTCACCAGAACTGGAGGCAGTAGCAGGTTTCCTCAAGGATCTGTGGGATGAAAAATGTGCTT
>MGNI01000068.1:12460-16517 GCA_001795115.1 Chloroflexi bacterium RBG_16_48_8 | reverse complement strand
GCTACCCCAACCCTGAGTTTGCCACCCGCAAAGCCCTCATTGTCTCTAGCTCCAGTGTAGGATTGCCGTATCAGGAAGCAGCTTTTGAGGAAGCTGGGAGTGACGATGAGTGGGGGTACATCCCCTTCCCAGGTGACGCAGGGCAGGCGGTTAACTCCTACCTACAGACGGTGGGTATGGTTGGAAGTACACCGGAGAAAGAGCTGGCTACCTGGCTGTTCATGAAGTGGTTCACCGCCCCTGAGCAGCAGGCCAAGTGGATTGAGGCCTCGGCCTACTATCCCACTCGTGCCAGCACAGTACCCCTGCTGGATGCCTACGCAGCGGACAAACCCCAATGGTCATCTGGGCTTGAGTTGGTACCCTTGGGTAAAGTTGAGCCTTCGATCGCCTCATGGTCGTCGGTACGCCGACTGCTGCAGGATACCTTCGCAGCCATTATCCAGGGTACGCCGGATCAGATTCCAGGCCTTCTGGCGGAGTTGAACGATGCAGCTGCTGAAGCCATGGCTGAGATGCAATAGCTTTTTGACTTGACCTATGGTAGGTCTAGGGTTACGGTAAACCGCAACCCATCGTTTATAACCTTCCCGGAAGCTTAAAGCTTCCGGGAAGGTTTGTGTTAGACGCTCGAGTGGTACGTCTTTTAAACCCTGCGGCGGGTTCCCGATCATGATTAAGGTTATGACGAAAAACCCGCTGCAGGGTTGACGGAGTCGAGGTTTATAGGGTCATGGAGAAGATCGCGATCACCGGATCGTGATCCGATTGATGCAATGGAGAGATGTCTCCCGGATCATGCGGTGGGAAGTCAGCGTTTGCGTGGTAGATCTGGACGTAAACCAACCTATCCCATAAACCCGGTGTAACAAGGATATGGTCTAAAGTTTGCGAGGCACCCTGGTAAATGTACGTATAGCGTTCTTCTGGGTTAAGTGCCTCGAATACATGATGTAATCCCGCCTTGCGCAGGATATCGATGGGTTTCGCATCGTAAAAAGAATTCAAGTCACCCAGGATAACAACATGTGCGTCCGAAACCTCAGCCAAGATGTCCTCGAGCAGACTCACATTCCATGCCGCTTGCGCGGAGCGGCGCGGTTCCGTCGCCAATTCGCCACCGGACATGGAGGTGAAATGATTGTTGATCAAGTGAAGAGTGATGGAGCCAGTGGAAGTTTCCACCTGTACCTGGATCCAAAGTGGGTGGCGGCTGGTTATGCCCTCGGGGGCGGGATGCTGTTGGACATCTAGCACCGAGGCACTGTCGCCCCGCACCAAATAGCCGACATCGATCCCGCGGCTGTCCGTCCCCTCCATGAGGATGGGGATATATTCGAACTCGGCCAGGAGGTCAAGCTCAGTCAAATCCTCCAGGATACCGATATGTTCCACCTCTTGCAGACCCACAATCGTGGGTGCACCAGCAGCCAGGATGGTATTGGCAATTTTCGTGAGAGCCAGGTCATAATCAGCTCTCCTCGGAAGGGGAGGGTCGATTGGATGTGGGACAAGGATGTCAAAAAGATTCTCAACATTCCATGTCATAATACTGAATTGATCTTCCTCTAATGCTGGTAAAGGCTCCAGTAGTTCCCTGGAGGTGGAAACTTCTGGGGTAATCAAAAGCTCCATTTTGTATCGTCCGTAGGTGTATGCCAAAGGACCCAGCAGTCCTTCCACCAAATCTCCCCAGACGACGACGTAATCCAGGGTTGAGCTGTTATAGTGGACATCGAAGGTGCCGTCATCCACCATAATCATCACACCGGAAGCCTCTCCCTGCCATATCCGATCAACGTCAAGATCTTCCTTTACCACAACATACTCGCCATATCTTGAAGTGGGTGAAGTGGCTATGGCTGGTTCACTCACCTGGACGAGCATGCCCTCCAGAGCCTCGAAATAATTTTGGGATTCAAGATCATCAAGAGGTGGATCCAATTCTACAGGTTGGGGCAAGAGCGAACCCTGGCGAAGTATGCGGACATCTTCAGAGCTGGAGATCTCGATTTGAGTCTGCTGTCCAATCTCACGAATCGTTCCATATACCTCAATAAAGTCACCTTGGGAAACGGTGACTTCCCGATCGCCCATCAACACGAACAAACCATCGGAAGTGAAATGATTTTCATCGCTTTGGGCGGATTGGATGAAGAAGCCCTGTAGACCGGGGAAGACCCCGGTAACGATGCCGGTTGTTGTAGCCTCATCCAGCACATAAGGGGAGCTGCTTCCTGTCCCTTGAATAGCCCATATGGGAAGATTCGCCCCGAGAAAAACGCCCCAGGGTTCAACAGTGATCATTTCCACCTCTTCTGTGCTGCTTGAGGCAAAGCTTTCAATGATAATCTGATCCCCAGTCCCAATTGCAGTTAACGCAAAGGATACGCGTACCTCTCCACCCTTCCCTTCTAGCTCAGGGACTGACCAGGTGATTTCATCTCCACTTTGTGAACCCTCATCGTTTACCCTTTCCACAAGCGCACCGTCTGATGGAAGAGATGCTTTAATGGTTATATCCTCAACAGGTGTCTGACTATGATTGGTGGCGACAAGTGTGACAGGGAAGGTCTCACCCGGCAGGATGGTATTGGGGGCATCGATTTTGAGGATGAGAGCTGGAGGAAAGATCTCCTGAAGATCAGACTGGATGCGTGGATAGAGCAAGACACTTCCATCCCGTAGGTCGAGGATTCCAGTGGCTCGATAATGATGTCCAAGTTGAATTTTCTCAACACTCATCTCCGTGAGTTTATCGACGTATAATCTAAGCAAATTCCCTTCGTCATCAACAAGATCGATCTCATAACTGTAGGAGAACTCCTCCACTCGGGTCACATTTCCTTCGACCTGCACCAGGCGACCAGGCAGTGTCTCTATGTCGAAGGAAGCCTGACGGATATTGGACCGTGTGAGGGGCGTTTCTATTTCTGGAGAGGGCGAGATGATCTCAACATCCCCAGGTACAGCATTGGGGACGATCTGTAAAGAGTCCCTGTAGTTCCCCATGGTTCCCTTGACTCGTACATGGGCGTTGATGGGGATATTCACCTCCCCTTCACCTCCGAACACTTGAACCTGCAGTCCACCTGTCTCATCTTCTAGATAGAACTTAACGTTCCCTGATCCAGCGTAATATCCCCCTGAGTACATGGTGGCGATACCCTCAATCGAGAGTTCGGACCCTATCAACCCACGGGCGGTGCCGATAGGGATGACGCCACCTACACTGCGTGTGACTGTTGGAGGGGCGAAGTACACCCAATCCGAATCTCCAACTTGAGCGAAGAAGATCTCCACACTGTAATCAAGATAGGCCCACGGCGTGGTAAGGAGAAGTACCTCTGTCTGTTCACCGCCTGGGGGTAGTTGATCGACCGTCCATAGCACGGATTGTTCCTGAGCTTCCATGGATGCAGGCAGAGACCGGATGGTGAGATCTGGGGGCAGGTAGAGATGTGCGACGACCTCTTCTAGCGTCTGATCTGTCCTATTGGTAATAGTCAGGATGTACTCGAAATTGTTTCCTGGCTCAACAGTCTCAGGCGCTTGTAGCCTAAGCTCAATGATCTGTTCGATATATGGCGCAGGATCACTCCCTGTGTTTTGAGGCTGCGGTTGGTCCGAAAGTTGAAAATCGACGGCGTTATGGTTAGTATCCTGATGGTTTCCATCTTGGCCTCCAGGAGCACGTTCCAAGGACATCCCATTTTCAAGGATTGAAGCTGGGGTGCCCTCTGTGAAAGCTTCAGGGGCATTCCCCCAGCCCAGTGAATCAACGGCTTCACCTTGAGAATCACGCAGTACAAGACCACCGCCGCCTGTATTTAACGACTGACTAAATACTGCATTGGGCAGAATGCCCACATCCTGTCCCTCTCGGACAAGCAGATAATAACCATGTCCTGGAAGGAGGGCTGGGCTGGACCAATGATAAACGAGCAGATCTTCTTCACTGGTTGGTAATCGGTACCACAGAGAGAAATCTTGCAAGGGGAAGGGTGTTTCCCCGGGATTATAAAGTTCGATGAACTCGTAATTGTTATTTCCACTG
>MGNI01000068.1:12236-12453 GCA_001795115.1 Chloroflexi bacterium RBG_16_48_8 | reverse complement strand
CCATGACTTCGCTGATAAGAGTGGAAGGAGGCAAGGAGGGCGTTGAGGGAGGCGTCGGTATAATCTCAATTGGAATTTTCGTAGAGGTTGCTTCTTGACATGCACTCAGTAGGAAAATGATCGGGAGGAGGGTGATCGCGTATCGTTTTATCATTTTTCCTCGTTTCAATGGGATGGGTTAGATTCGCAACGCTTATGCTGGGAGTTCTCCTATGCC
>MGNI01000068.1:12006-12110 GCA_001795115.1 Chloroflexi bacterium RBG_16_48_8 | reverse complement strand
CATATCGGGCGAGTGGTTGTTTTTCTCTGGTACACTACAGCCTGATATCGAATGTAGTAACGAAGAAAGGAGTCGATCAAAAGGGTGGATAAGCTTGTAAAGAA
>MGNI01000068.1:11638-11925 GCA_001795115.1 Chloroflexi bacterium RBG_16_48_8 | reverse complement strand
AACCGATGGATTATGGGGACCCGGTCCCCTGGGAAGCTGTGGAGCAGGTGAAACAGGTCATCATCGCGGATTTCTCTCTTCCCAAAGAGACCATGGAAAGGATGATGGTCACAATATCACTGGTTTGGATCGATCATCACAAAACAGCCCTTGAAGATTTAGCAAATTTAGCAGATCTTCCTGGGAAGAGGAGTCTGGATCGGGCTGCATGTGTGTTGACTTGGGAATTCTTTTTTCCTGATGTGTCCGTACCCAGAGCGGTGACGTACATTGGTGATCGAGATATC
>MGNI01000068.1:11340-11604 GCA_001795115.1 Chloroflexi bacterium RBG_16_48_8 | reverse complement strand
AAGGACTTTTTTTCGAAGATAGTAGACCTTTCAATGATCAACTTTGGGAGCTATTACTTAATGATGATCCAGCGTTTGTTTCCGGTTTAATTGAGCGCGGGGAGGTGCTATACCAGGCCAGGATGATATCCATTGAGAGATTGATCAGTCGGCAGGGCATTGAGGTCAAGTTTAATGGGTATCGAACTCTTGCCATCAATGGGCAGGCTTCAGGTGAATTGGGGGAGACCATAAGAAAAAAAGGCTACGAGATCGGATATTGTT
>MGNI01000068.1:10974-11211 GCA_001795115.1 Chloroflexi bacterium RBG_16_48_8 | reverse complement strand
GACCGTCCCTTCCCTAAAGAATCCGAAGAGCAGCAGCCTGGATAGGAAAACGGATTGATTGGCAAATCCCAAGAAAAGGCATGATGAGGGATGAACCAAACAATGTTGTGGAATTGGCTCGTCGCGGGTTTTTACCCATGCATAGGTTCTAATCCCGGGCAAAGGCTGATATATAGAGACCCTTAAGTGGGATGACGTTAAATTTCTAAGCTTCGCCCCAACCTTTCGTATTTTGCA
>MGNI01000068.1:10583-10775 GCA_001795115.1 Chloroflexi bacterium RBG_16_48_8 | reverse complement strand
TCCAACCAGAAGTCGCTTGGCAACACCAATGGATGGAATATCAAACAGCACACCCAGATGGCAGGCGAGACCGAAACGTCTGGGATGTGCCAAGCCATGTCCATCGCATAGGATCAGATCGGGGCGACTTCTCAATTTTCTAAAACATGCGATCAGTGGAGGGATTTCTCGAAAGGATAATAAACCGGGTAT
>MGNI01000068.1:10032-10362 GCA_001795115.1 Chloroflexi bacterium RBG_16_48_8 | reverse complement strand
TTTGAATAACCTGCATGAATTACATATCTTCCTTTGGGAAGTTGGACCAGAAAGCCCTGTGGGGGATGTCACTGCCAGCTTCGTTTCAGAAATCCCCGCCTCATAAGGGTAAAGTCAAAGATGGAAGATCATGTGGGTAATAGGTGAGAATTTCCATTCGAGCTTTGTATTCCTTTGCTTCTATTTTTAATCGAGCAGTTTTGTAGTTCATGAATCTTTCCTCCTAGATTGTCATGAACGGAAACATTTAAAAGCATTATAATGTGGTCTCAAAAGATCACAAAAAGGATCGTTCATTCCAGAAATGACAATCGGGTGGGATGCCTGAAG
>MGNI01000068.1:9807-10025 GCA_001795115.1 Chloroflexi bacterium RBG_16_48_8 | reverse complement strand
AAAGTGGTGGCATGATTGGTTCGGATGAAACTGCTGGTAACAAAACCGAAGGTTGCTTGCAGTTTCTCATTAGTTTGGTTATTCTACTGATAAAGGGAAGATGAAAAGCTTAATTCATTTTAAGCAGGACTTTAAGATAAAGGTGCATGTTCATATTTGACACCTTTCGGAGATCGATTTTTATGTCTGTTAAAATCCTTGTCGTCGAAGATGATCCC
>MGNI01000068.1:3605-9780 GCA_001795115.1 Chloroflexi bacterium RBG_16_48_8 | reverse complement strand
CTAAAGATCGCAAGTTATGATGTGAAATGCGCTGTTGATGGGGGGATGGCGATCCGAGTTGCAAGAGAATGGGATCCTGAGCTTATCCTGATGGATGTAATGATGCCGGTGATGGATGGTTTTACGACCACAAGGAGAATACGCGAATTTTCATCTATCCCCATCATTATTCTTACCGCTAAAGGAGATGAAGAGGATCTGGTTAGAGGGCTGGATGCTGGAGCCGACGATTACGTTAGAAAGCCATTTTCTGCTAAGGAACTGCTGGCCAGAGTGAGAGCCGTTTTAAGGCGTTCGGAACCTCAAGGCTTGGAGGAGTACCATCACAAGGTTTGCCGTCATGGAGACTTAGAGATTGACGTTGATCGTGCCAGGGTTACCGTGGGTGGTGAGGAAGTGAATGTAACCGCCACAGAATTCCGACTTCTAATAACGATGGCAGATTCGGTTGGTCAGGTCCTAACCAGGGAGGAGTTGCTCGCTTCGGTTTGGGGACCGGATTATCGCAATGAGAAAACCATTTTGTGGGTGACTTTAAGCAGACTGCGTCAAAAAGTTGAGAAAGATCCCAAGCGTCCCATCCATATTGTCACGCGCCAAGGTGTGGGCTACACGATGCCCGACGATCTTTTGGGTTAGTGACTCTCACCCTTTTCTTCGACTATAGCACTAAGTCCACCCCCAAAAAACCCTTCAAGATAGAAGAGCGAGGCATACGTGGGAGTACGGTCTTCACCCGCACTCCCACGTACGCTGATTCCTCTCAGATGAGCAGCTTTTTTAAAGGTGAGTTAACAGTCAATTCACGTAAAAACCGGTGAAAAAGGTTAGGCTTTTATTAGGCATATATTGCGCGAATTTTAAACATTTCTATACTTTGAGACGGGAAAAACGTTTCGCAATTTTTTCTTTTGTCGTTGGTATCTTGGCAAACCGCCGAAAGTATTTTGACAAAATGAGTTGCCTGAATGGCGGTTTGCTTAAGTGATTGGCTAGGTTTTACGTTCACTGTTTGTCAAATTACTTCCGGCCAATCATCTTGAAGCGTAAGGATTGGTGTGAAAATTAAAGAGGTGGGTTTGGGAAGGTTGCCATATTTGAGCTTAGCGCTCTTGCTACTTGTGTCGGTGTGGACCACTCCTGCTTTATCTATGGCTGGAAGCGATGGAGTGGTCGCTTCTTTAAACGAAGTGAAAGTGGGGAACTCGTCTCATTTTGATGGAAGCCGATGTGATCGAAAGGCGTATCAAGTTGAAACCGTCTTTCCATTCCCTGCTTTTAGCAGTGATCCCATCAGCGAATGCCCTTCCTCCTTCGAACAACAGGTCATCTTTTTTATAAACCATGAGAGAAATCTGGTTGGACTCCCCTCCCTTGAACTGGATGTACGCTTGCAGACAGCAGCTCGGTGGATGAGTGATGATATGGCGGCGGAGAGCGAAGTGCCCCTGGACCATGTGGATTCCCTGGGTCGCACGTTTGATGTCAGAATTTCAGAAGAGGGGGCCTATCCCTACATCCGTCTGGGCGAGGTCATCGCGGGTGGTTTTCCCTCACATGAAGATGTTGTGAAAGCCTGGATGAATAGCCCTGGGCATAAAGCCCGGCTTTTAGACGAGAATTATAAACACATCGGTGTCGGATATACTTATGATTCCAATTCGGAACATTGGTTCTATTGGAGGGCTGATCTAGGTTCGACCATGGAGGCGCGCCAATCCCCCTCCTTGGATTGCGATCCGAGGTTTTACCTTCTTTTCCTCTCACACGTTCAGAGGTAGGTCCATTTCTGATTTACTGCAATTTTTAGGGAATTCTTTCATGATTAGCACCCCAAGTGATCGGAGAGAGATCTGATCGCTTTGGTCATGGCAGGAATGGTCCATTCAGAATCGAACCAATCGAACCATTGACACTTGAGTTTTCCAAGTGCCTCCCAAGGCAGATCTCACTGATATGCCGCTTCATATTTACTGCCCACTTTCACATCCAACAGCTTTAGAGAGAATGGCTTACAACTGACTTACATCACGTTCGCAGATATTGAAATGGGATGTGTCAACCCTTAGTATCTATATGTCAGACTTGTGGTTGGTGAAGTAGGTTTTTTTGCTTAATGAACACAAGTTTAATTGGATTGGTAAAACCTAAACTTAAACGAGAGCGATTTATTGTTGGCTCCCTTTTCTCGATCGTATTTCTATTCGTAACCAGCTTTCTCCTCTTTAATCCACAACCCGTACAAGCCGCGTTAGCATCCTTGGAAAGTCCCTCAAATGTTGGATCAAGGTTGGCTTTACAGACTACAGGGGAATTTTCATCGCTCAATCTTTTGGATTTTATCTCTGCAACAGATACGAGAGATCCAAAAAGGGTTGTAGGCATTTATGCTCCCGGGATGTTTACGCTTCCTGTTGTACAACAGCCAGAGGATAAACCGTGGTTTGTCTCATCCGCTTCCAATACCATCACTCAATTTCGTCTGGCAAGTGATTATGGATCGATGGGTTTCTTAGCTCACAATACGTTGGCAGGTTCTGTTTTTTATGAACTTCAGATGGGTCAAGAAGTGAGGGTCATCCTGGAGGATGGCGGGTCACGCAGATATGTTGTTGGTGAAATGTTGCTCTACCAAGCTCTTGATCCAAAAAACCCCTATTCCGTCTTTCGACCCGTGGATGAAAGAGGAAAAGACATGTCCAGCACGGATCTCTTCAACCTCATTTATGCAGTCCCTCACCGGGTTGTCCTTCAAACCTGCATGGAATACAACGGGGATCCCAACTGGGGCAGGTATTTTGTCATTGCTTATCCAGCTACAGAGCGTTTCTCCCTTTTCGATTTGCTCTCATTTTGACTCCTTCTCTCCCACCCAAAAGAGATCCGATTTTCATATTTATCAGCTAATCCTTTGTGAATACCTAACATTGGTTTAGATGTTCATGGGTTCGGTGTATTCCACTGAACAAGCAATGTTCCTTTGGTATTGGATAAGAGGGTGATGTGGGGAGGCAACGCAACCCCACATAGGCTGGTTCCTCTCAACTGAGTGGCCTTTTTTCAGGTGAGTTATCTAATGGGTTCCGGGATGTTGATGCCATTCCCTTAGTGAAGTAATATAGTAAAGAGGGAGGTGATGATCAGGAGGCCTCCAGGGTGCAAGACGGGTTGCTAATAACATACCTGATACCGCTCCACTGCCACAGCAGTTGACATTCGATCTGATCCTTAAACCAGGTGCTGATCACCACTGGTGGCCGAAAGCAATCCTTTGAGTTGATTTCAGCCTCACCTTCTCTTTCAGAAGAACGATTCGAGATTAACTCTAGTATTTGGGTTGTGGAATATGAAACGAGTGCACGAATATCAACTTTCTCAGAGGTTCCTGAGATCTATCCTGCCAGTTCTCCTATTTTCCTTTACCGTTTCTTTATACGCTTGTAGTGTTGAGCCTCAATATCAGACTTCAACATCGGAGACAAGTATGACGAAAAGGACTTCGTTGCCTACCCCGATCATGGATGGTGAGCTTTCGCTCGAAAGGGCGCTTCGAAATCGAAGATCCGTACGGGAATTTACCGATGAACCGCTCAGCATCGATGAGATCTCTCAGCTGCTTTGGGCTGCTCAAGGGATTACGGATCCGAGGGGATATCGAACAGCACCCTCTGCTGGGGCGCTTTATCCCATTGAACTTTACGTGGTTTCCGAAGAAGGGCTATCCCATTATGATCCACAGGATCATTCCCTTACCTTAATCCAGGAGGGCGACCTGCGTGCAGAGCTTTGCAATGCTGCACTCAATCAAGAGCCAATTTCTGAAGCACCGGTGACATTTGTCCTTACAGTAGTCTATGAGAGAGTGGAGGTGAAATATGGTCCTGCTCGCTCTCCCAGATACGTTCATCTCGAAGCTGGTCATGCTGCACAAAACTTGCTTCTTCAAGCGGTTTCTCTTGATCTGGGAGCGACACCTATTGGCGCTTTTGAGGATAAACGGGTGCAATCTCTTCTGGGTCTTCCCAGTCATCATGAACCACTTTACCTCATCCCTGTCGGTCGGCCGCAGTAAAGTCAAGCATCCTTGGGCTGCAATTTAAAAATGGTTGTATGACCTACACGCGGGATGATGGCTGTGGGATAACCCTCTAACTCATGAGTAAAAAAGGTGGCAAAATCAGGTTAAATATACCCTATCCTGATACCCTGGTTTTCGGACAAGAGTTCGGACATTTGCCCTGGTTGCTCAATTCTTGCCCCCCCTTCACAATCTCTTTCCCTCCTTTCCGCTTAAGGTTTCTTGATCTTGATGGTTGCTAAAGTACGGAGAGTGGAGCCAAGGGGGTGAGGTAAAAATCACTCTCAATGATGAGGTAACCCTCTTATCATGTAAACGGCATATAGATTTAGTCTCGCAATCATGGGATACCCTATGATGCAAGACTTGAAAATGTTTGGAAAGAAATCATGACAAGTAAAAAACCTCAAGAGATATCTGTGTCCGAACTTTTGCCTGAACCTCGGATTGAACGGGTACATTCCAATAGATGTGAGACAGTAGCGAAGAAAAGTAATTGGAGCCATCCTTGAGTCAGGAAAAGACAAACAGGAGGCTCCAATACGGATAGTAGGACTACCCAGCACATTCTACTACGTTTCCCGAAACGCCCAATTGAGATGAGTGAGGCAGCCCGTGAACGACTGCGGTGGCTGAAGGCCTGGCAACGTTTGCGCGAGGCAGGCAATTCTGCGCAACGGGCGGTAGATATATTGCGGGTACTACGTTCGACGTCGTATCGCTGGCAGAAATGTGTGGAAGAGAGGGGATTGATCGGCCTGGAGGAGGGGGATCGTCGGCCGAAACGAGTGCGTCGACCTCAATGGAGGCCGGAGCTGGCGGAGGCTGTTCTGAAGTTGCGTGAAGAACATCCTGGGATGGGCAAAGAGAAGCTGTGGAAGCTGCTACAGCGGGAAGGCTGGCCAACTTCCATCTCGACGGTTGGGCGGATCCTCAAGCGGCAGAAAGCAGGAGGTGTGCTTAGAGAACCACCTCGAAATGGGATCACCAGACGAAAACGCCGACTGGTGCGCACCTACGCCATGCGGAAGCCGAAGGAGTACCGGGCGAAGAAACCAGGGGAACTGGTGCAGGTAGACACGTTAGATTTTCGACCACTGCCGAATGTAGCCTTCAAGCATTTCACGGCCAGGGATATGATTTCTCGCTGGGACGTGGTGGAGGCGTATCGGAGTGCATCTGCAGGGAATGCCAGTAAGTTCCTGGAAACGCTGGTCAAACGAACCCCCTTTCCAGTGCGAGCGATCCAGGTGGATGGGGGCAGCGAGTTCATGGCCTAGTTTGAGCAGGCCTGTGCAGAGAAAAATATCCGCCTATTTGTGCTCCCACCTCGATCACCGAAACTGAACGGACATGAGGAGCGAGCCCAACGGACGCATACAGAGGAGTTCCATGACCTGTATATGGGGGAGTTGGATTTGAAGAGCGTCGATGAGGCACTCCGGGATTGGGAGGTCTTCTACAACACCGTTCGGCCATATCATTCGCTTGATGTAATGACTCCAGCAGAGTATCTTCGTGAATGCTACTCAGGATTGGTTTCAAATCCAAAATCGTCGCATATGTACTGAATGAATACACCCGATTGAAATTGCAACCGTCCTCATATATGATTAGCGTAAATGATTGAGCGCCTTCTTGTTTCGATAACACAAGATTAATCCTTGACGGGGTAGGGCAATGGGGTATGAGGATTGTATGATCCAGTCCGACTTGAAGGGTTGTTGGACTGGTTTTAATTTCTATCCCCATACATGCTGCAGGAACTCACATTTCAAGCATGAGCAGCGTATTTTCACCAGTGTAGGAACTTCGTAGGTACCTTACCCGGGTACGATTTCTCACCATGTATTCTTCATTCTTTCATTCATATGGAGCACTTGACAAAGGATCCTGAAAACTCCATGGCTATGCATTTCATTCGAACTTTTCTATTCATCCTGAGACCGCGTAGCGCATCCAGGATTTTGGGAAATCACAAAGGAGGTGTTCCATGGGAATAAATCTGGATATCTTGGGCAGGGAATTCGGCCCGTTCACCAAGGAATATGACTGGAAGGAACTTGTTTTATACGCTTTAGGCGTTGGAGCAGGCTC
>MGNI01000068.1:3093-3582 GCA_001795115.1 Chloroflexi bacterium RBG_16_48_8 | reverse complement strand
AGAAAGATCTAAAGGTTATCCCTTCTTTTGCGGTCTTGAGCGCGTATGACCTTTTTCCGGAGCTGATGTCTACATCGGGGATTACTCTGGCAGGCCTGCTTCATGGAGAGCATGATCTTGTGCTCCACCAGCCCATCCCTCCAAAGGGTGCAATTCTCACCACGAAAGGACGGATCACTCAAGTCTATGATAAGGGGAAGGATAAGGGTGCATTGGTCATTGCGGAGGTTGAGACACGCTCATCGGAGGGGCAGAAACTCTTCACGAACATTGTCACTTTGTTCGCACGCCTGGATGGTGGATTTGGGGGAGAGGATAGCCCCAGGGAGGTCTTCACCTTCCCAGATCGCCCTCCTGATGTCGAAGAAATCGCCCAGCCTTCCATTGATCAGCCGCTGATCTATCGTTTGTCCGGGGATACATTCGCTTTACATATCGATCCAGATTTTGCGAAGGTCAGTGGATTTGAGCGACCCATCATGCATGGCC
>MGNI01000068.1:2565-3004 GCA_001795115.1 Chloroflexi bacterium RBG_16_48_8 | reverse complement strand
TCGAAGGCACTCTATCCTGGCGATCCAATCAAGACACAAATTTGGAGGCTTACGGAGGGGAAGGCTTTATTTAGGACCATTCATGCTGAAACCGATGAGGTGGTCCTGGATCGAGGGGTCGTGGAATGGATCAGCACAGAAGAATTACAAAGGCGAAGGAGTCTGGGTGCTATTAACTTTGAAGGGCGGGTGGCCATCATCACAGGAGCGGGAGGGGGTTTAGGACGAGCTTATGCCCTGGGGCTGGCAGTCCGGGGCGCCAAAGTTGTGGTCAACGATTTGGGCGGGGCTCGAGATGGATCAGGGGAGGGCAGTCAAAGGCCAGCGGATGAAGTGGTGAGGGAGATTCGAGAGGCCGGGGGAGAGGCGGTCACCAGTTACGACTCGGTGACCACAGCGGAGGGGGGAGAGAAAATCGTACAGACAGCGCTGGAGCATT
>MGNI01000068.1:0-2522 GCA_001795115.1 Chloroflexi bacterium RBG_16_48_8 | reverse complement strand
GGATAAGAGCTTCGCCAAGATGACGCCGGAGATGTGGGGGGACGTGCTGACGGTGCACCTGCAAGGGGCTTTTAATGTGACCCAGCCGGCCTTCCAGGCGATGAGGGAAGGGGGATATGGGCGGATTGTGATGACGACCTCGGCGGCGGGGCTGTACGGGAACTTTGGGCAGACGAACTACAGTGCGGCGAAGATGGGAGTGGTGGGGTTGATGAACACGTTGAAATTGGAGGGGGAGAAGTACAACATCAAGGTGAACACGGTGGCGCCGTTAGCGGGGACGCGGCTGACGGAGGATGTGATGCCGCCGGATCTCTTGGAGCGGTTGAAACCCGAGTTGGTGGCCCCCCTGGTGCTATACCTTTGCTCAGAGCAATGTCCAGTTTCAGGGCGTATCTATAACGCCGGGGCAGGCTATCACAACCGAGTCTCTATTCTAAGTGGTCCAGGGGCTTGGGTAGGAAATGACGAGCAATTGCCAACGCCGGAGGCGATTGCCGATCAATGGGACAGGATCATCTCCGTGGAGAAAGCCAAGGAATACCCGGATGCCAATGCAGCCCTGATGGCGATGATGACAGCGGCAGGACCGGAGGAGAGCAAGACCCCTCAGGAGGAAGTCTCATCCGATGTGAAGTCAATTTTCGACCGGATGCCGCAACATTTTCAAAAGGAAGCTGCGGCCGGGGTGGATGTGGTCTTCCAATTCAGCATCTCCGGATCTGGGGGAGGGGAGTGGCATGTGACGGTGAAGGGGGGAGAATGTGAGGTGGGAAGGGGGGTGCACAGCAGGCCTACCACAACGATCAAGATGTCGGATGAGGATTTTCAGCAGTATGTGACTGGCAAGCTGCCGGCGATGCAGGCCTACACAGCGGGAAGGTTGAAAGTCGAAGGCGATTTGATGAAGTCGCAACTTATCGAGAAGATCTTTAAATTTTGATTCACCAATGAAAAAGTTGGAGTCGTATTCGGAATGAAACGATCGAAAGTTCTACCAATCGATCCATGGAGGGCGACATGATCGGCATCACCTCATACGGTGCATACATACCCAGGTTGAGATTAGATCGCATGAGTATTTTTCAAGGCATTGGGTGGTTGGCACCTGCAGTTATCACAGTGGCTCAGGGTGAACGATCCTTTTGTAATTGGGATGAAGATTCTGTGACGATGGCTGTCGCAGCCGCAAAGGATTGCCTGGTCGGGATGGATAAGGAGAATGTGGGGGCGCTTTATCTCGCGTCCACAACCCTGCCCTTTGAGGATCGTCTTAATGCCGGCATCGTTTCAACCGCTCTCAATTTGCGGGAGGATATCTTAGCTGCTGACTTTACTTCTTCCTTGAAGGCGGGAACAACATCGGTTGTAACAGCACTGGAATCGATCAAAGGCGGGAAGAAAAATCAAATTCTCGTAGTAGCTGCAGATAAGCGTGAAACCAAAGCGGCTTCTCTGTACGAGATGTGGTTCGGAGATGGGGCAGCAGCCTTCCTCTTTGGAAGGAAAGAGGTGATCGCCGAGTATGTTGGCGCCCACTCTGTAACTCATGACTTTGTAAGCCATTATCGAGGATCTGGCAAACAGTACGATTACACCTGGGAGGAACGTTGGGTTCGAGATGAGGGTTATAGCAAGATCATTCCTCAAACGATAGAAGGCTTATTATCCAAATTGAAGTTCAACATCAGCGATATCAATAAGCTGATTTATCCATGTCTCTTCACACGTACGCATGCCCAGATTGCTCAGTCGCTGGGTGCAGCCCCAGAAATCGTGCCAGACAACATGCATGAGATTTGTGGTGAAACAGGTGCGGCTCATCCCCTTGTAATGTTGGTCCGTGCTCTCGAAGAAGCCGAACCTGGTGACCGTATTGTCGTAGCTGGTTTCGGGCAGGGATGCGACGCGGTTTGTTTCGAAGTGACAGATAACATTCGCAGCTTACCCGCTCGATTGGGTGTTCGAGGCTCGCTTGAGAATAGAAAAGAGGTGAACAACTATATTAAATTCTTGAAATTCAGAGATCTCATCCTGACTGAGGAAAGTATTCGCGCTGAAGCTCCTGTGCAAACGTCTCTGACAGCACTTTGGCGAAAGAGGGAGATGGTCTTAGGCCTGGTGGGAGGACGATGCACGAAGTGCGGAACCCCTCAGTTTCCCAAAATGGACATCTGTGTCAATCCGCAATGCGCTGCGCTTCACTCGCAAGAGAAGTATGAATTTGCTGATGTTCCTGCAACCATCATGTCTTACACAGGGGATATGCTGGCTGTATCTGAGGATCCCCCTGCCATCTATGGCATGGTCCAATTCGAAGGTGGCGGTCGTTTGATGGCGGATTTTACCGATTGTGAACTAGGAGATCTTAAAGTAGGATTGCCAGTCAAGATGGTCTTTCGAAGACATGCCATCGATCCGGATCGGGGTTTTATTGGCTACTTCTGGAAGGCTGTCCCATTGGTGACTGCAGACGAAGTCGATGGAGAAGAAGAGATTTCTGAGATTCGTTTTGATGATAA
>MGNI01000067.1:5550-8822 GCA_001795115.1 Chloroflexi bacterium RBG_16_48_8 | reverse complement strand
TCAGAGATGGAGGCGCTGGCACATATCGCTGAAGCCTGCCAGATCGAACCTTCGTTATCTCTGCTTGATAATGGTCTCCTCCTATGGTTGGCTGCGCAATCGGGTGAAAGACCCAGTCGACAAGTCAATCGCATCCTGCAGAACTATCTCCGCCAATTATCACGCCTCCATAGCTGCGGTGCATCCATCGCTGGTTTCATTGATCGACCCCGACACGCCAGTGTGATCGCTTTGCTTCACCTTTCTTCCTTTGCTTTGGAAGAAATTTCTGAAGAGGGTTGGAGGCTTAATCCCTATTTGGGGATTTCAGATCAAGCCCTTTTTCGCCAGATTTTGGATCCGGGATATCGAAGCGCGCTCTTTGTGCAAAACTCCAGATTGAACCGCGATTTCAAGAAGTTAGGACACGAGGTACATTTTTTCTATTTGAACACGGGAGATAGAAATCAAATTGCACGAGTTGAAGTACCCCAGTGGGTTGCTCAATCTCCAGCTCTGCTTTCATTGGCGCACGCTGCCCTTGTTGAGCAATGCCAACTCACGGGTGGATATCCCTATGCCCTGGTTAGAGCACATGAATTAGCCGTAGTTACCAACGCCGATCGTCAGACGTTGGATGCAATGATTCAGAACACCTTATTGGAGCATGGACGGATGCTTCAGCATTCGTTGAAATCTGAAACCAAACGTTGGACAGGAAAACGACGTCGACACAGGTTATGAGAGAGGCATCGAGATCGATATGGAACCTATTTTTATCGGACGAGTGACACGTTGCAGCACCCGTGGTTTTGTGGGTGCCCTGCGTGCTCCCGAGCCAGAGCTTCCCATTTTTGGTGGCTTCTGTAAAGCCAAAGCCCAGCAGGGTAAGAGCCATGTTATCGGTGCAATCTACAATATTAGCATTGAAGACGATGAGTTTACCCGTCAAATGGCTGCGACGGAAAGGCCCATAGAAGAAGAATTGGTGGATCAACAATTCCTTCGGCAAATTCCTGTGGAATATGGTGTACTGTCCATCGGTTATCGGGCCAACGACCAATTTATCTATGCTCTGCCTCCCCAACCCCCATTGGCTCTGGCTCCAATCCAGGTGATGACGAGCGAAGAAATTATCGACTTCACCCGCCAGTTAAATTTTATTCCTCTGATCCTATCAGCTGACAACCTGCCCGCAGATGATCTGCTGGCTGCCTGCCTAAAAAATGCAGCCTCTATCCGTAAAGGACCAGAACAAACATCCTTCCTCCTCGAAGCGGGGAGATACTGTGCTCGCTTATTATCAGATGACCTCAATCGCCTTGAGAATGTACTTCGAAATCTTCAACCGGAGGGAATGAGAAGAGCATGAGCGAAGAAAGCAGCCTCAATGAGTTCTTTGGTCCTCGCCCCTCCGACATCCCCCTCGGCATGGTCGTTGCAGGTTCTCTTTCTACTGGGTTGGATATAAAAGTAGACTCGCGGCTCTCCATTGAGAAGCTTGCTGTTGGTCGATATGTTGTTATTGAAGGAAGAAGTGGTCGGCGCTTCTTTGGCCTCATCACGGACATCGCATTAGGCTCAACCAATCCAGATCTTGCTCGACGACCCCCAGATCCACAAGATAGTTTTATCGCTGAGATCTATAATGGTGAAGTGGCCTTCGGAACGATCCATGTCAGCCCCATGCTTGTTATCGATCAATCCGGTGGAGATCCCCATCCCATTAAAACCATCCCTTCCCACTTCTCACCTGTGATGGAAGCATCTGCGCAAGATGTTGCCAGTGTCTTTGGGGAGGAAGATGAAGCACATTTCTTCGTTGGAACACCTTTAGAAATGGAAGATGTTAAGGTTAATCTTGATTTAGGTCGCTTTGTGGAAAGATCCTCAGGCGTTTTTGGGAAAAGCGGAACGGGCAAATCCTTTATCACTCGGACCCTTCTGGCCGGGATTATCAAATCTTCCATCGCCTCAGCTTTGATCTTCGATATGCACAATGATTACGGTTGGATGGTTAGGGATGAAAGTGGGAGAGAATTTAAAGGATTACGCCAGCTCTTCACGGGTGGCAGCGTAAGCGTAGTCACTTTAGATGAGGAGACCTCCCGGGCCCGGAAAAGCAAGATCGATAGGGTCCTCAAAATCGGTTATGAGCAAATTGAGCCTGAAGACGTAGAAATGCTGGCGGGACTGCTTGGTTTAAGCGATGTTCAAATTGGTGCCCTTTATTATCTCCGTCGTCGATTGGGCCGAAAATGGATTGCCAAATTGCTGGAGGAAGATGAAGTCATCGAAGAACTGCAGGATCTTCTTCAAGATAGTCGTATCATTCTAGGTACCCTGGCTGCAATCCAACGTAAATTTGAATTCTTCCGAAGAATGGGATTTCTCGTCCCCGGTGAAGGGGATGATGCATTGGATGACATTTTCAACCGACTAAGAATGGGCATAAGTGTCGTCCTTGAATTTGGACGCTATGGCGACACTTTGGCTGCCTATGTGTTGGTAGCGAATTACCTCACACGCCGTATTCACAACCGCTATGTTCGAATGAAAAATCAAGCTGCCGGAGGCAAGGCGGACGAGCCCAAGCCACTTGTCATTGTGATCGAAGAAGCACATAAATTCCTTGATCCTTCCATTGCTGGACACACAATCTTTGGCAACATCGCCCGTGAATTGAGAAAATACAATGTCACCCTACTCATTGTCGATCAGCGCCCTAGCGGTATTGACGATGAGGTCATGAGCCAGATTGGGACTCGGGTAACCTGTCTTCTGGATAATGAAGCAGACATCCGTGCTGTTTTTTCGGGAGTCAGCGGTGCAGGTGCGTTGCGTGAGGTGCTTGCACGTTTGGACACACGCCAACAAGCACTCATTCTGGGTCATGCGGTTCCGATGCCGGTGGTTGTACGAACACGGGATTATGATGAAGGATTCTATGCAGTCATGGGTTTGACCGAGGGGAAGGCGTTAAAAGCTAAAGCTAAAGACAGCGCGGATACGTTATTTGGAGAATAATCGTTCTTAAAATAACTGATAGACTTGCCAGAGGAGCCAAGATTCGATTGCCAAAACAGCAATAAAGGCACTCATAATGACAATCCGTACAATTCGTTCACTCGTCGCCAAGGCGTCCCTCGTCGTGTCTTTCGCGGTGGGCATTTCATGAAGTATCCTCTTCAATTTTACCTCTTGCATTCAAATCCTCCACAAAAGGGCTTTCATACCATTCTATTCCCCTCATAGAAAGCATGGCTCGATACCCCACCCATAATTCCCACTCA
>MGNI01000067.1:5230-5439 GCA_001795115.1 Chloroflexi bacterium RBG_16_48_8 | reverse complement strand
GCAACCACGCTCGCACAGGTATGAAGTCAGCACGAGAAGAGATGTGGATTATCCCCTTGATGATGGTCACCTTTTTATGGTCTCAGGATCCAAGGCATATTCTGTGTCGTGTGTGTTTTTTAAGTTGCAGACGAATATGGCCGTTAAGGTAGAGGGCAGCATCACAACACTTACCCTCGGTGTACATGATGCAATATATCCACGTCTCC
>MGNI01000067.1:4410-5222 GCA_001795115.1 Chloroflexi bacterium RBG_16_48_8 | reverse complement strand
TGAAATAAACCCCTACGGGATAAGGGTGAATCCTATTTGATGTTGCATACTGCGATTGATGTTGAGGTAGAGGGTGGTGTGGGACGGCTATACCTTCCCACACCATCGCTCCTCTCACCTTGGGAGTACAAATTGCAACACATGATGGATGGCAGCCATTCAGATGAAGGACTTGCACGATTAGAACGTATGTGCTATTCTTACAAACATGGATAGGTTTGAAAAACTGGCTCTTGTTGCAGAAGCAACCGAATTTGAGGCCGAGGGAGAACCCACACCCACAAGCAACTTGCAGACTGCCCCTCCAGCAAACACAGGCTGCCAACTTTCGCTAGTTTCTCAACACACGCCTGCTTTCCAAAATAACAAGTATATCCTCGCAAAAGGACATCACATCCCCATTCATATGGCGGTTACACCTGGAGGGAAGAAAATCCCCTTACTGAAAGCCATGCTGACTACTGCCTGCGAAATGGATTGTCAGTATTGCGCCTTCACGAAAGAAAGGGACTATCGAAGGGTAACCTTCAAGCCCCAGGAGATGGCGGAGGTTTTCTACTCCATCTATCAAAAGGGTTGGGTTGAGGGAATTTTCCTCTCGACAGGGATCTTCGGCGGTGGAGCCAATACCCAAAATCGGTTGTTGGACACTGCGGAGATTCTCCGTTATCACCTGGATTATCGAGGATATCTCCATTTGAAGATCATGCCTGGTTCGGAAAAGGGGCAACTTTTGCAGGCCATGAGATTGGCGGACAGGGTATCGGTTAATTTAGAGGCTCCCACTTCGAGTCGATTGGCTCGTATTGCAC
>MGNI01000067.1:4189-4398 GCA_001795115.1 Chloroflexi bacterium RBG_16_48_8 | reverse complement strand
TTCAAGAGCAGCTGCTTGAACCCATGATATGGATGGAGGAAATTCGCCGGAAGGAATCACCGCAATTGGCCTGGGATGGACGCTGGCCATCCAGCACAACCCAATTTGTCGTGGGTCCCGCGGGGGAGACAGATCTCGAGCTGATAAGCATTGTTGCCCAGCTAACAAAAGCTTCCGGTGTCACTCGCTCCTACTTCGAAGCCTTCAAG
>MGNI01000067.1:3676-4159 GCA_001795115.1 Chloroflexi bacterium RBG_16_48_8 | reverse complement strand
GCCCCCGAGGACCCTCTCAGGCAGCATCGTCTTTATCAGGCCTCCTTCCTCCTTCGGGATTATGGTTTCGATTTGGAGGATTTTTCATTCACGCTGCAAGGCAACCTTCCCTTGGAAATAGACCCCAAAATTGCCTATGCTCAGAGTACCTTAAGCCTCGTCCCGGTTGAGATCAACACTGCCGAACCTCCCGAACTCCTTCGAGTCCCCGGAATTGGTCCAGCTGGAGTCAAAGCCATTACCGAGGCTCGCAAAGTTCGAAAGCTGCAAAATCTCAGCCAGCTGAAGAAATTAGGCATCCTGGCTGAACGTGCTGCCCCCTATATCCTCCTGGACGGGAAACAACCCGGACAGCAATTGAGGCTGTTCTGACCCGGAGGAGGGAAAGATGAGATACTCTCTGGGGAGGATTCTTTATCTGGCTTTAGGGGAAAAGTTCTCCTTTCTTTTCCTCACCGAGGTACACCCGCACGTAAACAACGA
>MGNI01000067.1:3322-3656 GCA_001795115.1 Chloroflexi bacterium RBG_16_48_8 | reverse complement strand
ACTGGACAGATAAATGCCGGGAAACCAGGGGACACATGATAAACATGTAAAGCCAGGCTTATGAAGTTGACGAAACCGATCATCAGGAAACCCATAGTTAGATGGCCTTTGCCTATATTTGCAGTTGACAAGCCCAAAACATGTACTATAATGTGTACAAATAAACGAATTGAATTAAGTCATCATTATAGTACTCGATAGCTTGAGAAGAAAACAGGTGTGAAATGCTTAGAAGCACGAATGTTTCAAATCTCCGGTCGGATCTAGCATCGTTTCTGAAGGACCTTAAGGATGGTCCAGTCCTCGTTCTATCTCATAGCCGTCCTACAGCTGT
>MGNI01000067.1:2981-3263 GCA_001795115.1 Chloroflexi bacterium RBG_16_48_8 | reverse complement strand
ATGGTCGCCGGGCAATTGCCGATTATCGTGCTAATCCAGATCAGGCAGTTGATGCAGAAGAGGCCTTTGAGCGTCTGGGTCACTAGGTATGGCATATACATTAAAGCTGCATCGAGATGTTGAGAAGCAGCTTAGTCGAATTCCGAAAAAACAAGGGGAGCGCTTGGTTGAAACCATGCGCTCTTTGCGTGTCGAGCCACAACCTCATGGGTGTCAACATCTTCAAGACGAGCTATTCAGGGTAAGAGTAGGAGAATACCGTATTATTTATGCTATATTTGA
>MGNI01000067.1:2154-2882 GCA_001795115.1 Chloroflexi bacterium RBG_16_48_8 | reverse complement strand
GAAGTAATAATTAGGCCATCCAACCACTCGCTCGGGGATGCGGCGCGATTTGCTAGCCAAGTTGTATGATGGGGAAGCTGGGTTGGCTGGTTGTCCGGCGATCCCCGGCGCCTCAGCTCAAAGCCGCTATCCCCCTGCGTTGGATGAGAGGCAGCCTTCTCCATCCTGACCCCAGCAATAACAGCAGACCTAACGGAATACTACCGATGGTTAAAGTCAACCAAAGGCTAAACCAACCCAGGGGATGCCGAAATGGGAATTAGGTGTGTCTCCCGCTGCCGCAGTAACCAACAAGGTAACGGCTATGCCCGCTACGACAAGAAATACATCTCTCAATGCAGTTAGATCTCTGGCATATTTTTCTTCTGACATTTCCCCTCCCAAACACCTGGTTATTTATTCAGAACTTCCCGAATGCGTTTCTGGATATCTGCCTCTTGAAAGAGCAGGATATGTGCCATCACCTTAAGTAAAAACCGCGCCTGGTGTTGGTGAGGCACCCTGCGTGGTTTATAAGGAGAATGTTATCTATGTCCAATTATCTTTTAATGGATGAGCAAAGCGTGAGTATAAGTTAAGAATTTGCTAAGAAGCGAAGTCAAGCTAGAAAGACTGCAAGACGACCAGGATCCATAGTCCTATCACAGCAACAAAAGTCGCCGGTATGCTAGAAACCAAAGCCATAAGTGCTCCGACCCAAGCATGCAACAACACATAAGGCGAAAGGA
>MGNI01000067.1:1802-2146 GCA_001795115.1 Chloroflexi bacterium RBG_16_48_8 | reverse complement strand
GGAAGCAGCCATGGCGTATTCCCTCCGCTTGCGAAGGAGCGCACCCGCCAACAAAGCAAGTCCCACCGGAATAGAAACCGGCCATAGGCTTGCATTCCACCACAAATGGATCTCTTGTTCGAAACGCAGTGGCCATAGGCCATAAAGGATAAAACTACCAATCAACACAATCGTCACAGGACCAAAGATACGAAGAATTTCACGCATTCCACCTCGCCGCCCGGTTTCGATTAACCAATAGATGGCCAGCCCAATCCCGATCTGCGGTTTGATTAATATGAAAAACAATCCAATTTGTGGAGGTAATACAAAACCTAAGACCGCCAGGGCATCGATATTGCCGT
>MGNI01000067.1:0-1791 GCA_001795115.1 Chloroflexi bacterium RBG_16_48_8 | reverse complement strand
CTGTGAAAAACTGGGGGAGAAAGCAAAAGTGCGACAATAGCAGCAGGTTTTGCACTTAACCGATGAGCCGTGATTATAAAAGCTCCCAGACTGAGCAGAACAAGCAATGCGTATCCAAGGCTCTCGGGCAAGACAGCTAACGGGATGATCAGCAACAAAGTCCATGGCGCATTAAAGAAGCCACTAACTGAATACGGCGATTCTATATGTAATAGAGCTTGCGCTGCAGGGCGGAATACAGTACGCCAATCTACACCATAAGGCATATAATTTGTGACAAGGAAAACACTAACGACAATTAATATCCAAATTGCGAGGATCTTAAGGACCTTATCCCTTCTCAGAGATCTAAGATGCCAATGTTCACTAATCTCTCTTGACCAGATCCTTACATCACTCAACATATGGATCTTATACGCTCCATTCTAAATACAAAACTTACTGGTTAAGAAAGTAGCAAATACACCAGACCAGCATAGCAGTATTGATAACCCGTTACAATACGAATAAAATGACCAGAATTTTTAGAAAGGCGAAACCAACAGAAATTGCCGGAGTTGCCTTCTCAGGCAAGATATTGATCCTTATGGAGGCAAAAATATCTATTATTTTTACCAAGTAAAATAGGTACCCTCCAGAATGAAGAGTATCACATTTATCCCTATCTTTCAGTAGTACCGTAACCCTACTCAATCATCTATAGGTTTCTCGATGGAAATACAGACCACCTTACTCATCATTGCCCCTCCAGAAGTACAGGCTTTCGCCGCGCCGCTTCGTCAAAGGTATGCTCCCGATTCCTATATGCAGGGTCCTGCCCATCTTACACTGCTTTACCCTTTTGTTCCCCCAAATGAAATCCCTGCCGCCTTAATTCAATTGAACTCTCTTTGCAGCAAGGTTGCTCCTTTCAAACTCACCTTTGATCAATACGGACGTTTTGAATCGACACAATTCCTCGCTCCCTTCAATCCAGAACCTGTTCTTTCCCTTCACCGCCTGCTTCTTTCGGTTTTTCCGGATTACCTGCCCTATGGAGGCCTGCATGGAGCAGAGATTATCCCACATCTTACGCTGGCCCACGACGATACTCAAAAAGCAGCGAAAGATATTGTCCTCCCGCCAACCCCATCATTTTCTTTTATCGTAGATCAGATCTATCTTTATCTTGGACCTGCGGAAGGAAATATCCCCTGGATACCCGTCGCCATTATCCCCCTGGGAGGCGAGGTGTGACTCACCTCAGTGGCACAGAACGAGCCCTCTTCGTTCGGCGGATGTTCGCACGCATCGCGCCATCCTACGACAAGCTCAATAGAATCATGACCTTCAGGCAAGATCTGAAATGGCGAAAGGAAGCTGCCCAAGCCCTGGCTCTATCCCCAGAATCGACTCTATTGGATCTGGGGTCAGGGACAGGGGGTATGCTTGTCGAAGTTCTCCAGAACTACCCAGAATCCACCATCGTGGGAGTGGATTTCACCCCCGAGATGATTCGGTTTGGTCGCAGCCGTAAGGATCTCAAAGGAGTTCTATGGGTTATTGCAGATGTCCACAACTTACCTTTTCCCCCTGCGGTCTTTCATGGAACCATATCCGCCTTTCTCATGAGGAATTTGCCCGAGGTCGGGGCTACCTTTCAGGAGCAGTATCGTGTCTTGTGCAATGGTGGTAGGCTTGTTTGTCTTGAAACAGCTCCCCCTCCAAGGAACGCCCTGCATGTTCTTACAAACCTTTACTTGACCCGGGTTATCCCCCTCTTGGGGGGTTTGATTTCTCGAGACGTGGAGG
>MGNI01000066.1:40075-42420 GCA_001795115.1 Chloroflexi bacterium RBG_16_48_8 | reverse complement strand
CAGGGTGTATTCCACAGATACATTTTTCGCATCAATTGCATTCGCCACGTTTTCCCTCCATTAACGGCTTGGTGATTTATGCTATTGTTGGGTAATAAAAGCGAGCTATTTTTCTCCCACAATTAACCTCAGGAAATTCTACAGCCTTTTTACTTCCATTTCAATGCTGATTCGAATTTGTCTATCTCTTCTATCTTGAAGGACTTTTTGCAGTGGCCTCATTTATGAGATATGGGACTGTTGAAAACAGATCTATTAACGAAAAGCCTTCTCTGCTGCAATGGGGAGAATGAGTAACCCATGTTTTCTCTTTGGTTATATGGTACAAAGCCGATGTTTCTAAAGGAATGAGGGATAAGAACTTGTTCAAGATCGGCAGTTTCATTTTATATTCCTGGAAAGAAGTCGCATTTCACGTAGTTGCCTTGTGGAAAGAAAAGATGCAATACTTTGGGATCAATCCCTTGATTAACCGCCTCGTAGAAATGGAGGAACGAATGACTTCTTTTAATCGAGCGTTGCCTGCGATTCCATTAAAATAGCTTTCGCTTTAGGGATCCATTCGGGAATAGAATATTTGGATTATTGAGAAACCGTTAAGGTATGATCGTATGATTATATGATATAGCCACAAGTATAATAGGATTTCATCCCGCCTGTCAATAGGAGGACATTTGGTATGCGTACCTGAGAAGGTCGCATTTATTCTCCCATTTTGAGCGTTGGGGTAGGTCAACATCTAAGGCTTCACTAAAGGAAGTCTGCAAGATCAAGAAAGGATCCTATCCAAATATCACTCATTCCATCATACAATTAGGATGTAATTTATCGCATTTACTTCGCGGGATTTCCCGTTAAGATCCGGCATGGATCCATTTTGATTGTTTCCTCTTTACTTGTGGTTCGTTAAAAATCAACACCCAGTGCGGATCTTCATTGATGGCTTCAATAACATGGGATGAGAAGCGGGTCATACGGTCCTTGGAGATCCTCAATCAACAACTTACTCGGCAGCCAGTCTTAGCGCCTCGTTGGCGATCACCACCTCTGTTCCAGAGAGACCCACTGAGCAAAATAGCGTGATATCCTCATCTGAGCCCCTGCCCTTCGCAATGCCTAGCACAATATTGCCTAATTCAACTATCCTCTCCCATTCCGATCGGTCGGATAAGAAGTATGGTTTATCATAGGAGCTTGCCTGCTCAAGCGAATCTGTGGCGATCACCTGACTGCGCTGGGCTGCCTCAAGAGGCAATTCGTGCTTATTTCTGTATTTCGGACCAATGGTGTTGATATGGACTCCTGCCTTGAGCCAATCGGCATGAAATACAGGATCATGACTGGTGGTCGCGCACAAGAGAACATCTGATTGGCGAACCACCTCTCGTGCGGATTCCTCCGCTTCGAAGGGGATGCCAACCTTTAGGCTCATCTCTTTCGCGAAAGCTTCGCGATGACTTTTTGTGGGGCTGTAAACCCTGGCAGCTTCAAAATGGCGGACAGCTGCAATTGCTTGGGCGTGAAAGCGTGCCTGGAAACCTGTCCCCAGGATCCCCAGGTACTTGACATTGGTACGCGCCATATGCTTGACCGCAACTGCATTGATGGCTGCCGTTCGGATAGCACCGATGTGTTTCCCGATGACCAATCCCTTGAAGGCTCCCGTCCGGTTATCAAAGACTACGACAAGTTGTGTGCGATCAGGCGATCCGCTGGGAAATCGGTCATAGACCCTGAAACCGATCGTATGGAAGTATTTCATTTCAGAACCGGCTGTGAAGACCAGTGAGCCATCCTTCGGTCCCACCGAAAATCGCGGTGGCGCAAGGAGCTTGCCTTCCGCCTTAGCGCAGATAGCTTTTTCAACGACATCGATGGCGTTCTTGAACGGGAGCAACTCTTCTAAATCCTGGTCTGTGAGAATGCGATACATTGAAACCCTTTCTGCAGGATGAGTCTTTATTGGGGGGAAGTCTGCAATCCTATGTCGAAAGTTGATACTGCGCATAGTATCGCTATCCATGCAGCCTTCAGGTAATTCCAGTCGCCTAGAACAATTTTCTGTGCAGTTGGGATCGCCTTAATGTTCAGATAGAAGCCGTCCATAGCCCCCGATTCGATCCTTCACTCCGGCCAGCCTTAGCATTTTCCACATCGTGGCCTGATTGCTTGTGATCACCGGCTTCAGCAGATCAGACTCCAACTTCTCAATGATTCTTAGGGTGTGCAGGTCTGTACATAAAATAAGCACAGCATCACTTTCTGGTTTGTCAACCTTTCGAGCTTGATGATAGAGCGCTTCCTTGGATAGTTCGGGAATTTCGTATTTGCTCAGGTTCAGCCAC
>MGNI01000066.1:35553-40058 GCA_001795115.1 Chloroflexi bacterium RBG_16_48_8 | reverse complement strand
GATTCCACTGTCCTGGACGAATTGGATGGCTGATTTTGCCACACTTTCAAGATAGGGCATGGCCAGGGATACTTTCTTGATCCCCATTTCATGAATGGCATCCATCACGGCGGTTGTTGTCGTTGTGGTTGGCAGATTGCCATTTCTTTCCTTCATCTTCTCGATCAACATTTGATCATACCCATACCCGCCGATAAAGCTGACCCCCGTTCCGGTCATAGCCACGACCGTTGGTCTGACGTGGGTGATAAGCTCAGAGGCATCCGCAATATAGGCCTCAGCTCGTTTCAACCGCTCAACGACCTTTTCATTCTCTGTACCTCCTGCGAAGGCAAATCTGTGGAAGTGGCAGGATACACCTTCGGGAGGCATCTCCATGATTTCCGGTTCCAATGCGATCAATTTCGAGGGCACAAGAATGCCCAATCTGGCTCGCCATCCATACATCTTACTGCCTCCTTCACGCAGGATATCCAAGATCGAATAAAGGTGTTTAACAAAGAAGGGAAGGTTTGCGATCACCCTTTCGTTGCTTGTGTCTTCAAGCAGTGGAACTTATGCGCCAGATGGATACCGATAGACAACGTCGGAGTGAGAATTTCGACCGTTTGAAATTAGTCAGTACTTGACACATCGGATAGACATCCATTATTAATATGCTATCCTATCATCACAACGTTATACAAGTTAAAACCCAAATTTGACCTGCATGATGCGATAATTCCATTCACGTCACGATTCTCTGATCAGAATGTATGGAAACGTATCTTTCTCGCTGGCCTAATGCATAGGAGCGCAAGACTTGTTAAAGACCTGTACTTTATAAGTGAGTTAGTCCATTGAGGCAACTCGTCGTATACTCATTATCAAGTTTTCAGAAATACCTTGGAGAACACTTCTTATATCACATTTAAAGGAGAAGGAGAGATGGAGCATTTACCGAAAGTGGAAGCCGTGTGGAGGCGGTGGGAGCCGCGTTTTATTGCCGCAGGAGTGGATTTCAATACCATGATGAAGTTGAAGAATGAGATCCAGGATTGGACCGAGTGGTGTACGAAATGGTCCGAACGAGGGGCCGATCTCGAGAAATTCGGTGATGAGGCCATGGACCGCGGCCATACCCTCAGCGCCGCCGAATCCTGGTCCTCAGCCGCGATCCTATATCAATTTGCTGGCATGTATTACATCAATGATATGGATCAGTTCCACGAATCTCATAAGAGAAAGCTGGCAGCTTTTGCCAAGGCAGCCCCCTATCTCACTCCGCCGGTTGAAAGGTTTGAGGTCCCATTCCAGGGCGTCAATCTTCCCTGCAATATGCGAATCCCCAAAGGAATCGAGAACCCCCCCGTTGTCTTGTTCAGCAGTGGTTTTGAGGGGGTCAAGGAGGAATCTCACCAGCGAACTCAGCGCTTCCTGGCTCGAGGCATGGCAACCATCAGCTGGGATGGACCTGGGCGCGGAGAGACCTGGGAACACCTGCCCATGGACGGAGAGAATGGTCCACCGACAGCAGCCATCATCGATGTTTTGGAGGCTCGGCGGGATGTCGATGCCAGTCGGGTTGGTGTGACCGGGCCTAATCGGGGTGGTTTTGCCGCGGTCAAAGCTGCGGCCTACGACCCGCGTATCAAGGCTTGTGGGGTTGCAAGTCCTGGTTACGATCGGCGAAGTGTGAAATGGGATGATCCCTACGAAATTGCTTTTATGCTCCACCTCTTCCACTTAAACACCGAGGAGGAGCTTCGGGAGCGTTTGATGAACCAGACTGATTTCACGTTGGAAGGGGAGGCTGAGAAAATCCGCTGCCCATTGCTTGTTATTGTCGGTGGGAAGGATGAAGGTGCTCAATATCAGGGTTCCCTGAGGCTGTATGAGGAAGCTCAAGGTCCAAAGGAGTTGGTGGTCATTCCGGATGCTGAGAGGAATGGAAATAATGTTCCTTTTAAAGTACGACCCCGGATTGCCGACTTTATGGCAGACCATCTGGTTGCTCGTCCGTCATCTTGATGGCGGGATCTCGATCCTTCAATGGATCTAGGCAAACCGCTGAAAGTATTTTGTCAAAATGAGTTGCCTGAATGGTGGTTTGCTTAAGTGATTGGCTAGGTTTTACGTTCGCTGTTTGTCAAATTACTTCCGGCCAATCACCTAGCATTGGAAAAAAGGAGAAAAAGGCCATGCCCAATGATTGGAATGATGTGCGTTACAATTTGGATGTCTCTAGCAATTTCACTGAAATATACAACTCCCCATACTACACAGATGCTGTGTACGACAAATTCTCCGAGGCTGAGTATCAACGTCGATATTCCCTGGCTCGTGAAAAGATGAAGAGGGAAGGGGTGGATGCCCTTCTTTTAACCGGAGGTTCCAACAACTGGAGCTATGGAGCTGGTGTGAACTGGACTTCGGGATTGCTCGATAAACGCGGCATATCTCAATATGTTGTGCTGCCCTTAGAAGGTGAACCCACGTTGATTTACGGACACTCAGACATCCACATGGAAGCGACACGACGAGTTGTATCCATCAAGGATGTGCGCGGCTCACGAGGCGGCAAATTTGGAACGGTTATTGCGGATCGTCTAGAGGAGCTCGGTTTACAAGATGGACGTATCGGTGTTCTGCCCGTGGATCGCAATGGTCCTGAATACATGGGATGGATGTGTTATCAGCAAATAATAGAACGTCTTCCCGAGCTTGAGCTGGTGTTGTTACCGGATCTGCTCAATGAGCTTATGTTGATTAAGGGCGAAGAAGAGATCCAAGCCATAACAAAGTCTGGCGAATTGATGGTTAAGAGCCTGAAAGCCTTGGTTGAAGCTGCAAAGCCTGGGGTGACCGAGTACCAGCTTGAGGCAGCTGCGACTCATGCCCTTATGGATGGTGGAGGTCGCGTCCACTTCATGATCATCGGTTCATCTTCGATGCATGATCCGAAAATGATTTTTCCCAACCCGCATCCATCACAGCGTGCGCTTACGGAAGGAGACTTTATCCTGACCGAAATGACGGGGGGGTATAAAGGGTATACAGCTAAAATAGGGCAACCGATCACCGTTGGTCAACCCACTCAGGAGTTTGATCGATTTTACAAAGAAATTGTTGTAAAGGGTTATCGTCGCATCGAAGAGCAGATCGCCCCCGGGAAGACGATCGAAGATATTCGAAAAGCCGGGTCGTATTTCAGGGAGAAGGGTGAACAGTCAAGACCGATCCTGGCCCATGGCCTCGATTTGATCACTGCGCCACCCTATATCTCCCTTGACCGCATTCGAGGAGCTTCTCCGGAGGATGAAATTCGCCCTGGCATGACCTTTTCCATCGAAATCACACCCATAAAGGCAGATGGCACTTTTGGGATGTTCCTGTCGCGTTCCTATGTCGTCACCGAGGATGGGCATATAGATATAACACCCTATCCCATGGATGAGCTTGTTGTCGTACCCGTTTGATCAACAGGCAGTTGGAGGGATTCCTTTGCCACTGCAGATTCAGCAGTGGCAACATTAACAAAGCCTGCCGCAGGTTCCCAGTATAGATGAAGGCACTAACGTGAAACCTGCGGCAGGCTTTGTTTCACTTGAGAATGAGATCGGCCCTGCTGGTCTTGCATAAATGGCTTTCAAATAAATGGTTGACTAAGGATTTACGATAATGGGTTCCACGAGTCGGTTGAAATTTCTGGACACCTTCAGGAGCAATGAGGCTTTCTGGCTTTTGTGTGTGCAGGTCTTTGTCCTGCACATTGGTCAGAGCCTTATCGCGCCAATCTTACCCCTCTATGCCCAGAAATTTGCTGTAAGTACGACGTTGGTTGGTTTTCTCATCACCTCCCAGGCCATCCCCCGAATTTTCATCAGCCTGCCAGCAGGTCGGTTGGCGGACCGGGTTGGGGCCAATCGCCTGCTGGCGGCAGCTTCTGGGATTGTTACTCTGTCGGCTCTTTTGGCAGGTCTGGCGCCCAACTATGGAATCCTGCTGCTGACACAGCTGCTGCAGGGTTTTGGCTCGGCCATCAGTAACACCGCAGGATTGACATACGCTGCCAATGTAAGCGAATCGGGAAACCGGGCGCGCTACATGTCGATCTATCAGGGCAGTTTTCTGTTGGGCAACAGCGTTGGTCCTGCCATTGGCGGGGTAACGGCCGAGCTTTTTGGCTATCAGGCACCCTTTTTCATCTACGCCGTGGTTGCATTTCTTGTAGGGCTGTGGATGTTGTTTCGATTACCTGATTCACGACGGGTCGATGAAGAGATGATCCCCCAGACACAAGAAAGGGTGGACTTTGTTGGATCGCTGCGCACCATCATCACCATACCGGGGGTTTTCCTGGTCTCATTGATCGGGTTATTTGCGGCTTACACCCGGGCTGGTTCGCGCAATATGGCGCTCTCCTTGTTGGGGGGGGAGCTTGGGTTGAGCGAGGGTCAGATCGGATTGACGCTGACCGTGATCTTCATCATGACCGTGCTTTCGCTTTACTTCGCCGGTACACT
>MGNI01000066.1:32321-35542 GCA_001795115.1 Chloroflexi bacterium RBG_16_48_8 | reverse complement strand
GATCGTCCCCAGTTGGTTGGTCATACCCGTTGGATTGATCCTCTTACCCGCCGCTCGCGGTTTCGGAGTTTTCATGTTAGGGGCTGTCATTTATGGATTGGCAGCCGGTGTGGGTACATCCGTACCTGTGGCTTATATCGTCAATGTTGTGGATGAGAAATCGCAAGGGATCGCTTTAGGGTTCTACCGCACATTGACGGATATCGGTATGCTCCTGGGGCCGGTTGTGATGGGTTGGATCGGAGATCGCAGCAGCATCAGCACTGGCGTGTTGGTGAACGCCGGCCTGGTATTTTTGGTGGCCGTGTTGTTCTATCTATTCGCACCTACGCCGCAAAAAGAGCGAGGCATTTAATCCCAATCGACATGCAATCTTCCAATGTGAACATTGCGGCGCATAAAAAATTCAGATAGCGTTGTCCTGGCGAAAAACAAAGCCTCCACCACCTATGCCGGGAATTGGGCGGACTTCGTCATTTTACCTGCGCTATCTTCTCAGCCCTTGATTTTATTCTCCGCCGTGAGGAAATCCATCGCTGCGGTTACGCCCCCTTTTGTGGAAGGGAACTTGGCCAGACTCAGCCCTATTTCAACGCCACAGAGCGTGCCTAAAAGCATGAGATCGTTGAGGTCACCCAAGTGCCCGATGCGGAATACAACCCCGCGCACCTTACCCAATCCCGCCCCGAGAGACAGGTTGAAGTGCTGCAGGATGATCTTGCGCAGCTCATTGGAGTCATATCCCTCTGGGACCCGAACAGCGGTTAGTGAACTGCTATACTCCTCTGGGTGTGCGCATTGAAGCTCCAGCCCCCATGCACGCACGGCACGGCGGGTGGCTTCTGCGTGGCGGTCATGACGTGCGAAGACTTCCTCCAACCCCACCTCTTGAAGCATCTGGATCGCCTCTCGCAATCCATACAATAGATTTGTGGCTGGGGTGTAGGGGAAAAATCCCGATGAGAGTAAATCGAGATGGTGCTCCCAGTCCCAGTAGGAACGGGGGAGACCGGCTTTTTTCGCCGCGGCTTGCGCTTTCTGGCTGACCGCATTGAAACCCAGCCCGGGTGGCAGCATCAAGCCCTTTTGTGAGCAGGCCACGGTGACATCGACGCCCCATTCATCGTGCCGGTAGTCGATCGAGCCAAGGGACGAGATCGTATCTACCAAAAGCAAGGCCGGGTGAGCAGCTCGGTCTATGGACTTGCGGATCTCCGAAACCCGGCTGGTGACACCCGTGGAGGTTTCGTTATGGACGACCGCAACAGCCTTGATTTCTTTTCGCTTGTCTTCTTTGAGCGTGACCTCCACGGCAGCGGGATCAACACCTCGTCGCCAATCACCCGGGATGAATACAACTTCCAGGCCAAAGCGTTGAGCTATTGTGCTCCATAGGGTGGCAAAATGGCCGGTTTCGAACATGAGAATCCGGTCTCCTGGGGATAAGGTATTCACCAGTGCCGCTTCCCATGCGCCGGTTCCGGAGGAGGGATAGATCACGATCGGATCCCTGGTCTTGAAGATTTGTTGCAGTCCTTTCGAAATCCCCAGGGTGATCTCCGCAAATTCGGGACCACGATGGTCAATCGTGGCGCGGCCCATCGCTATTAGGATTCTTTCAGGTACGTTGGTCGGTCCAGGGATCTGAAGAAAGTGGCGTCCGCTTCGAAAGCGCATCTTTTACCCTCCTATGCTTTATCTGCTGCAACTCGGATATGTTGGTGGATTCTATCATGTCTTTGTGGCGAAGAGGTTCATTTCGATTAGGGGAAATGGACTCGATTTAAATTCGTGCCTGAACTTTTGTCCTAAGGTTGGGAAGGAGTTGACAAAGCTTTCTTAGGGAGGGTATGATGCATCCCATTCTGGATCGTGAGCGATATTCAATTGGATAAGTCTACATCAGGAGATGAGATGATTGAAAAAGGATAGACGATCAAAGAAGCCAGTGAAATGGGAGCGGAAGAAAAAGAGCATCTACAGCAAGCCATCGAACGAGATGCGTATAACAATGAGCTCAACTATTGGGGGTGCAGCCAGGCTGTTTTAGGTGCTCTTCAGCGAAACCTGGATATTGGCAACAAGGATGTCTTCGCAGCCGCGACAGGGTTTGCCGGAGGTGTGGCAAAGAACCAGGAAGTATGCGGGGCTCTTCTGGGCGGGATCATGGCTATTGGATTGGTGTATGGAAGGCGGGAGTTTGAGGAAGGAAAAGTGGGACACGAACAGCGTACCTTTTTAGAAGCTCAAGATCGCTCTGCCTGGCTTTGTGAGAAGTTCAAAGAAAGATTCGGCACGCTTCTCTGCAGAGAACTCCGTACCAAGGTGGGCCGCAAACCTCTTGGGGATGAAAATCATCACTACACACTGGAAGGTTTTGAGAACCATGTTAAGTGCGGGGATGTAACCGGAGCGATTGCACGGCTTGCAGCAGAAGTGATCCTGGAGTCATCCGAACCCTATGATGCAGAAATTAAAGCTAGGCTGGAGGATATGAAACGCTTGAGAGAACTTCAACGGGTTTCTGGGGATTCATAACTGCGTAAGGAATTGTGTGCAACCCTTCCGCAGGTTCAAAACCTCCAGAAGGGTTCAGTCATTAAGCTTCCTTGTAATTCCAAGGTCGTTGCTTACGTCCCTTCAGACTGGCCAGACCGGGCACCTCGAAGGCAAGCTTACTGTCTTTCAGCCGATTGTAGTAACCAACAGCAACAGCCAGATCTTGTAACGCACTCCCAACGGACTTGAAAACAGCGATTCCTTCTCGTATCGGTTTGGGATTTTGCGCTATTAGTTTTGCCAGGGTCCAAACTTCCTCCGCATCCAAGATGCCTGCATCCAGAGCCCCCCTTAAATCTCCAGCTTCTTCAGAGGCGTTGCCTGTATCCGCGACCACCCATTCAGATCTACGGAAGGTGTCCAGGTCGATCTCGATCGATTCCCTGCGTGTACTGCCAATACCGCAAACCAAGCAGGGATCCGAAAGCCAGGATGCCTGCATGACGGGATCTGGTCCAATTGCATTTGTGGCAAGCACGACGACGGGTTGATCCTGCAGGGCTTCTTGAGGGGTGTCAACGGCTTTCACCTCCAGGTTCAATTTTTCAGACATGCTCTCAGCAAAAGCATGACGGTTTTCAGGCGTTGGGCTATAAACGCTCGCAACAGTTAGGGGCAACACTGCAGCTAGAGCTTCGAGTTGGGTAATGGCCTGATATCCC
>MGNI01000066.1:30241-32297 GCA_001795115.1 Chloroflexi bacterium RBG_16_48_8 | reverse complement strand
GATCCTGCCGGAGCCATGTAACGAGCAGCAACACCGCTGGTCGCACCTGTGCGCAGGTCAGTACTCTCCCGGCCATCCAGGATTGCCAGGAGTTCCCCATCCTCCAGCCGATAGAGCGAAACCACATATCGAACGCCGACACCACGGGTGAGATGGAATGCCTTTGTGACCGCATAGCCGTAGGCGTAATCCGCGGCATACATGAGCCGCATCCAACCCTTTTCGGTCGGCGTGGTTTGCCGTGGAGCGGAAAGGGTTCGGCCTAGTGCCTCATGCTTGTAGACCTCCTCCACAAGCTCAACGGCTTCTGTCATGCTGAGGGCGTCTCGTAGCGTGTCCTCACCTAAAATCATTGTCATAATGACCTCCGCCTATCCTCATGGAGGCGGATGAACCTGGACTAGACGTCAATGCCTAAGAAAGTGCGGATGACATAGCCCATGATGAAGCTAAAGGCAGCCACACCGAAGCTCAACAAGATCATCTCAAAAAAACGTCTCTTGAAGGATAGGTCCTTCGCAATGGATAGGTAATAGTTAAATGACGCGATGATCAAGATTGCGGCCAGGAGTGTGCAACTCAAGGCGATATAATAGTTGGGGAAGATCAGATAGGGCAGGATCAGGAATAAGACAGTCACCACATAGGCGCTGCCTGTATAGATGGATGCACGCACAGGGTTCTTGCTGGCACCCTCTGATTTAGTGGAAAGATACTCCGAAGCGCCCATGGATAAGGCTGCTGCAAGCCCTGTAATGAGACCGGTCATGGCGATCAGGCGTGTGTTTTGGAGAGCAAGTGTCAGCCCGGAAAGCGCGCCGGTGAGTTCGACAAGAGCATCGTTCAATCCTAACACAATCGAGCCGATGTAACGCAGCAGTTCTTCATCCAGCATATCCAGCAGGTCATTCTCATGCTCATGCTCTTCCTGAAAAATTTGCTCAGACTCCGGGATGGCTTTTATAACCTGCGCATAATTTTCCTGTGCTCTCTCCTCGCCCTTTTCCATGAGTTTCACTGCAAAGGTGAACCCAAAAACTCGACCGATCAAAGAGTAAAAGAGGACTTTTAATTGACTTGGTTTAATCACTTCCTTTGTATACACTTGCCAAAAGAGAGCATGGCGTTGTTCGTCCTCTGCAATCTTCTCCAACATTTGTCGATTCTGGCCGGATTCCACCCTGCGAGCCAATCTGGAATAGATGTGATATTCCGTGATTTCGGTTTCTTGAAAGAGACGGATCTTGCCCTTAAGTTCCTGTGTGAGGTCCACTGTTGATCGCCCTCCTTCCGAGATCACGACTTTTCAAAGGATTTTCAGAGGCTGGAAGCAGCCTTTCTACCATTCCAATGAGGAATGGATACCCCAGACCATCCTTTAAATCACAATGGTATCCACTAAATCCAGTTTCTCCAAATCCGCCCGGAGGCTTTTTCTCTCCTCCGGGGTCAGCGGGATAAGCGGTGGACGTACGTGACCCTGTGGGAGTCCCATGATTTCCAGCCAGGTTTTCAGGTAGGCCATGGGGATAATTCCCCGGTCCGAGGGTTCTCGCACCCATTTTTCATGGACATGCCTGTGCTCCGCCAGGCTTCGCTGAACCTGCCAGGCATCATCCAAATGCCCGGCGTCGGCCAGCGCGGTGTATTCCAGGATGGGGCGATTCTCCCGTGTCTGGAACAACGCCAGTGAAAGTGTGGACATAAGGGATTGAAAACCATGGTTCAAATGAAGCTCGAGCCAATTCCCCTCAGACGCATCGGTCACAACAATTCGGTTCCCTGCCAGGCGTTGCACCTCCAGCAGGTGCTCTCGACCGCTCGGATTTTTTATCCCGCAGACATTTTCGAGGTCAGCCAGTTTGCTGATGAGTTGCGGGGAGAGCTTATATCCGGAATAGCGCGTATTAAAGAGGAACAAAGGGATGGAGATAGACTCACAAATGCTATGATACCAATGAAGCACAAGGTCGTCCGGAGGTGCAGGGGGGTAGTAAGGATTCATCACAATGGCAAAATCAATTCCGATATCGGCGGCGTGGGCACATAACTCGAT
>MGNI01000066.1:27568-30232 GCA_001795115.1 Chloroflexi bacterium RBG_16_48_8 | reverse complement strand
GGCGATGAGAGGAATGCGCCCCTTGGTCTGTTGGACAACGAGCTCGTGGACGCGTTTCCTTTCTGCAATAGTAAGTGCCCAAAATTCACCCATCACACCACCGCAGAAGATCCCTTCAACGCCCAGATCATGAATGTAATATTCGACTGAGGCGAGAAGCATCTCCTCGTCGATCAAGTCCGTATCGGTGAAGGGCGTTGGAATGGCGATCCACAATCCACGCACTTTTTCACGGGCAAGTTTCTTTGCAGGGCTCAGATCTAAAGCTGTCATCAGCATTCTCCTGTATAGGATTTCAATTGCGAACTTTAAATTTTCCGTCCATAGGCTACTCTATCCAGACCTGGCTACACATACTTCCCAGCAGTTTTGGGGAACATCGTCTTGACGATCTTTAAGCGATGAATATCGGAAGTGCCATCGGTGTGCAGCAGAATGGTTGAATCCCGCAAGTGCTTTTCGATGCCCATCTCCCTCATCGCTCCGCTGCCGCCATGGATCTCCATGGCATGCCTGCAAATGTCAAAAGCCGTTTCTGAGGCATAAAGTTTCGCCATCAAACCAAGCAAGTTGGCGTTGGCTGAACCGATATCCAATGCTCGGGCCGCATTGTAAACAAACACGCGTACGGTTTCTAATTTGGTGGTCATCTCGGCAAATCGAAGTGCGATGGCTTGATGCTGGATGATCGGCTTACCCCCTTGGGTGTGATCCTGAATATAAGTGGCCGTTTCCTCGCAGGCCGATCGGGCGATCCCCAGCGCCCGTGCTGCATTAAGCACTTTGCCTGCGTTGAAATAGGATCCAGCTTCTTTGAGCGCAGTATCTTTGACAAGCAGGTGATCTTCAGGGATTTGACAATCTTCAAAAAAGAGTTCTGCATTGATGATGAAATTCTGCCCGATTTTTTCATTTTCTCGGACCACATGGAATCCAGGGGTATCTCTCGGTACCAAGAAGCAGCTTGTCCCCTCTTGCAGTGGTGCATCGGGATTGGTGTTGGCGTAAACGATGTAAAGGCTTGCCAGATAGGCATTGCTGATGAACTGTTTGCGACCATTCAGCACCCACTGCCCATCTTTGAAATCGGCTTTGGTATGCATATTTGCCTCAGGAACATTGTGTGGCAGCCATCGATCGGATGCACCCCTCGGCTCTGTTAGGCAGTGCGCCCATAAAAACGTGGGGTCATCGAGGTAGCGCGGGAACCAGAGATCTTGTAGATGCTTTGGCGCGATACCGGCGAACAGCGCTGGAATTTTCCAGTTCTGGCTCAAGGTCACTGCAAACCCCGGATCTCCGCGGGCCAACTCCTCAATGATGAGCACCATCGTGAGGGCATCCAATTTCATTCCACCGTATTCCTCTGGCAGACCGACTGTACGCAAACCAAGCTTGTCCGCCGCTATGAGGAGTTCTTTCGGCCAGCGTTTCTCAGGTGGGGCGGACCACTCCCGCTCACGGTTTTCTCGGATAAAGGGGATCACGATTTCATCGGTGAAGTCGCGGCAGACTCGCCAGATGGAGACCTGTTCCTGTGAAAGTCCAAGCAGATCAATGTCCATGATTAGCCTCCCAATATAGTTTCAAGGTGTAACTTCTTCTTTCTGGAGAAATAAGCATATCATCATAACACTTCAACACTCAGATGGTTTCAGCAAGCCAATCAGCAACAAGCGGTCGCACAATGTAGTGGAGATTATTGCAGCTATGAACACCATCCTCAAAGACGAGGGTCGTGGTAGGACCCTGGACTTCTTCTTCCACTCGGTAGGCGTGCTCGGGTGGTGAGGCCTTGTCTAAGGCTCCATAGATCTGCAGCAAAGGGACCTTGATTCTATCGGCGACGTCTGCAAGGGTCATGCTGTTCTGAACTTCGGGTGCGTTTTCACCAAAATACTGCTTGAGTGCAATCTGGGAGACAGTTGCCATGGAAGGGTATCTTCCTGCGGGAGTGTACCAGCCGCTGGAAACGAAGATTGCCCGGATGCGGTCGTCAAAAGCGGCAGCTCGGCATGCGAATAGCCCTCCGTAAGAGACGCCACCGAAGGCCAGACGGTCTGTGTCGAGATCATCCCGACCCATCACATAATCCACAATCGCTCGGGCAGGCACCTCAAAATCCGGACGCATTTTCATCCGAAAGCTTACGGCTCCGTGACCGGGACCATCGAAGACCAGCGTCGCCAGACCGCGCTTTAGGATGTTCTCAGAGAAGTCGTACAGCTCCTCCTTGGTTGAATCACCACCCGGAGCCAAAATTACAATGGGAGGGTTTTCCACACCCGGAGGTTTGCGAAGGTAAGCGGGAAGGTTGATATCCTCAAAGGGTATTTGGATCAGTTCCATGGGAGGGTCGAGAAGTGGGGCAGCTTTCTGCCAACATTCATCCATGGCTTCCAGGGCAGCCAGGAATTGGTCTTGGTCGTGGGTGAACAGGAAGGAAGCAAAGTGGTAGAAGGATCCAGCAGTGATTAAGTGTTCACCCGCAGTCAATCTTCGGTTGGCTTGCAGTGCCTCATCACCTAGCTTGGCGAATTTCTCTCCAGACGCACTCCATACCGCACACCAGCCCTCCCATTTCTCTAACTTGCTTCTGATCTGGTCGAATTCCCAGGGAGGAATCCGGTTGGAGAGGATCCGCCAGGTGAAAAGGCGATAGAC
>MGNI01000066.1:25491-27536 GCA_001795115.1 Chloroflexi bacterium RBG_16_48_8 | reverse complement strand
CTTCCTCATAAAGAAAATTTTGATTAAGCGATGTAATTTGCAGGATATCTTTTTCAGACCAAGCCCCGTCGCGTTTCTTGTAAATGACGAGGGTATGATCGCGTCATCGATACCACAGCACGATCATCAAATCGGAACCGGTGGTCATGATCCAAAATATCAAATGCTATTCGAGAATCTTCCTGGTGGACCTTGCCTTGCCACAAAATCACTTTTGACCATCATCGCGCCGCTGGGATGATTAGATCGTTTCAGCCAACCAATCAGCAACCAATGGACGGACAATGTAATGGATATTATTGCAGACGTGTACACCTTCTTCGAAAACCAATGTCGTAGTCGGTCCCTGGACTTCCGCCTCTGTCCTGTAGGCCTGTTCGGGTGGTGAGGCCGGATCGGATCCACCATAGATCTGCAGCAAAGGCACTTTGATTCGCTCCGCCACTCCTTCAAGGGTCATGCTATCCTGGACCTGGGGGGCATTCTCCCCCATGTATTGCTTGATGGCGTTTTGGGACAGGGGTACCATGGAAGGCCAGCGGCCAGCAGGGGTGTACCAGCTGCTCATGGAGAAGACAGCACGGATGCGGTCGTCGAAAGCTGCCGCGCGGCATGCGAATAACCCGCCGTAAGAGATCCCACCGAAGCCGAGTCGTTGTGTGTCGAGATCCTCTCTCTGCATCACAGAATCCACCACGGCTCGCGCTGGCACCTCGTAATCTGGGCGTAATTTCAGCCGAAAGCTTACCGCTCCATGACCGGGACCATCAAAAGCCAGGATAGCCAGACCTCGGCTGAGGATGTTCTCGGTGAGGTCGAAAAGCTCCTCTTTGGTTGAATCACCACCCGGCACTAGGATCACAATAGGGGGTTTTTCCACACTGGAGGGTTTGCGAAGGTAGCCGGGGAGGGTTGTATTTTCAAAGGGGATTTGTAGGATTTCCATGGGGGGGTCCAACAGAGGCGCGGCTTTCTGCCAGCATTGATCCATGGCTTCTAAACCCTCTCGGAATTGAGCCTGGTCGTGAGTGAAAAGAAACGTCGCCCAGTGATAATACAGACCCGCAGTGATAAAGGCTTCTCCCGCTGTTCTTTTTCTTCCGGCCTTGAGGGCTTCATCACCTAGATTGACATGGTGCCGAGCCCAATGGCTCCACTCAGCACACCAATCCTCCCAATGTTCCAATTTCTTTCGGATCTGTTCGAACTCCCAAAGCGGGATCCTGTTGGACAGGAAACGCCATGTGAAAAGCCGATAAACGGTTTCGAGGTTTTGATCTGCCATTATGGTTCCATCCTTTCAATTTGGAACTTCATCTCTATAAGGCTTTTTAACCCCATTGGGAACGGTACAAAAAATTGTTTTTTTCCGCTTGATTGCTCGCCCTCTAAGGTGTAATGACGGTTAACTCCATAGGAAACTTTGTGACGCATTCATGGCCGTCTTCTTTGATCACAAAAGTCCTTCCCAGGAACATACCGAAGTTGCCATCGATGGAGATTGGGCAGGGTTCCAGCATGATCTCCATTCCAGGTTGGATGGTTGCGTCAAAGCCCTGATGGCGCACACCCGTAGGTGAGACATGCGGTCCGGAGGTAGCGACATCGATGCAGTGCAGGTGGAGAGGACGGGATTGATGCCCTTTTGCTCGGAAGAATTGACCCCCCGCCTTTTGTACATCCGCAAAGGTCAGGCCTGGCTGCAGCTTTTCAGCCATCAGATTGAAGCCGGGGAGCGTGATATCGTAATAAAAATCTTTCACGAATTTTGTGGGTTTCCCCAATACAATGGGGTTACCAACTTGCGCCGAACAGCCTTGATACCATGCGCCCAACTCGTTGAGAATGATATCGCCTTCTTGCAAAGCGCGGCCGGAGGGGCGGGGGTTACCAAAAATCGCATTGGGTTTCTCCATGGAGGTGATGGCGACGATCAGCAGGTGAGGGATCCCACCTCCATCTTGAATAGCCTTGGCGGCGCTGGCAGCAAGCTGCGTCTCGGTAACACCTGGCTTGGTGCGTTCAGCCATGGCCTCTAAAGCATG
>MGNI01000066.1:25140-25461 GCA_001795115.1 Chloroflexi bacterium RBG_16_48_8 | reverse complement strand
ATCGAATTCCTCCTCACTGTGTAAGTACATCAACTGATGGAAGAATTCTGGGATGAGTTCAAGTTTTGCCTCGGGGAGGCTTTCTCTCAATTCAAAATAATGATTGACGGGCATATATTCGGCGCCAAAGTTTTCGGAGATGGCATTCATTAATCCGATGGTTCCCTTCTCCAGACCCAATTCTTTGATGCGCTCTGCCATGGCTTGTCCGAAGTGGCTTTGCACGACGGGGCGCACGTCCTGGATGGATACTGCCTGGCGAACAGCCTCGATATGGGAACCGCCCATGGCATAGAGCAGGGTGGATTCACCCTTCATCGG
>MGNI01000066.1:24351-25134 GCA_001795115.1 Chloroflexi bacterium RBG_16_48_8 | reverse complement strand
CACGTAGTGGACCAATGAGCGTGTATCGAAGTGCCCGGTCAGCCAGACAAGACCATTTCCCATGCTCATGGCGTTGCACCCGCCTGGCACGATAATGCAATCCAATCCTAGTTTTGCCATGGATCTTCTTGTGAGGTCATATCGACGTTGATACTCGGATTCGGAGAATTTTTCATAGATGGCATCATTGTGCCAACCGGTGTTGCGAACGTCCCCATAGATTTCTCTTTTGTCCAATTGATCCCGAACTTGTTGAAAATCATGCCCTTGCATATAGCCCTCCGCTTCTGGTACTTTGGATGATGGATCCTAAAAGAAGGATTCCTTACGGTACGTTGAAAGGGTTGGATAGGTACGAAGAAAAGCTTACTTCCTGCACGATACCATTTCGAGGGTGAAAGATTTGATTTGTAGAGACACCCCGCCGGGACATCTCTACATTTAGCCCTTTACCAGTTTCAAACTGAATCGATCTCCACGTCTACCACATTAGAGCAGAAGCCCTAGAGGCTCTTCGATCAGTCTTGCCAGGGTTTGTAGGAACTCTGCGCCCCTCGCACCATCTACAACCCGGTGGTCGCAGGAAAGGCTCAACATCATCATGGGCTGAATCGTCGGTTGAGCGTTGATTGGAATAACCCGGTCGATGATCCTGCCAACAGCCAGGATGGCTGCTTCAGGTGGGTTGATCACGGCGTTGAAGACATCGATGCCATACATTCCCAGGTTGGTAAGTGTGAATGTACCACCTTGGATATCACTGGGCAGTAGCTTGCCTGCATT
>MGNI01000066.1:24073-24226 GCA_001795115.1 Chloroflexi bacterium RBG_16_48_8 | reverse complement strand
GAGAGACCAGGATCGTCCCATCCTTCCAGGTGGCGTTGAGGCGTGGATGTCTGGAAAGCGCGCTTGCCACAAGCTTCACCAGAATGTCGGTGTAGCTGATGCGGATGGAAGCCAGGGGCAGGATGCTCTCCCGCCATTGTACCAGGCGACTGG
>MGNI01000066.1:23635-23864 GCA_001795115.1 Chloroflexi bacterium RBG_16_48_8 | reverse complement strand
TCAGCTATTCGGCGTGCTTTCGGGGATGCAAGGATCTTCCCATCCTCTGGTGGAACCGCTTGAAAGGAGTGGAGATAGGATTCCACGTCCTCTTTGGAGACTTTTCCACCCTGAGGTTTGACTGCCTTCAAATCGATATTGTGCTCGGCTGCAATTCGAGCTGCAATGGGGGTTGCAGCGATCTCTTTCGCGACTTTTTCTTCTGAAGGTGCTGTGATTTGAGAAGGTT
>MGNI01000066.1:22201-23555 GCA_001795115.1 Chloroflexi bacterium RBG_16_48_8 | reverse complement strand
ACATCTTCGCCTTCGGCAGCTGTGATATTGGCCAGGATGCCCGAGGCCTGAGCTTCAATTTCGACCGTGACCTTGTCAGTCTCGATCTCCATAATCGGCTCGCCCTTCTTCACCTCATCGCCTTCGGTCTTGAGCCATCGGACGATCTTGCCGGTGTCTTGAGCCATCCCTAACGCGGGCATAATGACATCTGTAGCCAGGGGAAACCTCCTATTTGCTGTAACTGAAAAGTCAATTGTTATACACTCCGTGCGTTTATTCCAAGCTTACGATATATCATATCTGCAGGTCGCCAGAGTTAAGACAGCGACCACAGTAGAACGCTAAACTCGCCCACAGAGTGCCTTTGCCATTTCTAATACTTTTTCAGGTGTGGGTACTGTTATGTCTTCTAGCGCTGGTGAGAAGGGAACAGGCACATCCATGGCGCCCATCCTCTTCACGGGTGCATCCAGGTAGTAGAAGGCACCGTCTGCGATGACGGAGGCCAACTCTGCGGATACGCCGTAGCTTTGATGACCTTCGTCGATCACGATGGCTCTACTGGTTTTCTTGGCAGATTGGATGAGAGTCTCTCTGTCTAAAGGAACCATAGTGCGTGGATCCACCACCTCTGCGCTCAATCCGATCTCGGCCAACATCTCCGCAGCTTGCAAAGCGACTTGGACCATACTGCTTGTAGCTACCAGCGTGATGTCTTCACCCACCCGTTTGATATCTGCGACCCCAAAGGGAATAGTATATTCCTCCTCCGGTACATATCCCATGGCCTGGTACATCATCTTATCCTCAAAGATGACGATAGGATTGTCATCACGGATCGCTGTTTTAAGCAAGCCTTTGGCGTCATAGTTCGTGGAGGGCATGGCAACCTTGAGGCCTGGGATATGGCTGGGCCAGGCATGCAGGCTTTGGCTGTGCTGTGCAGCCGAGCGTCGGGTAGCCCCCATATTCGTTCGGAAGACGATGGGTACCTTGAGCTTGCCACCTGACATGTAATGTACTTTGGCGGCCTGATTGGCGATCTGGTCCAGGGCCAGGGTGAGGAAGTCGCCGAACATGATGTCGACCACAGGTCTCATCCCTGTCATGGCGGCGCCCACAGCGATCCCACAGAAGCCAGGTTCAGAAATGGGTGTGTCGATCACCCGATCCGTTCCAAATTCCTCGACTAAACCCTTGAGGATCTTGAAGGGTGTTCCTGCTTCGGCGATGTCCTCCCCGATGATGAAGACCGTTGGATCACGGCGCATCTCTTCAGCCAAGGCTTCATTGATGGCCTGGCTGAAGCGGATCTCTCGACCGTTTGGATTTCGACTAGGCGTAGACATGCTGATCCACCTCGCTTTCATCC
>MGNI01000066.1:21538-22176 GCA_001795115.1 Chloroflexi bacterium RBG_16_48_8 | reverse complement strand
TCAGGGCTTCTTCTGCTTCTTTTTCAACATCGCGCTGGATCTTGTCGATGACCGCCTGTTCCGTTATTCCATCCTCAATCAGCCAGGTCGAGAAGAGTGTGAGAGGGTCCTGATCTGCTTTCCATTTCGCCTCTTCATTCTTGCTCCGATAGTAGGTGCGATCAATATCCCCAACGTGATGGCCGTAGTAGCGATAGGTATCGCAGATGAGGAAGGAGGGCCCTTCTCCATTGCGGGCGCGTTCAACCAAGGGCAGCATGGTGGCGTAAACAAGACGCACATCCTGCCCATAGATTTGCTCGCTGGGGATCCCGAAGGTTTCCGGTCGGGCGCGCAATGTGCCAGCTGTCACTTCACTGTAATGAGTATATTCGTTGTAAAGGTTGTTCTCGCATAGATAGATAACAGGCAGCTTCCAGAGGGAAGCCATATTCATCACTTCGTAGAACAGCCCTTGTCCAAGCGCACCTTCACCGAAGAAGCACACAGCCACCTGGTCGGTGCCCCGCATCTTGGCAGACAGGGCTGCTCCGGTGGCGATGCCGGCACTACCGCCGACGATAGCGTTTGCCCCTAAGTTGCCAGTCTCAGGATCGGCGATGTGCATCGAGCCGCCTTTTCCGCGACAATATCCGGTT
>MGNI01000066.1:19983-21519 GCA_001795115.1 Chloroflexi bacterium RBG_16_48_8 | reverse complement strand
CATGCGATCCATGGTTGCGCCTTTGGCCAAACAATGGCCATGGCCGCGGTGCGTGCTCGTGATGTAATCGTCCTTGCGGAGGGTTTCGCACACACCCACGGCCACCGCTTCTTGACCGTTGCAAAGGTGAGCAAGCCCCGGCATTTTAGCGCTCAGATAAAGTTGATTGACATGTTCCTCGAAGATGCGAATTTTGAACATTTGCTGATACATATGCAGCCAGAGTTCGCGATCAACAGAAGAATAGTCAAAGGTCTCTGATATAGATTTACTCTTTGTGGTCCGAGCCATATTCTACCCTGTATTACTCCTCAAATAGATGATGTCATCGAAATTTACGGCTTTACGCCAGACATGACAGCCAACACTTCAAAGACGGCCGCCATATCTTTTTTATCGACGCCGATGCCTCGGCACGCAGTATAGAGCTCGTTGGTGGCAGCTGTGGTGGGCATGGGCACATTCAGATCACGACCCATCTTCAGAGCAAGCAGCATGTCCTTCTGCATCATGTTGCAGTTGAACCAGACTTCCTCACCCTCTTCTTGACCTAACACCCAGGGTCCACGGTACTTGATCATAGGCGATGCAATCACGCTGTTCAGAAGAACATCGACAGCGGTCTTTCGGGGGATACCGCTCTTCTCGGCAATCAGCACGGCTTCGCTGAAAGCCACCATCTGGACGGAAAGGCTGAGATTAACGGCGATCTTCATGGCGATGGCCATGCCGTTGGTGCCGACACGGGTAACCACAGGGCCAATGGCCTTGAGGATTGGCAAGACCTCCTCAAAGATCTTCTCGTCGCCGCCCACCATCATGGAGAGTTTTCCCTCTTCCAGCGTACTTACGCTGCCGGAGACGGTGCAGTCGAGCATGTTGCCGCCCAGCTTCTTAGCCTTGGCTGCATTGGCGCGCGTGACCTCGGGATCGATGGTGCTCATATCGATGTAGAGCTTGCCCGGGCCAAAACCGGCGAAGATACCATTCTCTCCACCCGTGATCGCCAGGACAGCTTCGGTGTTGGTGACCATGCTGAAAACGATATCGACCTTCTCTGCTACCTCGCGGGGTGAATCAGCCCACTTCATACCGGCTTTGATGAGCTTTTCAGCTTTTTCTTTGTAGAGATCATGCCCCATGAGGGTGTGTCCGGCGTCCATCAGCCGCTTTGTTACGCGGCCTCCCATCACGCCCAGACCGATAAAACCAAGATTAGCCATGAAATTCTCCTTTCTTTGTCATTCGATTAAGATTAGATCGGACGATCAGACAGATCCGTTCGTCCGTACATCGGCAGACCGCTTCAAGCTGGTCATGCATAGCGTCATTCGCAGCTTGTGGGTCGAGCTTGACAATGGTCTCAAGGATTTGTTTATGGAAAGCGAGCCCTCGTTCTGCGCCCTCGCAATCTTGAAAAGTGCGAGCAATTTGTTCACTCAACATATCCTCGATATCCTTCTTGCCTGCACACTCAGCAGCCAAAGCGGCGATCCTGAGCCCGAGGGTCTCCCGAATTTCAACCAGGTTCTCCAT
>MGNI01000066.1:19613-19948 GCA_001795115.1 Chloroflexi bacterium RBG_16_48_8 | reverse complement strand
CTGCCCTAGGGGTGAACATAGATGTTGCCAGGCACCATTGGTTACATCAGTGCCCCGGCCTAATGGGACTTCAATCAGGCCTTTTGCACGTAAAGCTTTGGTTCCCTCCCGGATAGCTGTACGTCTCACACCGAATTGATCGACCAGTTCAAGTTCCGAGGGAAACTTTTCACCTGGCTCGGGGTCGCCCTTTAGGATCCGATCCTCGATCGGTTGGACGGTTTGTTCATACAGCCTGGAGCTGTGAATAGGCTGATCCATCTCGAGTCCCAATGATTCCCAGGGAAGAGCGGTGTATAATGGTGTGATGTTATGACCTATTATAAGTATATTGA
>MGNI01000066.1:19477-19598 GCA_001795115.1 Chloroflexi bacterium RBG_16_48_8 | reverse complement strand
CAATGTGATGGGGCGGGTGGCTTGGAATCCGTCGATGGACCTTCCCCATTTATTTGGATGAGGACGGTACGATAGAGCTCTTCGCCCCAGCCATCATCGCCAGCACATCGAAGACAGCTGC
>MGNI01000066.1:18137-19454 GCA_001795115.1 Chloroflexi bacterium RBG_16_48_8 | reverse complement strand
TCCCCGCGTAGCCGTGTACATCTCATTGGTGATGGCTGTGGTTGGAAGGGCAACGTCTAGTTTGCGTCCCAACTCCAATGCTAACAGCATGTCCTTTTGCATCATGTTGCAGTTAAACCAGACTTCTTCATCCTCCTTCATGCCCAAAATAGCTGGACCACGATAGGTGATCATGGGTGAAGCAATGACGCTTTTCAGCAAGATATCCAGAGCCAGTTCACGACTTATGCCACATTTTTCACACATCAGCACGGCTTCGCTAAGGGCGACCATCTGGACGGAAAGGCTAAGATTGGTGGCGATTTTCATCACGACAGCCAGGCCATTTTCACCGACGTGAGTGACCTTGGGTCCAATGGCTTTAAGGACAGGGAGGACTCCTTCAAAGGTCTCGTAATCGCCGCTCACCATGAGGGATAGTTGACCTTCCTCGATTGTGCTCACGCTTCCCGACACTGGGGCATCCAGCATGGTGGCTCCCAATTCGGCCACCTGGGAGGCTAACTCCTGGCTGAAGGCAGGACTGGAGGTGCTCATGTTGATGTAGACCTTGCCCGGGGTGAGGCCAGCCAGAATCCCTGATTCTCCATCTGTGATGGCTTTGACAGCTTCCGTGTTGGTGACCATGCTGAAGACAATGTCGACTTTCTCGGTGAGTTGGCGGGGTGAATCAGCCCATTGCAAACCCGCAATGAGGAGCCATTGAGCTTTTGATTTCGTCCGATTGGTTCCAGTTACAGAATAACCAGCATCCATCAATCGTTTCGTGATGCGCCCTCCCATGACTCCCAATCCCACAAATCCAAGCTTAGGCATCCTTCTCTCCTCCACTCAATCCCAAAGCAGCTGTCAGCCTCCGCTGTCTTTTCGAACCTGATCAAGATGGGCTGCCATGGCATCCTGAGCAGCTTGTGAGTTGTGGCTGATAATACATTGCAGGATTCGTTTGTGGTGAAACTGTCCGCGCTCCGATCCCCGTTTAACTTGAAAGATTCGGATGCGTTGTTCTTGAAGCATATCCACAATGGGGTCGATCAAGAGAGGGATGAGAGTGTTTTTTGAGGAATGAGCCAGAGCCAGGTGAAAGGCCAGATCCGCTTCGATAAAGGCATCCGCATCCTCGATAGAGACATCCATGGCAGCAATAGCCGATTTCATGGCCTCAATATCCTTTTCATCTGCTCGTATTGCAGCCAGGGCAGCTATCTTGGGTTCCAAAATCTCTCGTATTTCGATGAGATTATCCAATCGCCCTTGATTGCTGATTCGCAAGACTTGTCCCAGCGAAGTGCGCAGAACCTGAGGATCGCTATCCGT
>MGNI01000066.1:18032-18097 GCA_001795115.1 Chloroflexi bacterium RBG_16_48_8 | reverse complement strand
TTAGCCCGCAAAGCTTTAATCGCTTCACGTACTGCTGTCCGGCTGACGCCAAACTGTTCAGCCAG
>MGNI01000066.1:17875-17991 GCA_001795115.1 Chloroflexi bacterium RBG_16_48_8 | reverse complement strand
GCCATGATTCGTTCTTCGATCTGTTGCACAATTTGCTCATACAACCTTGAGCTGTGAATCGGTTCGTACATGGTATGCCTCCTTATCGAAATCGAACAGGAGCTAGGATGAAAAAC
>MGNI01000066.1:17632-17774 GCA_001795115.1 Chloroflexi bacterium RBG_16_48_8 | reverse complement strand
ATTGGTATTGGGTAAAGTTGCCCGCAAAATTCTGGTCCATTAATGGACAGCGAATTGGTCTGAAAGTACTTGGCCTACCTTGATGGAAACATGGGCAAGTATCCAATCAGTTTAGTTCTCTGATGATCTCTTGTGCAACTTT
>MGNI01000066.1:15602-17572 GCA_001795115.1 Chloroflexi bacterium RBG_16_48_8 | reverse complement strand
GGCTTTTGTTGTCCCTTTCCCTCGTGAGATGATTGCGCCTGCATGGCCGAATCTCATGTCGGATCGAGCGTAGGTTCCAGAGATATATGCAACCACAGGTTTGGTAAAGCCACCTGACTTGATAAACTCGGATAAATCCTCCTCAGCGGTTGTTCCGATCTCTCCGAAGATCGCCACCAGTTTGGTCTCAGGATCTTTCTCGAAAAGTTTTATGAGATCGATGTAGCTAGAGCCGACAAAGGCGTCGCCCCCCATACTGATGGCGGTTGTTTGTCCCACACCGGCTTTTGTGAGGTAATAAGAAAGGGTTGTCGTATTTCCTCCGCTGCGGGAGATCACACCTGCGGAACCGGCAACGTAGAATTCGCGAGCAGTATCTGCTCTACCACCGATCATCCCCATCAGGGCTTTTCCAGGGCTGATCACCCCCAGGCTATTCGGACCAATAATCGTGGCGCCACCGTTCTCTTTACTATACTGGATGACTTCTAACATGTCCTGTTGAGGAACCCTTTCAGGATGTAGGATGACCACCTCCAAACCAGCGTCAATGGCTTCAAATGCCGCCTCTTTTGCGGAGGCAGCAGGGACAAAAATCGAGGTGGCGCTGATGTTGGGGAAATTCCGTTTGGCCTCCGCCACGGTGTCAAAGACAGGAACACCTTCCGCTTCCTGGCCAGCTCGACCAGGCGTTACTCCCGCCACGAGATTGGTCCCATATTCCTTCATCTGTTTGGCACGTAAGCGTGCTTCACGACCTGTGATCCCTTGGATGATCACCTCGGTTTTTTCATCAATAAGTATCGCCATTTTGATCAATTCTCCCGTAAGGATCGCATATAGACCGGTTTCTCTTCCAGTTCTTTCAGCGCCTGTTCGTATTCGGGCATGTAGAGGTCGAAGATAATGGCGTTCTCCCCCTTGATTTGGCAGGCCAGCAAACATCCCATATCTTCGACGCAAGCACCTCGCGCCACTTGTTGCTCATCAACGATGAGGTGGGGTAAGCCATCCTCATTGAGCCCCAGGATGAAACCGTTACCTACCGTTTGACAAACCTCAACGCAAACTTTGGTCGCACACTTCATACAACGAGCATGGTCAATGGTGACAGTCCCTCCGGAGAAGACGTTGAATTTTACATCGTTCACTGGAGACCTCCGGTCATTTCCTTCCACACTTGATAGACTTCATGAAAAGCCACTGCTGCGTCTTTTTCAATCGTGTCCCTTCCCAGAATGCGTACCCAGGGTGAATCGGCGATGCCATGCTGATGGAAAAGGTCGATGGCGACATCATCCCAGGAACCGCGAAAGGCGAAAACCATGGGGATATTGGGCTTTCCGCCTGTCTCAGGGTAGAGTTCTTTCAGGGCCGCGATGATTCCTCTGGCGGTATGGTCCAGCTGCTGACTGGAGATACAAGAGACAAAGAGATATCCCTGGATATGAGGTTGGGAAAGGATGATTTTGGTTACCCGGTAAAGTTTAGAACCGGTGGGGTTTCCTGAACTATCGCAGAAGTTGACCGGGTAGTAGCCCAGAGGAATCAACTCGTCCATGGTCGTCAAACTGGTTCCTGTGCCCACACAATCGAAACCGATCGGAATCATCCCCATCTCTTCTACGTAACTTCCATCGGGGTCAATCTGGACGAAATGGGCCGTGCCGCGATGATCGTGCTCGTCGATCTTGCCGGCGGCGATCTCCAGTGATGTAGGCGGTCTTTCCCCGGTGTCCTCCACCGAATCTAACCCAAGCTCAGGATGACGAGAAACAGCATCATCATCCAGATCGACACGCGCATCGGCTGCCATGACGCCTTCCGGTGTGATCACCAGTGGGTTGATTTCCACAAGCGTGCCGTCAAATTGGCGGTAGACCTGATAGAGTTGAACGAGGACATTTGCCAGAGCTCGTGCAGTTCCAGCAGAAAAACGCTCTTCGGCGGTAGATTGGATCAGATCCAGA
>MGNI01000066.1:12299-15585 GCA_001795115.1 Chloroflexi bacterium RBG_16_48_8 | reverse complement strand
ATAGAAATTGTGCCGATTCTCTCGGGGTTGGTTTGAGCGGTTTCCTCGATATCGACCCCACCTTCACTGCAGAAGATCGCAATAGGTTGCCGAAGAGATGGGTTGGCACTGATAGCCAGATAGAGCTCTCGCTCAATCTCCAACTTGCGCTCGATCCAGACTTCCTTGACCAACTGACTGCCGATCTCCATCTTGAAGAGGGTATCCGCAGCCTGACGAGCTTCGGCTTCATTCTTGGCAAATTGGATGCCCCCGGCTTTCCCCCGTTTTCCGGAAAGGACCTGTGATTTCAGTACAATGGGGTATCCGGTCGTCTCGGCTGCCTCTATAACTTCCTGGGTGCTGTGCGCTAGTTTGCCCTCGGGTACAGGTATGCCTACCTTCGCAAACAATCCCTTCCCCTGGTATTCATAAAGTCTCATGCCAAAAATTCTCCTCAAACCTTTCTATAGGGACATGCCATGGAAGTGAGTCCATCGAGAAGATGGACTCCCGAAGGAGGGTTTCTTCTGTGATGCGGATGTTACTTACGGCGTTCTGCTACCAATTCCTTGGCGCGATCGGCGCGCACCGCACCCTCTTCAATCATGATGTGGGCGATCTCTCCCACATCATCAGCTTTGGCACCCGCCTCAACAGCGACAACTCGGGCGCGGGACTTGGTGTGTCCATGTTCGAGACCTTCGTCCGCTAAGGCGCGCTCAGCGGCCAGCTTCTGAGCCAAGGCTACAGCAGCCAAGATCTCCCCTAACTCTCGTGTGGTCTTGACACCCAGAATTTTCACGGCCAAGCGAGCGACGGAATGTGCTTTAGTGGCTCCACCCAACAAACCAACCGGAGCAGGGATCTCGATACTGCAGGAGAGGTCCCCAGCGGCATTTTTCTCCCATACTGGAAGTGCACGGTACTGTCCGCTTAAAGCAGCATGAGCATGAAAGGCGGATTCCATAGCTCGGGTGTCGTTGCCAGTTGCGAGAACGACGGCAGTGACGCCGTTCATGGTGCCTTTGTTGTGTCCCACAGCACGGTGTGGATCATTGTAGGCGCAGTCGTAACCATAGACGATGCCGTCTACGACGTGCTCGCTACCCAGCACATCTTTCTTTACGATGGCCTGGGCGCGAGCCAAGCGGAGTCTACACGAGTTGTCGATCACGCGCAGGTAAACTCTTCCACCGGTGAGTTCCTCGATACGGGGGGCGATGTGCTCGGCCATACGGTTGACGGCATTCGCACCCATGGCTTCCCCCACATTGACGCGCAGGTGGACGATGAGCATCGTCCCTGTGAAGCCTTCAACGATGCGCACAATAATGCCCTGTGCACCGCCTGTAGCTTCGACCAGGATCGGATCCTGAGTATTGGCCAACTTTATCAGCTCATCTTCATGGTCGAGCACAGCAATGCGAGCGCGTTTGGGATCGGCGACGCCAACCACCTGAATTTGCCCTTCCATAATGGGCTCGGTAGAGCTGGTGCTAAATCCGCCGCTCATGCGCACAAATCGAGCGCCATTGCTGCAGGCAGCGACTACAGACGGTTCCTCACTCGCCATGGGGATGAGGTAGTCCTTACCGTTGATCAGGAAGTTGGTGGCAATGCCAAGGGGGATGCCTATGCAGCCGATCACGTTTTCAGCGATGTAGGCCAACTCATCGAGTGTGCCGTAGCCTCGCTCGATAGTAGCGACTTCATCATCGGTCAAACCCACCAACTCTTGAACCTTCGCCAGCTTTTCTACACGGCTAAGTTTGTAAAAGCCCGAAATCCTTGATGAGAATGCCATCTAGTGCCTCCTTATAAGTTTTATTCCTCGGATTTTTTGACTTTAAACGCCGGGGGCGTCAAACTTACCTAAGTTTCGGAATGATATCCATGTACTTTTATAGGGATGCCTGCCATTTGTTTATAGAAGTTATGAGATTCGCAGAATGAGAACATCGGGGCACCCTAGATCATCTCTGGATGAACTTCAACAAGCAAGAGAGCGAATCAAATATAATGTCAGTGCTTATTGTCTGAAGTTCATCATTGGTAGGATCGATCAGGTGAACATGATTGATCGTATGGATAGCGGTCGGATCACTGTATTTTTGTATGATGGTATGATGATATGATTCACCTACAGTATAAAGGCTTCCCGTCGAATGTCAATTGAAAAATGGTAAGTGGGTGGGATCTATTTTGTGCTGTAAACTTCCTTTGATGTTTCGATAAAGAATAGTGTTGGGAGGCATTGCCGCCTTAAACCTAAACAACGCTGTCCATGGAGGGCTTGATGCGCCATTTCCAGAGACGCGCCCCAGGATGTTGAAGGTTTGACTTGCCCTCTAAGTTGATCTAAAATGTTTGCTATCTGATCATACTAGGTGTTTGGCCGGAAGTAATTTGACAAACAGCGAACGTAAAACCTGGCCAATCACTTAAGCAAACCGCCATTCAGGCAACCCATTTTATCAAAATACTTTCGGCGGTTTGCCTATCATCATACCGCGTCTCCTCAAACCTGCGGTTAGTATGATGTGCATCAAACCCCATTTCAACGGGGTAGAGAATTCGAATAATACTTGTGTGGAAAATCGACCATTCATAAATGAACTTTGGGCTTTTAATTTTCGTGGATGTAGATGAGCATCTCACGTTTTTCGTGCCTTGGATGGCGTGAATAGCACACAACTTCGACGGAAATGCTGATACTCCTCTGGCAGCACTCTTCTGTAGATCTATTAAGGTCCAATATGAATGGATGGAAGGATAAACAACTTTCAGTCTAACTTGGTACAATTTATTCATGGTCCATTTCTTCCCCAAAATGTCAACTCTTTCATTTCGAAAAAGTCGTCGACCAAAAGGGGTTTGGATTGAACCGTATGGGGTTGGAGGAGTTAGCTTGAATTTCGATTCAACCTGAGGGAGGTGCAGTCAGCAATTTTCATCATCATCCATTCACGATGGATGCCTACACGTAGAATAGAAAGGAAGGAATCAAATGACACTAGGAATGATGGCAACCGATGTTGAACAAAGGATTGATTTTGATGCTATGAGGGCTTACAGGCTGAAACGCGCCCGTGAGCAGATGGAGAAGTATGATCTGGGCGGGCTCCTGTGCTTTGATCTAGATAACATTCGTTACATTACAAGCACACACTTGGCCGAGTGGGCTCGCGGCAAGTATTGGCGATGGTGCCTGCTCCCACGGGATGGTGATCCCATCCTTTATGAAGTTGGAACAGCTGGTGTTTGGAAAGAGCGGCTGTGCCCTTGGCTGAAGCCTGAGGACATA
>MGNI01000066.1:6870-12236 GCA_001795115.1 Chloroflexi bacterium RBG_16_48_8 | reverse complement strand
GCCATTAATGAGATCAAGGCCGAGCTTGAGAAGCATGGTGTTGCGGACATGCCGGTGGGTGTGGATGAAGTCGAGATGTATGCCTTGGATGCATTGAAAAATGCAGGGCTTAAGGTTGTCAATGGCTATGATGCCATGTTCGACGCTCGTATCATCAAATCACCGGACGAATTGAAGATCATTGAACTTTCCGCCTCTTTGGTGGATGGTGTCTACTCCCAGATTTTCGATCGAATCAAACCAGGTGTGAAGGAAAATGAGGTTGTGGGTTGGATTTACGGATGGCTGATCGAGAATGGCGTCGATCGGATCAGCGGCGTCAATTGCGTCTCTGGACCGCGTAGCAATCCGCATCCCCATGATTACTCTGATCGCATGATCCGACCTGGGGATCTGGTTTTTATCGACATCATGAGCCACTATTTAGGCTATGCCACCTGTTACTATCGAACTTTCGCCGTTACCCGATCGACACAGAACCAAAGGGACGTGTATAAGCGCGCCCTGGATTGGCTCCAGGCTTCTATCGATGTTGTCCGACCGGGCGTGACCACGGCGGATGTGGCCTCCGTATGGCCTACCGCAAAAGAACTGGGTTATAAGGATGAGGCCGCGGCTTTCGCCCTGGCGTTGGGGCACGGCATTGGCATCAGCCATCATGAGAAGCCGTGGATCTCACGGGCCTATTCCCTGGATAACCCCGTTACTCTCGAGGTTGGAATGCACTTCGCCTTGGAAACTTTCTATGGAGAAGGGGATGATGGCGCCCGGATCGAATCGCAGGTTATCGTTACCGAGGATGGCAATAGAGTCATCACTAAATTCCCGTGTGAGGAATTGCTGGTCTGCAATCCGATATAAAGCGGATTAGATCCTCAAATGGGAAGAGCGCTTCGATAGAATAGTTTTGATGATAGATGAAGGATGTGGTGAGAGTTTAAGCCTCTCACCACGCCATTGCTTGGATTGTCTATAAAATCTCATCATCAAGAAGAGGGTTTATTCGTTTAGTTCCAATTCTTCGTTTTAGATGAAGCCTTCGATTAGGTATGAATTGACCAAGGATTGGGTTAAATTTGTAACATGAGTGACCTGTAATGGTCCGTTATAATTTTACGGTAGTGATGCAAACTTCTCTTTGGTTGACAGCAAAGCTAACCTGAACTTCATTCTTCTGGAGGATGTTGAATCATGAATTTCCCGGATCTTTATCAGATCAAGCAAGTGATTAACCCCGTAGCTCTTGAGGACGTCGAAAAAACCTTGGAAGAACGTCTATTGAAAACCAAGCTCCTGGATAAAGTTATATCGGGATCCAGAGTTGTGATTGGAGCGGGATCGCGAGGAATCCCCAATTATCCTCTGGTCCTGCGAAAATTGGTGGAATTGCTGAAGGAGAGAGGTGCTAAGGTTTTCATCTTGCCCGTCATGGGTTCCCATGGAGGGGCCACTGGTCAAGGGCAGGTGCGTGTCTTGGAAGAGTTGAAGATTACTCTTGAGACGATCGGCGCACCCATTATCGATACCATGGATGTATTTACCCTGGATCACACCCCCAGCGGAGTACCTGTACCTGTGGATCGGAATCTGACGGAGTGTGATCATATCCTGCTTGTAAACCGGGTCAAGGTTCATACTGAATTTCATGGCAAGATCGAAAGCGGGTTGTGTAAGATGATGGCGATCGGCTTCGGAAGATATCAAGGAGCCATTGAAACCCACAACTATGCTGTTTCTTTGGGTTATGAGAGGACCATTCGAGAGGTTGCTCGGGTGTACATCGAAAAACTTCCGATATTGGCTGGTATCGCCCTGGTCGATACTCCCGACAATCGTACAGCGAAGTTAGAAATAGTCCTGCCAAAAAATTTCGAGAAAATCGAGGAGGAGCTGCTGGCCTACTCACGGGACATTTCGGTTAAGCTCCCGCTGGAAGATATCGATGTCCTCCTGGTGGACCAGCTGGGCAAGAACATCAGTGGTGCTGGATTTGACACCAAGGTCATCGGACGGATCATGAACATTTATGAGGATGATCTTGAATCCCCGCGTATCACCCGCATTGTTCTCCGGGATCTCACACCGGAGACCTATGGGAATGCCATTGGGATTGGCCTGGCTGATTTTACGACACAGCGATGTGTCGATAAAATCGATGTCAATGTGACCAACATCAACTGCATCACTGCGGTCACACCCGAGAAAGCGCGCATCCCCATCACCCTTCCCAACGACAAGGAAGCCCTGCAGGTCGCTTTTAAAAACATTGGACCTAAAGATGAGAAAACAGTGCGTCTGCTTTGGATCAAGAACACCTCCAACATTGTGAACCTCATGGTTTCACCAGCGGCGAAAGACGCTATCCCCCCGGAGAAGATCGAGGTCCTTCGAGGGCCAGTGAAGATGGAATTCGATAAGGACAACAATCTGATCGCTCCGTGGTAAACCGAGAGGATCTTTCATCAAGCATAATGATCCCCGATTAGAAACCCTCCCGCGAGCCTTAAACCCGCGGGGAAGGTTTGTAAATTAACCACCGCGGAAGCTCGAAGCTTCCGTGACGGTATCCACTTAACAAGAAAACCAAGTGCCTTTGGGTATTCGGCCGCTTCATTTCGATCGGCGTAGAGACGTAGCTTGCTATGTCTTTACACTTAAATACCCTCCTGAAGTTATAAAAACCTCCGGGAGGGTTAATTAGAGAAAATTGTATTGAGAAAGTGACCACCCACATGGCGGATGGTCATGACTTTTTCTCATAGAAAAGATGAGATTGATATATTAATCTTCTCCTGCTTTTTCTTTTTTTCCATACCTGATTTCATAGGCCTCTTCAGGTGTGGGGGTGTGTACACTAAGGTATTCTGCAAGTTCTCCGTGCTTGGTGCCCAGGGTGATGATCCAACGTTGGGCGCCGCATTTAAAACCGATGTAATAACCTAATTCCACCAATTCGGGTTCGGTAAACTCTTCATGTAGGAGCGCCCATAATTCATCATCCGCGTCCAACGGGTTTCCCATGATGGCGTCGCAATAACGCAATGCAATTTTCTCGCGATGGGTGAATCGGGTAGACTCCATATAGTTGGCCAGTTCGGCCATTTTGTTATCTGAATCCTGCACGTCCCGTGCAGTGCCCATTTCTCCTCAATAGTGGCATCCTGCCATGCCGAACATGTCTTCCCAGGAGATGGCAATGCGGGCGCGCATGAGTTCCCGCAATTCAGGTGCAAGTACACCATTCTGTTTTAAATCCTCTCGAAACATGGTGGAGGATCGCATTGTCACAGGGTTGTGAGCGCGGATAGCCTGGTTCTCCGGCCCAGGCCATCCGGATTCCATCGCTTGCTCTAACCACTTACGGCATTGTGGGTCGCTGATCTGATCCGGTCCAAGGTAACTGATTCTAGCCATGAGATTGCACCTTCCTATACTTTGAATTTGGTTTCCTCTTCCGAGTGATGTTTATGAAGAAAGTAGCTTGGATGATTATATTTTCGGAGCGCATGGTTTGTCCAGAATATTTGGGGAAGATTTTGGTGACATGCCAGATGGAATACAAACCAACCTCATCCTAAAGTGTTGCAGTGTAGCCTGACGCCTGGCTGGAGTGGAGGCACAGACATTAATGGGTCGATGAGCTTACACTTGAATCAAGAGGTAACACGTGCAAGGATCGTTTGATCCTGATAGCGTGTAACCTTACAACCGACCTGGTTTGAATCACCGATTAAGGATGCGTAGCCACATTTTACACCGAGGAAAGCATCATCCGAAAGTTTCCTCTCACGATCCTTTGGCGTACTCATCCGGGAGTTTTTCAGCATATTCCCGGGTTATCTGAGACCACTTTCCATGGACTTCTTCTGGCTTGGGCACCTTCATCCCGATGGCCTCCTCTAATTCTCCATGCTTGGTCCGGAGGGTGATAAGCCAGCGTTGTCCGCCAGAGATGAAGCCGATGTAATAGCCCAATTCCACCAACTCAGGCTCGGTGAATTCCTCTTGGAGCAAGTCCCAGAGCTCATCATCAGTGTCAAGAGGGTTGCCCATGATAGCATCGCAGTAGCGCAATGCAATTTTTTCTCGGTGGGTGAAACGATTGGACTCCATGTAGTTGTCCAAATCGTACATCTTACTATCTGGATCCTGCACGTCCCGTGCAGTGCCCATGACCCCTCAGTAGTGGCAATAATCCATACCGAACATATCTTCCCAGGATGTGGCGATGCGGGCTCGCATGAGCTCTCTCAACTCCTGTTCGAGCACTCCATTCTTATCGATATCCTTTAAGAACAATGTGAAGGAGCGCATGACAACGGGGTTGTGTGCGCGTATCGCCTGGTTTTCTGCACCCGGTCTGCCTAGTTCGATGGATTCAAGAAGCCACTGACGACATCTCGGATCCGAGATTTCATTGGGTCCCAAATAACTGATTTTGGCCATCCTTCAAGCTCCTTTCTATGATGAATTGTCAGGGTAGGTGTAGTGTTGCCAACCAGCACAGATAGTCTTAAAAATGATTCCTCAAAGATGGGAATATAAGGTGAATAATATTGATCCCATTCTAGCAAAATATGCATTGAATCACAATCCCTATCCACTGACCTTCGAGTAGGAACCTAGACAGTGATCCTTGTGGCTTATGTTTTTCCTTCAACCCTATCCCCTCCCGTCGTAGCTTCGCCGTTAAAGGTGGATATGCAAATGGAAAGCGGAAGGATCCAAGGGAATAAAACTCAGGTACACGTTTTATTTATTTTTCTGCAAGAAATGCTGTATGATGAATAAAAGAGGTCTCGAAGTCCTATCGATGGTTGCTTGACCGTTGAGAGACATGAGAACCATCACCCAAATATCAAGGAACTCCATTCGTAAAATTAGCTTAACGCAAAGGCTCCCCGATTTTAATCCCCCAGGATTGGGGATGACCATCTAAGTGGTGGCGGGAACCTGGGCGCGTTGCAGATAGGCGCCATCGGGATGGCCCTGTGGAGGATGGGCATTGGAATGTGGTGGAGGTAGCAACATTGTCACTTATGGATTTGATCGCCCAGCAGAGGAATCGCGATTTGTCTATCTACTCTTCTTACCCGGGTGTGACTCTTCATTATTTACCGCTGTATCCATCCAAACCGTTGGCCTTCGACGACTTTAATCATGCCGCCGAGTTGATCAACGATGGTCGAGAAGCGGCTCGAGCTTATCCATCTGAGATAAAATCGACTAGAGTGATAAAGAAGACGGTCCAACCGCAAAAGAATGCAATGCACATCCTCACCCAAACAAGGGATTTCCTTAAAAACCTCGTTTAGCATCTTAGTTTTAGCGGTCATTCTTAAAGGTGGTAGGTCAAAGTGCTATCC
>MGNI01000066.1:6542-6782 GCA_001795115.1 Chloroflexi bacterium RBG_16_48_8 | reverse complement strand
GGCTACTTTTCAGCTTTAAAGGTTTGAAAATCATCCCGTCCTGACCTGCTTCCAAAGATCCGTGAATGAATTGGGTCCAACTCCGCATCCCGCTGACGGTTTCCATGAGCTGAGCAACGACTTTCGGTAATCCCGGATTTTTGACTCCTGCCAATTTCTGCAGTCCAGGGAGCGCCAATTGAGGAAAGCCATATGGTTTGAGGGTGGACCACCGGGCAGGCAAAAGACCGCTTTATCTTC
>MGNI01000066.1:6208-6458 GCA_001795115.1 Chloroflexi bacterium RBG_16_48_8 | reverse complement strand
CCCCTTCCCAGGCTCCACCGCTGGTGATAATAACATCATAGTCATGTATGCATTCGACTAACATCTTTCGAATGACCTCCTCCTGGTCTTCGACCACCGTGGTAGAGGTCTTCATACCGAAATGGTTGCACCAAGCCGCCAGGGTGACCAGATTGCTGGCGTAGAGTTTCCCTGCGGTCAAAGGGGTTCCAGGTTCGATCACTTCGTCGCCGGTGGCAATGATGGCGACTTTGGGCTGTTTCCTGACGGA
>MGNI01000066.1:5574-6162 GCA_001795115.1 Chloroflexi bacterium RBG_16_48_8 | reverse complement strand
GAGCCTGCTTTAAGGATGAGCTGTCCTGCAAAGACGTCGTTGCCTTTCGGCAGGATATTCCGACCTGGCTCAGAATGATTGGTCACGGTGACTTTGTTACCATCATCACTGGCGAATTCCTCTGCGACAACGGCCTGAGCACCGGGGGGGACTGCGGCGCCACTGAGAATGCGGATCGCCGTTCCACCCTTCACTTCCCCTTCCCAGTGGTTTCCTGCCATAGCAACGCCGATAAGCTCCAGAACAATGGGATAATCCGGGGATGCAGAAGCGATATCCGTGGATTGAACAGCGTAGCCATCTTTTAGGGAGACATCGATCGTGGGCGAGTTCACAAGGGCATAGATGTCCTCGGCGACGATTCGCCCAGTGGCGTAAGCCACTTCGATATTTTCTTTTCCAAGAGGGGAAATCTCCCCCAGGGTCCGTTGTAAGGCTTCATGATATGAGATCATTGAAAGGGTTATCCTTTTAGGTTGTCATGCTGCCAGGAAGAGGTCTTCGATGAGATCCACCATCGAGCGAGTATCATCTAAATCAAAGAGAGGAACATCCATTTCAAGAGGGAGATTGGAGGTGACGGCGAAG
>MGNI01000066.1:3682-5566 GCA_001795115.1 Chloroflexi bacterium RBG_16_48_8 | reverse complement strand
GATCAATCCAGCTCCAGTTTCACCACGAACAATTTCCAAGGTGGGTTTTCCCGCTTGCCGATATCCCTCCGTCAGGATGATGTCCACATCGTCGATGGTGGCAGCAATTTCATCCAGTGTCAGCTCTCGTTCTAGAAATCGGTAAGAAGCAATTTTGTCCGGAGCAGAGACGATAACATGTACACTGCCCGCTTGTGCATGGCGCCAGCTGTCCTTCCCAGGTTTATCGATCTCAAATCCAGCGTGGGAGTGATGTTTGATCGTCCCCACGCGGTGCCCTCGTCGCCTCAGCTCCGCGATGAGATTCTCTAAAAGGGTCGTTTTCCCAGAACCAGATTTTCCGATGATGGTGATGATGGGAATGTTCATAGAACGCTCACCTGATTGGGTTTCATTTTTCCGAGTAAAAGAGGCGGGGCCCACGTCGCCGGTTCTCCACGTTTAATGTCATTCCGAGGAACGCATTGACGAGGAATCTCGTTCCTCACAGAATACGGTACATCTACAGGACAAACGAGATCCCTCGACTACGCTCGGGATGACATTATTCCGTCGAGCTATCATGCCATTATCGAGTTATTGGGAACCCGGTCTGCTTTATGAATTAGGTTCACCTCAAGATCAAAATCATCACCCAAGAACTTAGAGCAAGGAACATCACAACCCGATCCCAATTCCCGACGGCGATGGGCAGTGGTCGGGAATGTTCCGGGGAATAGGCCCGCGCTTCAGCAGCCAAGGCGATCTCCTCCGCTCGTCTCAATGCATTTGTGACGATTGAGAAGATTAAAAGGCGTAGACCTCGCCGGCGTTGGCGGCGCAGCCCTCCTCGCATCCATAAACTATGCCAGGTATTGATGCTGGATTGCTGCAAGGAGGGCAGCAGGTTCAAGGCCACCCCCATGGAAAATCCCAATCCCTGCAATCCGACACGCTCAAGCAACCCGGCGATGGCCGTGATCTCCACTGAACCTGTGAGACCATTCACGGCGATCAGGACGACGATGAAGCGCAGGGCGATTTGCAGGCCAACCCCCAGTCCCTCCGCAGAATACCTCAGTCCCCAAATAGAACGATCTATTTCCCCCAAAAGGAAGACCGGCGGTAGGGATAGGAGCAACATGAAGAAAAGCCAACGCCAATGAAAGAGCCGATGGGGAGATAAAGGGAAGAGAAGTACAACGACCACAATGCATACGGGCGCTACAATGGGGATGTATTCCTGGGGTGCCAACATCACCATCCCCAGGCACCACAGGAAGAGCGTGAGATACCCAATCGTGCCTATATCCAGGTGTTGCTGGAGCTTTGCGAAGTGGGGTTGCGAATGGTTCGAATCGATCACTGGGTCACTTTCAGCTCAGTAAGAAAGCGGAGGTTCAATTTCCCTTCCTCGCCAGGCAGGACCATACGGAAGGTGCCATCATCCTCGGTAAGGGAACCATCCGCAGTCGCGTAGGCGACGATGACATCCTCGCGGGTGAAGAGCCCCGAGTCATAACTGACACTATACCCGTCGGAAGCCGTGGCTTTGACGGCACTCAGATCCCCAGAGGAAAAACCGGCTTCTTCCAAAATAGTGCTCAGAGCTACGCCCACATAGGTTACTTCATTGAATGTAGATTCTGTAACGGGTAATTTCTCTAGATCGGCTACGGAGAAGCTTTTTTCAGTTGTGCCGTCCGTCACGCGCAATAAGACACCCTCATCTTCAGAGGTGGTCCCTCCTGAAGAACATGCTGTCAGAAGTAAAGCCAGCAGAACGAGTTTAATGAGTGTAGATTTCATGGTGTTTTTTCCTCAGTGTGAGATAGGTATGGAGAGGATGGTGCAACCACCTTTCCCAATCTTGCATGTAATTGGCGACCAACGTCCCATGCCAGC
>MGNI01000066.1:0-3633 GCA_001795115.1 Chloroflexi bacterium RBG_16_48_8 | reverse complement strand
CGATCCCGACGACTGTACTGGTGTTCAAGCCAATAAGGCGACTGCCGGTATCTAACAAGTCAAGCCAAACAGCGAAGGCTGTCCTACCAAAGAGCAGGGGGTTGGTAACGAAGGGGTGGATCAGCACCCATAGTACACCCAGTCCACCCGTGAGCAGGAATACACGTCGACTGGGACGTTGGAAAAGCGAGAGGACGATTTCTGCCACCAGGGCTTCGGCGAAGATGGCAATCATGGGTCCCAGGATCACCCCTCCCAGGCTGAAGAGCTTGAGTAGCATGGCGATCACACCAGTGAAGAGTGTGGATCCCCGACGGGGGACAAAGATACGTCCGATCATGGCAACCATCAGCCCGATCGCGGATAAAGCAACGCCGCTTAAAGGGACTCTAAAAGACTTTAAGACGGTCCCCAGGCTGATTTCGACCAGGCCCCATAAGGTCCCAAAAACAGCGATAGAGACGAGTTCTCGTGTTTTAAGTTTCATTAAATCCTTCCTTTCATCATGATCCTTGGCCAAAGGGTTGCAGTGGGTTTAAAGCTCCATTGCATCCGCTTGGCGAGAGTGAACTTCTTGGTGAAGCTTCTCTACTTGACCTTCCAGTTTTATTCGACCAGCTTCCATCAGGAAGATGCGCTGTGCATAGTGGTAGACCAGTTTGTAATCATGTGAGATCAGCAGAATGGTCGTTCCTTGCTGATTGAGTGTGAGCAGGAAATCCATTAAAAGCTGCAGGTGGCTCCAATCTTGCCCCAGGGTAGGCTCATCCAGGATGAGCAATTTGGGTCGGAGTGCCAGGCATGCGGCCAGGGCAGTGCGCTGCTGTTGACCCGCGGAGAGTGTGAAGGGGCGTCGGTGTTGCAGCTCGACTAGATCGGCTTTAGTCAAGGTTTGAAGATGCAACTCAGGGTTAAAGATGCCATAGTTCTCTGGACCAAAAGCCACCTCCTCATCCACACTATCTGTGAATAGTTGTTCGGTCGGATTTTGGAAGAGAAGCGCCACATCCAATCCAGGGCGGGGTTTGGATCCGCTGTGAAATCGCACATGTCCCTTCTGAGGTTTGATGAGACCTGACGCCACCAGGGCTAAAGTCGTCTTTCCGACGCCATTATCCCCAACCAAAGCCGTGAACTCCCCAGAGTAAAGTGTCATATCGATCTCTTCGATGATCGGATGGCGATTGTATCCCGCCGTGACCTTCTCAAGGGATAGGAGGGGGGAGGCTGGATGGGTAGGATGACCATCGGGTTTGATAAGAGTTTCCCATGAGTCCAAGGGCTCTTCTGGCAGACGGCGGAGCCCGAACTTCTCGCGGGTCTGGCGGCTGGCAAAGACTTTGGTCGGGGAACCGTCGGATAGGATGCGACCCTCATCCATCAGGATCACACGATCCACCAGGTCGAATACTTCAGCCAATCGATGCTCAATAAGCACAATGGTTATGCCATGCCTGGTTTGCAGATTCTTCAAGGTTTCCATCACCTTCCGCGTGCTTGGCACATCCAAGGAAGCTGTGGGCTCATCCAGCACAAGCAACTGCGGCTGCATCGCCAGGACGGCTGTGATTGCCAAATTTTGTTTTTGCCCTCCGGATAACTCTGCTGGATTTCTCTCTCGGAGGGGAAGCATACCCGTTGCGGCGAGGGCCCAATCCGTCCGAGCGCGAACCTTTTCCTCATCCAATCCCAAATTGCGCGGACCGAAGGCGACTTCATCTTGTACGGACAGGTGGAAGAGCTGCGAAGATGGATTTTGAAAGACCATGCCAACTCGCTGGGCGATATCAGGGAGGGCTTGATGGAGGACATCCATCCCTGCCACGCGGACCTGCCCTTGGACATGAGCCGGGATGGCATGGGGGATGAGGCCAGAAAGAACATATGCCAATGTGCTTTTACCGCAGCCGGAGGGACCCGTGATGAGGATGCATTCTCCGGATTTCACTTCCAGGGTGATATCCTTAATTGCTGGGCCGTCCCCATAGTCAACAGAGAGGTTTTGGATGTATATCATGCCGTGTCCCGTTCTAGCCCCTGCAGTTTCGGTTCAACTGAAGACACATCCAGCACATACGCTTCAGGCCAACGTACTTGGGCTACATCCAATAACTCAGGTCGAATGACGATAAACGCCTGCTGGAACTTTTTTTCATCGATGAGTCGCAAGCCTTCGATCAATCCCAGACCTTTTTCGAACTCGAGAGGTCCAAGTTCATCCAGGAAGATCAGGTCGAAACCTATAAGCTCATTGAGAATCCGGTTTCCCCAAGCCAGGCAGGTCGGGTCGAAACACCAATCGCCGAGTTGTATGCCCTGAGAAGATACTGCACACCTACGAGCCAACGAGCGCTGCTCTCCAGAGGCGATGTCGAGCAGATCGATGCCTATCTTTTTACCTTCATGAAAAATGGCTGGGGATAGGACTCCGCCGGGATTGAGATCCTTGGCTCTGGCCTGAGATACAAGTTGGGCGCACCAGGTACTTTTTCCCGATCCTCTCGGACCTGTGAGGAGGGTGATGTGTCTCATGAGAGGCTTCTTCATTAAAGATTCTCGCCAGCGGAGAGGCTGGCGAGGCATTTCTTTTCGATCACCGTCTCTCCTTTCCAATTCCACCCCAAGTTCGACTTAGGGTTTCGGGAGGTCAGTGCGTTTCCGCAGCAGCCCTGCTCCTTCAACCATTTCTGATTTTCTGAAGGAGGCCTCGCTTCATCGAGGCTCGCTTCCCCGGCCATGGCAGAATTGCTTTAGGCCGGGAAGTTCGGAGAAAAGTTATTTACTTATGAATATTTCTTTTGCGCAGAGCATCCTTTATGAGTATGGGATTTAAAATTGGTCAGAAGTGTTCCAGCATAACTTAAAGATGGTCTTTCTCATTGAACCGCCGCACATTCTACTCTACACCATTATATCGCCTTTGAACATATCCATTTGGGTAATTTTTCAGCCTTTTAATGCTGGCCCTCAGACTTTGCTGCGGTAACAACGCCGGGGCATCGTTACCAGGGACCACTCGGACAATTCTCGGCCCTACAATCCGGTTCGCATCAGATGTCCTTCTCGAAGTCGAATCGGTCTGGGTAAACCAGATCGACCTTCAATTCCCTTAGGTATTCATCTTCCTGGCGCGTTTCCATCACATAGGAGCAAATGCCCACCTCAACCTCGAGATCTTTGAGCAATTCAACCTTACTTGGGTGAAACTCTAAATAGTCGTGGTGTGTATCCATGAAGGTGCTTTGGTGACGGCCTTCGCGAAGACGTTCCAAGACCTTTGGGATGTCCTCTCCAAAGACCTTTGCCGATTTGAAGAAAAAATCTTTTTCAGAGAAATGGTATCTTGCTGAAACTTTTTTCCCCGAATTCTGTTGATAGATCTGACCGGTATGTTTGTTTTCAAGAGAGCAGTAATGGACACCGACCTTTAAACCCTCATCGATGGCAAAATCCATTAATTGTAAGCACACCAGTTCACTGCCTGCGATGGGCAGTCCGCCCGCGTACCAGTAATTATATAAAACGCGATAAGGAGGGTTCTTAATTTTAGGCCATGGTTCAAAGATACGTGATACCGCATAAAAATGTATTGGAAAAGAAACGATCATCGAGCTATCCTCAGTGATAAACCCA
>MGNI01000065.1:18668-19542 GCA_001795115.1 Chloroflexi bacterium RBG_16_48_8 | reverse complement strand
CTATTCGATATTTGGCCATTTAAGAGATCTCCTTATCCGATGGGTTCCCTTATGGTTCAAAATCGGAGTGGTTATTTTCAAGGATCAGGTTTTGATATTTGGACGTGTCTCCCTCAATAATGTCGCCACTAAAACTGCCCCCAAAAGCAACACCGCCGAGTTTAAATAAAAGGGGCTTGCATGACCTACCCTATCATACAACCATCCTCCGGCCAACGGACCCAGAAAAGCACCTAAGAAGAAAGCAAAAGTATAAAGTCCATAGCTCGTACCACGCACATCTTGACCAGCAATATCGGCTACAAAAGCTCTTTCTGCAGGGATAGCCGCAACATAGCCAGCGCTCTCAAAAGCCCAAAGGGAAGCCAATCCAAGGATGCTTCGTAGCTGTGGGATGATGAGGGAGGCAGCAGCCCCGATGATTAAACCCACGACCATGGGACCTTTCCTCCCGAAATGGTCTGCAATAATGCCAGCGCGAGATGGAAGGAAAGCACCCATGATTGCAGCAGGAAGATAAGCAAGGGCGAGTGACCACACTTCCGCTTTCAAGATGTCCTGCAGGAAGACCATTAGAAGAGGCCATACCATGGCTTGTGAGGCACCCGTGATAAAGACGATGGTCATAAGGGTGATCAACTGTCTGGAGATGGGGCGGCTTTTTATGGGAGTCTGGCTATCCTCGGGTTTCGTCTCCAACACCCCATGCCAACCCTTCCAGAATCCAATGAGGGCAGGAATGGTGTAACCGGCGAATAGGATGGGCCATATGAGATTCCATTTAAGACCCATGTTTGTCATGGTAATCGTAGCAAAGAATCCAATCGAGGTTCCGATAATCCCGCCTCTGTTGGCAGCTTCATCGATGATGCCA
>MGNI01000065.1:15027-18617 GCA_001795115.1 Chloroflexi bacterium RBG_16_48_8 | reverse complement strand
CTCCAAGTCCTTGGATAAAACGAGCTGCCGTTAGCATTAGAACGGAGTTCGCAAAGCAGAACACGATCATGGAGAAAAGATAGCCCAGCAGTCCGAGGAGGAGAAAGGGTCTTCGACCCCAGCGATCGAGTGCCCGACCGAGAAATGGACGAACAATGACAGGGATCAGGGAGAAGGCTGAGAAGAAACCACCAATTTCCAGGGCAGAGGCACCTAATTCCTTGCCATAAATTGGCAGTACAAAGGATAGGATGCCAAAGGGGTACGAAACCCAATAGACCGCTTGCCAAAGCTGTTTTCTAGTCGATGGTCTCATTCCTTCAGCTTCGATGGAAGACGAATCTGCCATTGGTTTCTTTCTCAATCACGAGAGGATTCCAATCTCTTGCGGGTATAAGGTATGAGGCCTCCAGCATCGAAAATTTCCCATACAATTTCCGGAAGGGGTGGGAAGGAAAAAGACCCAGCAGCGCACCGTAGCTCACCCCTTTTCAGGTCGATCTCGATGATCTCTTTATCCTCGATAACGTCGACCGCTTCAGGGCAAATGAGCGCTGGAAGAGCAGCGTTGAGACAGTTTCGATAATGAATCCTCCCAAATGATTTAGCAATAATGGCTCCCACACCGCTTTCCTTAAGACAGATGGCAGCCTGCTCTCTCGAGGAGCCGCAGCCCCAATTCTTCCCGGCGACGATGATATCGTCTGGTTTCACTTCTTTCGCGAAGCGGGGATCAAGATCTTCGAGCGCATACTGCGCCATTTCAGAGGGTTCGTTGACAGTGTACGTGTATTTACCAGGAAAGATAACATCCGTATTCACATCATCTCCATATTTCCAGACACGACCGCGAAGGATCGATTTTTCTTTCATGAGCCCAAATCCTTGGGGTGGATAATCTCACCAGCTACAGCAGAAGCAGCCACAACAACCGGATTGGCCAGATAGATCTCACTTTCTTTTGTTCCCATCCGACCTTTGAAATTGCGATTGGCAGTGCTGATAGAAACTTCACCAATGGCTGGGACTCCCATGTGGTTTCCCATACAGGGACCACATCCAGGACTCTCAACCACTGCGCCAGCCTCAATGAATGCTTGGATGTATCCAGCCTGCAAAGCCTTGAGGTAAATTTCGGATGAAGCCGGGATGACGATGAATCGGATTCCCTTTGCCACTTGGCGCCCCTTAATCACCTGTGCCGCAGCTTTAAGGTCCTCTAAACGACCATTGGTGCAGGTGCCGAGAAAAGCCTGGTTGATGGGAGTGCCAGCGACTTCAGATAAAGGTCTGACATGATCAACGGTGTGGGGGCAAGCGACCATGGGTTCCATGGAGGAAGCATCGAATTCAGCTATCCGGATATATTCAGCATCTGGGTCTGGGTAGACGGGTTTATAGGCGCGTTTAGCGCGACCTTTGAGGTAGTCGAAGGTTTTCTGGTCGGGGGGGATGTAGCTGCATTTGGCTCCCATCTCAGCCATCATGTTGGGGAGAACAGCCCTTTCCGAGATGGTAAGAGTCTCAATTCCTTCACCATGCAACTCAACAGACATATACAATGCACCATCTGCTCCCAGGTCTCCGATGAGCTTTAATGCAAGGTCCTTGGAGGTCACACCCTTGGGTAAGCATCCATTCACAGTGATTTTCAAAGTCTCCGGCACACGCAGCCAGAGCGTTCCCAAAGCCCAGATGGAAGCCATTTCACCACGACCGATCCCTACACCACAACCCCCCATCACACCAGCGTGAGGGGTATGGGAGTCGGAACCCAAGACCAATTCTCCGGGCAGTGCCAAGCCCTCCTCCACCAGAACTTGATGGCATACACCACGACCAACATCATAGAAGTGATCGATGCTTTGCTCTTTAACTAGCTCCCGGACAATCCTATGATTCTCTGCATGTTTGGTTGTAGGAGCAGGAGTGGCATGATCCAGGATGATGACGATCATCTTTGGATCGACCACCCTCTTTCCACCCATCTTTTGGAAAGTGCTGTAGATCGACGCAGCATTGTCGTGCGATAAAGCTACATCGGGAGCAACTTCTACGATTTGACCTGGGCCTGCACGATCCAAACCGGCTTTCTTGGCTAACACCTTCTCGACGAACGTCTGACCCATGGAAACACCTCAAATGAGAGATTAGAGACTGGTTACTAGTCTCCAGTAACAGGTCACTGATGCCTGCTCCCTGTCCTCTTTCATTTCCCAGACTTTGTAAGATCAAAATCCGTAAAGTCCGCATGATGGAAGATGATCGATTCAGGGCGTCGTTTAAACTTGTCTCCCTCCCAGGAGTGTGTGGCCACAATGTGCATCACCGCTTCCGGAATGCCGTGCTTGAAGCATAGACCCACACCCGTGAAGGGATGTCTTAAATATTGGTACATATCGGCCCATTGATATTCTCCATCGACCTTACGGAACTCGAGTAGCTTCCCCACATCCGCAACAAGGGCGCCTGCAATGAGTGTGTCACAGTCGATGTTATAGCGATCACCATAGGCTTGCCTCAAGACCTCCTCCATGGCGATGCATAATCGGCAGACCACGCTTACATGTTCGGGGAAGGTGATATCGACGTCCTCAATAAGAAGGGTATAGGGTAATTTTTCGAGATCCTCTATTTCCCAACCACCGATTTCTAAAGCGTCCTTCCAAACAGCTAAGACTCGATCGCGCAAGGATTGATCTTGGATAGCTAAAAATTCTGGAATGATATCGATTAATTCAATGGGCATCTTTTACCTCCACAGCTCTTGGATAGGATGAATGTCGTCATAAGAAATGACTTTCGAAGTCATTTCAGTTTCGAGTAGTTGATGGGAGAGTCTAAACGGACCTGGGATCCGGGCCATCGTAGGTAACGTCTGTTGGGTGAATGTGTCGCATAGGGCGCTCACGGCTTTGTTCTTCGAAAATGTGGGCAACCAAACCTGGGATACGTGCCATGATAAAAAAAGCGTTTCCAATTTCTGGGGGTATTTCCAGATCGACCAGGATGGCCGCAAGAGCGCCGTCGACATTGATGGGTAAGTCCTTGCCGATAGCGTGGAAGTGTTTATGAAGCGCTTCGATCATCTGCACACCCTGTCCTGCCACACCCAATTCCTTTGCTAATGAGAACAATTTCGCTGTTCGAGGATCATCGCTGTGGATCCTGTGACCCAAGCCTCCGATCCTCTTCTTCTGAGCACCGTACTCAGCGATCATCTCAACCGCGATCTCGTCGAGGGTTTTTTTCTCATCTTGCGCACGTTGTATCCCCTCAAGAAGAACCATCATTCCGTCTGAGATGGCTGCACCATGGAAGCGGTTAATGGAAAGGATGCCAGCGCCGATCGCAGCGTTAAGTGGGGCGCCGGTTGAGGCTGAGGTTCGGGCTGCGTATGCCGATGGTGCAGTTGGACCATGGTCGATAGATGAGACCAACATCGCGTCCAGCAGCTTAGCGACTTCAGGGGAAGGGAGGACACCTGTGAGTGCCAAATAGACTGCTTGACTGAAAGTGACATGCCCCATCAAGTCGTCAATACGATAACCACGCAGCCTGATTTCATTGGGTTTGACATCTCTAATCGA
>MGNI01000065.1:14806-14977 GCA_001795115.1 Chloroflexi bacterium RBG_16_48_8 | reverse complement strand
GTTTCTTGTTGTCTCAGGGATTTCACTAAAGGCATCCACAACCTTAACTCCAACCTCCCGCAGACGAGTTACTTTACCTTCATGGGTCCCTCGATGACCCTCGATGATCGCGCCAGCATGACTGAAGCGTGTGCCGCCTTTAGCCGCTTTCCCTCCAATGAAAGCAACGAT
>MGNI01000065.1:14426-14757 GCA_001795115.1 Chloroflexi bacterium RBG_16_48_8 | reverse complement strand
GCTCCTCCTGGCTGCCTCCAATTTCGCCAAAGATCACAATAGCTTTGGTTTCGGGATCCTCCTGGAAAAGTTTAACGACATCCGGTATGGGTGTGCCTACGACAGGATCTCCTCCCACGTGTACCAGAGTGGTGGCTCCGATACCTTTCTGAGCGAGATAGTAGGCTGTTGCTGAGGTCATTCCTCCCGAGCGCGAGACGACGCCCACAGGTCCCGGGAAAAACCAGGAACGTGCAGAAACAGCGCGACCACCAATCATGCCCAAGATGGCTTTTCCTGGGGATAAAACGCCCAACGAATTTGGACCAACGAATCTGGCTCCAGCTTCTGC
>MGNI01000065.1:11687-14393 GCA_001795115.1 Chloroflexi bacterium RBG_16_48_8 | reverse complement strand
CAGGGACGATTAGAAGCAGCTTGATACCGCTTGCGATGGCTTCTAAGGCAGCGCTTTTCACCAGCGGTGCTGGGATGAATAGCACACTTACATCCATCGCTCCAAGGGTCTCAACAGCTTCAAGGACAGTGTCGAAAACGGGTACGCCATCCACCTCTTGACCACCTTTGCTTGGAGTAACACCAGCGACGACCTGGGTGCCGTACTCCTTCATCAGCTGTGCGCGTGCCTGGCCTTCTCGCCCGGTAATTCCCTGCACCAGGACTCGTTTTGTGGAATCAATGAGAATGGACATGCTCACTCCATAGGAGAAACGGTTCGTTTCCGTCGGCTAATAACATCAATGACCCACCTGAGAAGAGGCCACTCTACATATGCCTCTCACTTCTAACTTGAAGGGCTTTTTTCAGTGGACTCATCAATTTAAACCCGGGATGGGTAAGACAACCTGACCACCGCGGTTGCCCTCAAAATAGCACTCCACCTCACAGGCCAGACATTCGGTGCAACCACCTTTCTTGGCTTGATCCTCGGAGATATATAAAACGGGTACACCATCCTTCAGACTTAGAATGGAGGGCACACAGGTTTCAATACAGATCTTCGATTTACATTCTCGACAGGCGGCATGGTCCAGGATCACTTTCCCACCCGTAACCGTATCAAAACGATAAGGATCAAGTGGTTCTGGGTAAGAACGACCCTGAAATAATCCTTCTGGTCGGCGATATTCTTTGATGAGTTCGTCCAGGCGCTCTGCACAGAATTCGGGTGTGTCGTCCATGCCATATCCCTCAACAGGCGCGGGTATTTCACTTTGAGCTCGCTTCAGGATGGCAATCGCTTGTGCTTCGGCATTTCCACCCAAACGGATAACTGCTGGGACAGTGAGCGGGACCTCCATGAAGGCTTTGACCAATCCTCGAGCGCTGTGGAATTGTTCCTGTGAAGCCACACCGGATCCGGAGGCAAAATAACCGTCAATGCCCTGCTGAGAGAGGACAATCTTTGCTGCACGATAGACTTTAGAGGCAGGGGGATTTCCACTGGTATCCACGAAGTTCGCCAGACGGTATCCGCGAGCGAGTACGGCGTCCATGCTCATCATGGAACCTCCGCCGCCCGCACCGTGGAAACCGATGACACCCTCACCCGGTCCAAAGTCTTGCTCCATCTGGATGAAGTAGAAGGTGCCGCGATAATCGTTCTTCTCCACCTGCCAGGCAATCTTCTCTAAATTCGTTGGTGGACGATCATACTCCCTGGAAACCTCGATTTTCAGTTCAGGATGTCGATAGATGGCATAGTCATCAATGGTGATTCGGCAGTCTGCTGCGATCAGTTTGCCTTCAGAAGTCAGCACGAGAGGATTGATCTCCGCAGAGCGTGCATCGTTGTTGCGAGCACATTGATAGAGTTTCGGCAGTAGATTACCCAAGCTCATCTGAAGCTTGCCGTGGATGCCTACTTTTCGGACGAGATCTCGCCCTTCATAATCCGTTAATCCCCTCTGGATATCGATCACCATTTTACAGACCGATTCGGGGTGCTGTTGAGCGATCTCCTCGATTCCTGTCCCCCCCATGCTGCTGAAGATCATGATCGGGGCTTTGACCTGATCATCAATGATGACCCCTACATAGAACTCGCGCTCAATGCTAAGCTTCTCCTCGACAAGGACGGTGTCGACGATAAAACCCTTGATCTGCTTCCCTAAGAGGTTGGATGTAGCTTGTGCAGCTTCTTGGGGTGTATCTGCAAAATGGATCGCTCCCAACCCCGCCCGACCAGTGATCCATGCCTGGGCTTTTATGACAACCGGTTTGCCTATCTCGGTGGCAATCGTCAGGGCTTCTTCTGGAGTCTGCGCTGGTCCCCCCAGGGGAATGGGTATGTTAAAACCTTCGAGGAGGGACTTCCCTTCAAATTCATGTAATCGGGCCATGGATTGATCTTCCCATCAACGAGTAAGTTCTATTTTTCCAATATAGAATGCTATGAAGGATTAGTAAAAAGATAGTGTCAAACGAATTGAATTCCGACTTTCCATTCATTATCTGCAGGGTTGTGAGAATGTCAAACATCATCTTCGCTCAGGGGATATTCTATCTGATGTTATATGCTGCCATGGATGGTGAGGAAGAGGGTGGTGTGCGGCGGGTGCGCTGCACCACCCCACACCACCACTATTCTCACCTTGGGAGCACAGAATGCAACACCCGATGAAATGCACCCCTTCGCTCACTCTCCAAATTCTTGAACGTTGGTAAATGAGGTGGTTTTATTTGGTGTAGAATATGACCATTGACAATTTGACAATCATCTACAATCCAATACTATATATGAAAATTCCAATACTAAGCACTAAAAATTTTAAAGAAGAAAGGAATTGAGCGATGGCTTCTGATATGTTGTATGAAAGGGTGATCGCCCCCATCTCTACAGAGGAACTGGAAAGGAGATGGAAGTTGGTCCGCGAGGTGATGAAAGAGAAGAAGATCGATTTTTTACTTATCCAGAATGGAAGTGACTATCTAGGCGGATATATTAAATGGTTTACAGATCTGCCAGCGGTTCATGATTATACCGCTAGTGTTATCTTCCCCGTTGAAGATGAGATGACGACCATCTGGCATGGCTCCAGTGATCCTACCAAGGCAGGACCTTCCACCTGGCTTCTAAGAGGGGTCAAGAAACGATTGAGTA
>MGNI01000065.1:8996-11626 GCA_001795115.1 Chloroflexi bacterium RBG_16_48_8 | reverse complement strand
GTTAAAGGGCTATAAAAAGCTGAGGTTATCCTTTGTGAACGAGGGAAGGATGTCAACGGGGTACACCAGCTACATTCGGAAACACCTCACCCGCGCGACCTTCGTTGATATCACCAATGAGATCGATGAATTCAAGGCGGTTAAGAGTCCCGAGGAGCTTGAGCGTATCAAGGTCAGCGCACATCTGCACGATGAGGCCATGAAAGCCTGCGCTGAGGCTATTAAACCCGGGGTTCGGGAATTTGAAGTGACGGCCTGGGGCAGATACAAGGCCAGGATGTTGGGAAGCGAGCAGCAGTTCATCCATATTGGCTCATCACCTCAGGGCAACCCGGTCCGCTACAGCTCCATCCATGCCCAGAACCGAATACTGCAGGATGGGGATCAAGTCGTAATCCTGATCGAGGCCAATGAAGCTGCCGGCTATTACACCCATTTGCATAGACATTTTTGTATCGGAAGCGTCAGGGATGAGACGCGGGAACACCATGAGCTGGCCAAAGAAGCCCAGAAATTTACCTTGGATTTGATCAAACCAGGCGCCGAACCGATGGAGATTCTAAAGGCCAACAATGAATGGATGGAGAGCCGAGGATTCGAGCCAGAGACACGTCTTTACGCCCACGGTCAAGGGTACGACCTGGTCGAAAGGCCTTCCTTCCAGGTGGGGGAGACGATGAAGATCCAGGCCGGGATGAACGTAGCCGCACATCCTACGGTTTCCACTAAATTAGGTACGGGCAAGCTGTGTGACAACTATATCGTCACAGAAACAGGATTAAGTGAATGCTTGCATAAATTCCCCCAAGAAATTACCGTTGTGTAGAGGTCTTTAATAAAGAATATTTTCTAAGGCGAGACAAGAATTCAACGGACAAAATTCAATCGATCAGGTTGGCGAGGGCAGAATATGACGAAGAACTATAAGATTGCCGTGATCCCCGGGGATGGCATTGGAAGGGATGTGGTCAACGCAGCTATGATCGTGGTGAATGCTGTGAATGAGGTGCATACGGAATTCAGCATGGATTTCGCGCATTTGTTGGTCAGCCACGCCGCAATTGAGAAGTATGGCGACCAGTTCCCTAAAGAGACGCATGATGGAATCGCACAATCCCATGCGATTCTCTTTGGCGCTTCAGGGATCTCCCCCGTTTTAGGGGAGTTCAGGCGAGGGTATGATCTCTACGCCAACGTTCGTCCCATCCAAGCCTTGCCGAACACTGATGCCTTGCATCCCAATGCAGATTTCATCATCATTCGGGAGGGCACGGAAGGTCTGTATTCCCGGTTTGGCTGGATCGACCGAGACTACCACGTCAATTTAAGGGTTTGTACGACCAAAGCCATGGAGCGGATTATTCGGTTCGCTTTTAAGTTCGCCATCCAAGAAGGTCGGAAAAAAGTCACTTTTACCCACAAAGCCAAAGTCCTCGTCCACACCGACGGTGCATGGCTGGAGATGTTCGAGGAGATCGCCAAGGAATATCCCCAGATCGAATCAGAGGATCTGACCATCGATACCTGCTGCATGGAAGTTGTCAGGAACCCAGGCCGGTTGGATGTGGTCATCACTGAAAACGCAAATGGCGACCTTCTGAGTGACATTGGAGCCGGTATCATCGGGGGACTGGGGTATGCCTACAGCGGAGTTATCGGTGAATCCTTGGCACTTTTTGAGCCCATCCACGGCACAGCAGAGAAATACGCTGATAAAAACATCGTCAACCCCACCGCAGCCATTATGGCAGCTACGTTCATGTTCGATTACCTGGGGGAGCGGCAGGCTGGATCCCAGATCCTGCAGGCTGTAAAGGATGTGTTGGTGGAGGGGAAAGTACGGACTTACCACATGGGTGGAGGGGCTTCTACCACGGACTTTGCGGAGGCTGTTGCTGAGAGGCTGCGGGAGAATGTTGGATGAGGGAAGTAGAAAGTGGAAAGTGAAACGCAAAACGTAATAAGGAATAAGTAAAAGGGATCAGGGAACAGTTCATGGAGACGAGAGACTGGTGACTGAAGACTAGTCTCTAATCTCCATTTTCGAGTCTCTGACCTGTTATCTCCAATCTCTAATCCCTGATCCCAAGTCTCTAATCTCCAGTCTCTAACCTCTAATCCCAAATATCCGTTCTCTTGTCTTTAATCTCTACTTGATGGACCGAAGGGGTTCTCGCATAGGAGAGTGGAGACCTTCCTCCCATCCCGGTTTTGTCCTTCTCCATGACCCTTCCTCCAAACCGGACCACGGCACTCCGGCTCGCGGGCGTTAAGGTGCAGGGAAAAGTTCCAATCCAGTTCGTATAGGAGGATGATCTGGCTCTAGCTTTCCTGAATCTGGAATAGCCAAATCCCTCCAAGGTTTTGGTCATTCCGCGCCTGTGACAGACCTATGAAGCGGAGGTGGTAGCCGCTCAGAGTTTCCCACGATACAAGTCACCTTCAGGGTCGAATGCCCTATGCCATGTCTGGATGTGGCGGGCGGGAAAATCACTGAAACCTATCGCGAGGCAGCAGCCAAATGTTTGTTAGGGGGAAGTTTGTTGGAAAGAGGTGTGATAAGAAGTAGATCTTGCCAGCTCTAATTTCTACTCCTTGTACATATGTTTCCCTTCTAGGAGCAGGGTTTC
>MGNI01000065.1:8573-8962 GCA_001795115.1 Chloroflexi bacterium RBG_16_48_8 | reverse complement strand
CCCCTCTGCCGCAGCCCATTCTTGATACAGCGCCTGGTGGGCAACGCGCAAGAGCGTGTTATTACCCTCGCCTAGTGGTTTGTACCAGCCAAGTGCGCTCAAGTCGCGCACAACTTCGCACTTGGCTTGGAAGGAGCCTTTTCTCAAGCGGTCGGTTAATTCGACCTGGCGCTGGCGATGGTCCGCAGTCAAAGGTGTCGGGCGACTTTTTAGCAAGTCGCGATACTTGGCGAGATCGCCCTTGGAGGTTATCTTGCGAAGTCCGCTGGACGATCCGTCCACCTGCACCCATAGGGTGCCGTTCGGGATGGCGATTTCGTAATACAGCTGTGCCGTTCCCGAGTCAAATTGACGAGTCTCAAGCTTGACTACCCGCCCTACGCCATGTT
>MGNI01000065.1:7297-8550 GCA_001795115.1 Chloroflexi bacterium RBG_16_48_8 | reverse complement strand
TTCGAATCCCATACGCAGCCTTTAATAGCGGCGCTTGCCGCCTCGCCGATCGCCGAATTCACCGCGCTCTTTGCGCGGTCGGGCGATGTTTACAGTCAACTCGCGCTCCTTCAAAGCTTGGCCGTTGAACATGCTGATGGCCTTCTGAGCCTCGGCCTGGGAGCTCATCTCTACAAATGCAAATCCCTTGGATTGGCCCGAATCCCGATCTTTGATTAAAGTCACAGATGCTATTGTTCCCGCTTCGGCGAATAGCGAACGTAAATCGTCCTCGGTAGTATCATAGGCCAGGTTTCCGACATACAGTTTATTTTCCATCAGCTATGCTCCTTAAAGTTGTGCACTCTAGGAAAATGCCGTCAATCCCATAAGAGGGTTTGACGGCAACAGGTGCACCTTAAACCAGCTATACGATTGAACTTATTATACCATGATCCAGACCTTTCTGCCCGCCAGCTGACGGTCGTATTGCCTTCTTTCTTGCAATATACCCAAGGGGTAGCAACTGTCCTGATTTAGCAAGGTATGCTTGTGCGAAGTGGAACCAAAAAGGAAAGGGCGTAGATATTTTTTGAGCCCCAGGTTTCGATTTGCTCGGTGTTAGCCATATGCAACCCCCGGCATCTGCCCCGAGGCAGAAGCCAGTCGCAGCCCGGGGATATACACGCCAAAGCCGACAGGCGATTCATCAAACGCATTCTGCCGGCCGCTGATAATCATCTTAGGCCCTCAACCGCAGGGAATTGAGGTATAATGCCGTCTTGTGATCGTAGGCAATCGGCCTGCGACCGAATTTCTCTATGATTGGCAGCATAGGGCTGCCAATTTTCTATTGATGTAGGGCTGAGAGTGCGACTTGGCTCCACATAGCTAAGGAGTACTCTCAGTGAGTTTCAAAACATTCTCTCTGGATGAGCGTGTTCGCGCCGGCATCCAATCGGCGGGTTATAAGACGCCCACCCCCATTCAACTGCAAGCGATCCCGCCTATCCTGGCCGGTCACGACTTGATCGGCATCGCTCAGACAGGCACCGGAAAAACCGCGGCTTTCATGCTGCCTATCCTGCAGCGTCTGATCACTCGTCCGGGTCGTGGCGTGCGGGTGCTGGTCCTAGCCCCCACCCGCGAGCTGGCCGAGCAGACCCACAAGTTCGCGATCGAGCTTGGCCGGTGTACCCGCGTGCGCAGTGTCACCGTCTATGGAGGCGTAAGCAAGAAGCACCAAGTGGATGCCTTACGCCGCGGCGTCGATC
>MGNI01000065.1:5613-7255 GCA_001795115.1 Chloroflexi bacterium RBG_16_48_8 | reverse complement strand
AGGGCTGCATTGACGTCTCGCAGGTTGAGGTGCTGGTGCTGGATGAAGCCGATCGAATGTGCGACATGGGCTTTCTGCCGGACATCCGGCGAATCCTCAAGATGCTGCCGCGCAAGCGTCAGAGTCTGTTCTTCTCGGCCACCATGCCCGACGACATCCACCGGCTGGCCGACAGCATCTTGAACGATCCGGTAACGGTGCAGGTCGGGGATATCGCACCGGTTAAGACCGTTTCGCATGCACTTTACCCCGTAACCAGCAGCCTAAAACAACAGCTGCTCTTGGCCATACTGGAACGTAAGGCTACCGGGCGGGTCTTGATCTTCACACGCACCAAGCGGCGGGCGCGGTTCTTGGCCCGCGATTTGGACAAACTGGGTTATCGGGTGGAAGCCCTACAGGGCAATATGACCCAAAATCGCAGGCAGCAGGCCATCGACGGTTTCCGCAACAACAAATACGATATCCTGGTTGCCACCGATGTCGCTTCGCGCGGTATCGACGTGGCCGGCATCGGTCATGTGATCAACTACGACATGCCGGATACAGCTGATGCCTATACACACCGCGTCGGTCGCACAGGTCGCGCCCATCATAGCGGTGAGGCATTCACGCTGGTTCAGCCGCAGGATGAGGTGATGGTGCACGAGATCGAGAGGATGATTGGTAATCGGCTGGAACGGCGGCGGCTGCCAGAGTTCAACTATGGCAGCTTCAATCCTGAAAGCCACCCCAAGAGCAACGGAAGTGGCAATACCGTCCGTCGGCCAGCGAACGGCAATAGCCGCCTGTTAGGCAATACTCATCGCAAGCGGAATGGCGCCAAACAGGGTCGAGCGCGGCGCTGAGTATGGTGAACCTGATACGGATAACCCGATCCAGTGCTGCTTGTGCTGGCCTGCAGTGGATTTTCAATGCATCTTAAAAGCGACCCACCGGACACCGGTGGTGAGCCGTGCAGCAACCTATCTGGACCGGAGAACACGTCTCATCTCATTCGTCGGCATTATTGTGGTTTGCTTCAGGTTAAGCAATCGTATTTCGCTCTAATAGCTAAATGCTGTGTTTCTCAGTTTCATTTTGCCAGGATTATTGTGTCCTGATCCTTGGTTGTAGAATGTAGTATATCTGGAACTTAAGTACTATCTCAATCCACGGTTTCCTCCGATTCTGGTGTAACAATGAAGAGATATTCATCGTTATCCCCAATGAGTGGAGCTTTTGGATTCTTGGTAAGGCGCCAAGAAAATTTCATGATCTAACCAGACCCATTTTAATCTCTCCACTACACCGATATGGATTGAAGGAGGTTAGGGTGATATCTTCGAATTTGTTTCGGAATTTGAGCATACTCTTTGTCATTGGTTTCCTGATGCTGCCCCTGTCAGCATCTGCCGACCACAATCCGAATATCGTCCATGGGACGGTGTGCGACGATTTGAACCAGGACGGCATATTCGATACCGATGAAGTGGGGATCGCGCATGTTCCCATCGATCTGTTGGTCACCGGGGAGGTAAGTGAATCAACTTTTACAGATTCCAGCGGGTATTTCGAGTTTTCAGGGCTGGCGGAAGGCAGTTATTCTGTAGTCGAAACGGATCTGGCAGGCTATGTAAGCACCACGCCGAATGAGGTCGTT
>MGNI01000065.1:5259-5587 GCA_001795115.1 Chloroflexi bacterium RBG_16_48_8 | reverse complement strand
TTGATTTCGGTGATGTGCCGGTGGATGGCCTGGGCACGATCTCCGGCATAGTTTATAACGATATCAATCGAAATCGAGTTTTGGATTCAGGAGAAGCGGGGTTGGCTGATGTAACCATCCTGCTAAAGGATTCGGAGGTCACGTTATTGGACAGTTTCACCACGGACGGGGATGGGCACTATTTCTTTGCTGAGCTATTAGCAGGGAACTATTCTCTTCGGGAGGAAGATCCCGAAGGCTATTACAGCACCACACCGCATGATGTAAATGTATCATTGTTGGCGGGAGAGATCCTTGAGGATGTAAATTTTGGGGACTTCGTCTCAGA
>MGNI01000065.1:4971-5225 GCA_001795115.1 Chloroflexi bacterium RBG_16_48_8 | reverse complement strand
TCCGATTTCTTCGACTTGCCGATCCTGGACATCCTGGACCTTCGTTCCATACGGTTGATGGGCTATGGCAACATCGCCAAGGTCTACTTCGCATCGATGTTGAGCGGTGAGCCCGTTAGCGCCATCCTGGATCTGTTGGAGACAGAGGGCGGGTGGGGCAATGTCTTGAAGGCGGTCGTAGGCTCCTCGGGTTTGAAAGGTTACAACTTGGGGATGATCGTTTCCGGTAGAGACATCCCGGCTCAGGTCGAGCA
>MGNI01000065.1:0-4962 GCA_001795115.1 Chloroflexi bacterium RBG_16_48_8 | reverse complement strand
TGGTTGTCCCATTGTGGAGTCACCGGAGCAGTTACAGGCGCTGATGGAAAGCGGTATAAGCCAGGGTTCCATCAAAAAACTCTGCGGGATGGTGATGGAGGTCGGTGGAACTTTTGATGCGCTGATGGAAGCCGTGAACATGCACGTTGATGAGATGAAATGGAAGGATCTCCAGGAAGCCTTGGAAAATCCCGGAGACGAAAGCCAGGAGAGTAGTCAAGGGGAGGCTCCTCCAACCAGTGAGGAGGAGAATAAAAACGATCCCGGCGACGAAGGCCAGGAGAATAGCCAAGGGAATGGTCCTCCAGCTTGTAAGGGGAAGAATAAAAACGATCCCGGTTGCTGAAAATTTTTATAACACATGATTCGGAAAATGGGCGGCAGAGTTGTGTCGCCCTTTTTCATTCAAACCTTGTTCTTTATCATTGGATGCCTCAGGAAAGGGAACCTGTCTATTGTTAGTGTAGTGGCAAGCAAATCGATAGAATAGACGCCGGTAGAAGGACTTTCAGCTAAAGCCTGGAAGTCTTTCAGAATGACTTCGTTCTTCAGCACGTGAAGAGAACCAATGCAAAATCCCATCCGCCGTTGCATTTCTCAACGCCATTAGCAAGATATACTTTCTCGTCAGAAACCTCAACGAATTTTTGATGCGGATCATGATGTCTGGGCTTCCATTACTCTGATCCTAGCAATTATCGGCCTCAGTGTCGGGATGACAGGTTTCCTTCGACGGTTCAATATCAGGGTTTTGGGGATCGTCTCTGGGGCTTATTTCTCATGGATTGTTCGTACGATGGTTACTGGCGATATTCCCTCGATTACTGGGAGTTTGATCGTCATCTTTGGGAGTATGTTGGGATGGTTGTTTGGATCGCATCTCTTTGGTGAGATGAGCAATATCAAGATTCTCATTGTACTGCTATCGCATTTATCTCGGGGAATCTCTATGGCATTGTTGGGGAGCTCCAACCTTCATCCTCTCTAAGGGGATGGGAGCCCTATCATGATTGCGTCGGCCAGCCTGGCTGTACTATTTTACAAAGTGATTGAGAAGGTAATATCGAATAGGAATTTCAAAGAGGATCTCTAAGTACAAAGATCGAGCTTTCTTTTCGAGATTTCGATTCATTTTCAGCCGTTATAATTGCCCCATGGGACAAAGAATTCCTATCCGATGGCTTTTCAACTTCCTTCTGCTGATCGGCATCCTGAACATTGCAGCCGTTGTACAAACCGCCCAATCCCTGGCCGGACTTGCGCCGTCCGTTGAAGTCACAGCGTACGACCTGATCATCGCCATGAATACTTTGCGTGTATCCTACGGGCTGCCGGCGCTGATGGAGGACTCCATTATCAACGCTGTCGCCCAGTCCACGGCTGAGACCATGGCGGCTAACCAGATGTCCTGGCACATTGGCAATGTTTCGGGTCGGCTGGCTGCTGCCGGTTACGGTGGAGGATCTACCGTCTGGGCGACTGAGAATTTTGCCGTGGGAAATCTCTCCATTGACGAGATCATGGTGATCTGGTCAGACGCTTCGCATATGATCCCGGCCGTCAACCCGGCTTACTGCAATATCGGCGCGGGGGTCGCCAGAGCCTCCAATGGCCGGAACTACTACGTTTTGCAAGCCGCGTATACCGCTGCAAAATCCTGCGGGGAATATAAGTCCCCTGGCGGCAGCAGTAATGATGGCGGGCTTTCCCAGTGGATCGTCCCGGTGAAAATTGCAACCCCGGATCGAGAGGACCGGGTGTACCATGTGGTCGAAGCCGGACAATCCCTGTGGGCGATCGCCATAGCGTATAAAATCATCATTAAAGACCTGGAGACCTGGAATAACCTATCCAAGGACTCGAAACTGCAAATCGGCCAGCGCCTGTTCATCCCTGGCCCCAACACGGAAGGCTATAGCACGCCCACGCCGGTTGGTAGGATCCAGATCAGCACGCCTGATCCTGACGGAAAGATCGTCCATGCTGTTCAGGAATATCAGACTCTCATTACAATTGCCCAGGCATATGGGATTTCGATCGGGACCATCCTAACCCTGAACGGTATCCAGGCAGATTGGCCCCTGCAGATCGGCCAGAAATTGGTGATCGACCCGGGAAGGGTGACCCCCAGCCCGACCCCACGTCCCCTGACCCCCATCGAAAAACTGACACCTGCAAGCGACGGTAAGTACTATCATATCGTCAAAATGGACGAAAATCTTTCCTGGATCGCAGAGCTTTACGATGTGAGTGTGACAGATCTCATGGCCTGGAACGGGCTAAGGGAAGCTTCTATTCTACAGCCTGAGCAAAAACTTCTATTGCAGGTGACCTCGCCTGTAACGGAAACACCATCCCCAGGCCTAGCAACGACTCCTCCAATTCCAACTTCAACCGTAGTCCTGTCCACGCCAACCCCTACCGTGCTTCCTACCGAGACCCTTAGCAGTCAAGCTCCCGAAGTGGAATCCTCCTCGGTAAATGCAGAAACCATTGCAATCTGGGCAATATCGATCGGACTGGTCCTGGGTGGATCTTTACTGGTCGTTTTCTTTTCTCGTAAGAAGTGGTGAAAGAATTTGCTCGGTAAACCAGGCATTTTAGTAGGTTTTACATCTTTGATTGCACCGCAAAAAGGGGTTTCTGGTTAAAATGTGGGTGAAAAGAGATCATTGTTTAGGCTTTTTATTGATGCCATCCCAACATTATTGCTATTTCCGTGCACTAGTTGAAGTTATGTCCCAATGGCACAATCTAAAATATAGTTATTGCAGTCCAATCATCTTTTCAAACGCTGTAAATTTAGATAGGCTTTGAGAGACGAGCTGAGTCACAATATCACCTCTCATTGGACCGCAGCAAAATAGAAGGGAGCTTCAATCGCCACCCAAAAGGGTTCCGGCTCAAGGCTCGATTTTAAAGTCTATAAAAGTCAGGATTTCTTGTTCAGCATTTTCCGGCAATTTCGCCACTTCCAGCCAGGCAAGGTCGCATGGCCTGAACCACACCAACCAGGCGTTGCCCAGCAGCCTGGCGAGTGCCTTCACAATTGCTGATGACATTAGTATGATCTTGGCACCATCCTTAACTGACCACCTCAACCCCATGAGCGGTGTGCTGTGGGTCCTATGGTGGATCCTGATTAGTCAAAGGCTCTTACAGTTAAGGCGTCTCGGTAAATACATGTTCCCCAACCATCGTAACTTTATCCTATATTCTTGAGTTGTAAACTGTGAAAGATTAAGCATCGATTGCCAGAGGTAAAATGTCTCAATTGGAACTCATTCATGATACGGATGCTGAGACGATAGATCCCGGTTGGAAGAGCCTCTGCAGAATTGGCGGAGTGGCTGCGTTGATCATGGTCGCATGTGCCATCATCACAATGATCGTAGTCATCACCCTAGGTGGGGAGCCAGGCACTGCAAGCGAATCTTTCACACTATTACAGAGCGTCCGGCTCGTTGAACTCTTGCGACTGGATATTCCATCCATGTCAGCATGGCTCTTTATTACCTTGTGTTTATAGGTCGTTATGCCGCCCTAAGACAAGCCAATGGGGCTTACTCAGTCCTCGCTACAGCTCTGGCTTTCGTAGGATTAACATTCTGGTTTTCAACACATTCGGCTTTCTCCATGGTTTACCTCAGCGACCAGTATGCGGTTGCGACAATAGACATACTGAGATCTCAACTCTTGGCAGCGGGGGAGGCGATACTGGCTTCGAATATGTGGAATAGCACGGGTGGTTTTATGGCGAACTTCCTCCTGATAGGTTCCCTGTTGATCTCAGTTGTTATGCTGCAATACGGGACCTTCAATAAATTAACCGCTTGCGCAGGAATCCTGGCAAATGGGCTCGATTTATCCCGGATCATGATTAACCTATTTTTGCCAGGGAATCCGGCGGATATCCTTATGGCCATTGCGGGTCCTCTTTATCCGATATGGTTCATCCTGCTTGGTCGAAGACTCCTCCAGCTAGGGCGGAGCATCCCAAAAGTTGAGGTAAACCAGAATTGAAGAACGATGCTCGATACTTTCCTGTCTTCCATGAACCATTCAGAAATTACCAAAGGGGAAATGACAATGTCGAATGTGATCCTCGTGGCCTATGCCAGCCGGACCGGCTCTACCATTGGCGTAGCTGAAGCAATCGGTAAGACTTTGGTTGAAAGTGGAGCGCAGGTAGAGGTGCGACCCATGAAAGAGGTCATGGACCTCACGCCATACCGGGCTGTGGTGGCTGGAAGCGCCATCCAAGGGAAGCGATGGTTGCCAGAGGCCATACAATTCATACAGTCTCATCAGGCGGTATTGGCTCAAAAGCCCTTCGCTGCTTTTTTAGTGTGTATGACTCTGACCATTGCCAATCAAAAATATCGCGAAGAGGTAACGAACTGGTTGGAGCCAGTACGCCAGCTGGTGGAACCGGTGAGCGAGGGCTTCTTTGCTGGAGCATTGGACATCAGCAAAGTGCCGTCGTTTGGTGATAGGCTCAAATTTCGTTTGAGTGTCGCTCTCGGTGTGTGGGAGGAGGGCGATCACCGGGATTGGGACGCCATTCGCTCCTGGGCTGGTAGCATCTACCCGATGTTGCTTCAATAGCTTTAACTGGAAGGCAATACCAATTGGAGTGTTGAGGGAGGTGATGGGTGAATCTTGTGAAAACTGTCAGAGCCATTTGGTCTCAGAATCCACTTGCCATGGCAAGCTTTATTATGCGTGACCTACCATCCTTTGTAAGACTGCATTTCCTCTATGCGGATGTGCAATCGGGTTTGCTTGAATGCCTTAGAAACCCAATGTCGAGAGAGGATCTGCTCGAAAACCTTGGTGTTGTACGTTCAGAGATATTGGATGCACTTCTAGTATTACAACGTCAGTTTGGCACGAACCGTGCATCTCTTCAGTGAAAATCAATTTGGGAGAGAGGCCGGATGAACGAGCAAGTCAATGTTC
>MGNI01000064.1:10096-12402 GCA_001795115.1 Chloroflexi bacterium RBG_16_48_8 | reverse complement strand
CGGGTTAGCTAATGCGTTGTTCGATCTGGGCTGTGCCGTCGTTGTAAGTGGAAGCAGTTAGGAAAGCACGGATGATGCGGTTGGTCAACTGTCGGATAAGGTTGGTCATGAGAGGTTGCTCGGTAAGCCATGTGATGTGAGAGATCCCCTGGCAATCCAATCCTTATGGGATGCAGCGGTAGATCGCTTCGGAAGGGTAGACATTTGGATCAATAATGCCGGAATCTCTCATATGACGAATGAGGTTTGGAAACTGACAACAGAACAAGTTGAGAACGTGGTCCAAATCACACTCCTTGGAGCTGTTTACGGGTCGATGATCGCTGTGCGCGGGATGCTCGATCAAGGCTTTGGAAGTATTTACAATATGGAAGGAATGGGCAGTGACGGTCGCAAACATGCGGGGTTAACAATCTATGGGATGACGAAGTATGGCCTGAACTATTTCACCGAATCGCTGGCAGAAGAGTTGCGGGGCACATCGATCATCATAGGCTCTCTCCGTCCGGGGCCTGATCTGCCTCTTCCATCACAAGTTTTGCCAAAGGAAGAAAGATGAAGAAAAAATTGAGGGGCATCAAAAGAAGCGATATCCAATTGGATTTCGACCTCTATCGGTTTGAGGTACCGATCTCTGGTCTTGCCGATGTATGCTTAAGCGTGATCGATATCTGGCCGGAAGCTGCTCTACGGACTATTCTATTTGTCCATGGCTATGCGGGATGTGCTGAGACATGGGAGTATCAGATCAATCATTTTGCCAAAGACTGTCGTGTTGTTACCCCAGATCTGCGCGGCCATGGTCAAAGTGACGCCCCCTTTACGCAATACACCATGCAGGAATTGGTGGAAGACATTGATACGATCACCATGGCACTTGACTTCCCCGAAAAATTCATCCTTGTCGGGCATTCCTTTGGCGGTTCGATCTGCGTTGAATATGCCACCACCTATCCAGAGAGGCTGGAGAAGCTGATCCTCATATCAACTGCAGGCGAGTATCCACTACCGCGAGCGACATCCCTTCTTTCGAGGGTTCCCACAGCTGCCTTTCGACCTTGGTGGCGTTTCCGTCCTCGGTGGAACGCTGAGGTTCATGTGATGAAGCGCATGATGCTCAACAACATGCGGAAGTGGAAGGGTTGGGATAAGCTGCAGGAGATCAAAACACCAACCCTTGTTATAACTGGAGAGCGGGATCGCTATTTCCGCCGCCATGTCTTTGAAGGTGTAGCCGAGAACGTTCGTGGCGTTGAAGTGATTGATGTGGGTGCATCCAAGCATAAGGTTCAGCTTGAGCGACATCAGGCTGTTAATCGGGCTATCGAAAGATTCATCTGTGAGGAGGAAGAAAAGCCTCGTCTATCCTGGCGGGAGGGCGTGAAGAAGCCCGTTTCGGGTATTGAGCGACCCTGGCTGCGCAGCTACAGTAAACATACACCCCAAACGATTCCCATTCCTCGACAGCCGCTTTACAAATTTTTAGAAACCGCAGCAGATTGGTTCCCTAAAAGGACCGCAACAGTGTTCTATGGTTCAGAATTGACCTATCAGCAGCTCGATCGCAGGGTAAACCAGTTCGCACACGCTTTACACGGTCTGGGTATTGAGCCAGGGGAGCGCGTGATGGTGGTCCTGCCCAACATGCCGCAGTTGATCATTGCATACTATGCAACGTTGAAAATCGGTGGTGTGGTGGTGCTCCCCAATCCAGAAGCGGATGGGCAGCAAATCCTTCAGCAAATTCGCCAAGCCGGAGTGGAGGTTCTTGTTACACTGGGAGCCTTTTCACATCTGGCCAAGCTGGTTCAAGCACAGACTACTGTTAAAATTATCCTGGCAGATATTCAAAATGCGGTCTCATCTCGTGTTTACCGTCAATTGTTGGCGCGTTGGGAAACGGCAGGTCTCAGCCGTAAGGATGAACCCGAACAGGCAGGAATCTTGATGGATCAGATCATGATGGATGCGGCTCGTGAGCCACCTGATGTTGAAGTGGACTCCGAGGATCTGGCTGCCATCCTTTATACCAGTGGGACGACTGACAAACCCAAAGGGGTTCTCTTGACTCATGCGAATTTGGTTGCTAATGCTCTTCAAACCAGACATTGGATTCCTGACCTTCACTCTGGAGCAGAAACCTTTCTATCGGTTATCCCGCTGACACATAGTTATGGCATGACGACAGCCATGAATATTCCCATTGCAATGGGTGCGACCATCGTGCTGCTGCCTGTTTTTGAGTTGGAGCAGGTTCTTGCTCATATTAAGAAGTATAGACCCACCATTTTTCCAGGCGTCCCTTC
>MGNI01000064.1:7167-10077 GCA_001795115.1 Chloroflexi bacterium RBG_16_48_8 | reverse complement strand
AATGCCGCCGATGTTCGTTCATATGGTCTCTCCTCCATCAAGGCTTGTATCAGCGGTGCGGCACCGCTTCCCATTGAGGTGCAGGAGAAATTTGAAAAGCTTACACGCGGTCGACTGGTGGAAGGGTATGGATTAACGGAGGCCTCTCCTGTGACCCATGCCAATCCCTTCGAACCAGCCAGGGTCATTGGATCCATTGGGATACCCATTCCCAATACGGATGCTAAGATTGTGGATCTGATAACAGGTGAAGATTTACAACCCGGAAGAATTGGTGAATTACTGGTTAAGGGGCCTCAAATCATGCGAGGCTACTTGGAGGAAGAGGGGGGCCCGTCGGAATCTGTTTTGCATGATAGATGGTTATTCACAGGGGATGTGGCTGTGATGGATGAGGATGGCTTTTTTAAGATCATCAGCCGCAAACGCGATACCATCATGGCAGGTGAATATAGTGTATATCCTCGCGACGTCGAGGAAGTGCTCTATGAGAATACCAAAGTGATGGAGGCAGCAGTTGTGGGTGTTTCTGCCGAAGGTGGGGGACAGAAGGTCAAGGCCTTTGTTGTGCCCAGGCCAGGAACCTCGCTTTCCAAGGATGAGCTGATGGAACTTTGTCGTAAACGCCTGGAGGAATACGCCGTTCCATGGGATATTGAGTTTCGAGCAGAGCTGCCCAAATCTTTTGTTGGAAAAGTGCTGCGCAGAATGCTGGTCGAATAGCAATACAGACCATTCTAGCCCACAAACCTTTCTCCCCGCCCGCTGACTGTTATCTTGCATCCTTTCTTAGAATTGCGCCCCTGGTGATATGTGAATGTGCAAAACCAATGCAAGAATTGTACAATTCAAGGAAACCAAATAAGTCGAATGAAACGATGTCACTACGCGTGGCTATCATCCTTGGGTCGGTCGTCTTATTCCTCCTTCTGATCGGTGTTCTGGTTTTTTTAGAACCCGAATGGGTGGTGGCTCGATTGAAGAAGCGTTCTCCATCCGTGCTGTATTCCATCGACACCGAAGAATTTGTTGTTGCCCTAACGATTGATGATGGTCCAGACCCCTCGAAAACGCCCAAAATCCTGGACGTTCTCAAGCGCTATGATGCTCACGCGACCTTTTTTCTGATTACGAGCCGCATTCCCGGTAATGAAGAACTCATCAAGAGAATGGTAACGGAGGAGCACGAAATCGCCAATCACCTTCTCTATGATGAGCCCAGTATTCGACTCGGTCTGGTCGAATTTGAAAGGCAACTTTTACAAGCCGATGAAGTGCTTTCTGAATATGGGGAAACCCGCTGGTTTCGACCGGGTTCAGGTTGGTATGACAACGGAATGCTGGAGATCATCGAGGAGCATGGGTACCACTGCGCTCTTGGCTCGGTCTATCCTTTTGACCCTCAGCTAGGCTCCTCGTGGTTTATCAAGAGGTATATTCTCTGGAAGGTGAATCCTGGGGCAGTTATCGTGTTGCATGATTATGGTGACCGAGGAGGACGAACTGCTGAAGCACTTGAGACCATCCTGCCCGAACTGCAGAAGCGAGGATATCGTGTTGTTACCTTATCGGAATTGGTCGCAGAGGGCATGAATGACGGGTAACACCTGGAAGCGCCTAAATCGTCGCTATGCAATACTTCCTCTACAGGGTCACACATTTCGTGAGCGATCTACACAATTTACACATAAGTTCTGCATAACCTTTTTACAAATAAACGATAAATTATTCTAGTAAAAAACAATCTGCGAAACTTGGAGAAAACAACATGTTGTCGAGAAAGACTTTGCTTGTTGTGCTGCTTGTGATTCTCATACTCGCTGGGGGCGGATATGCGTATTACAAATTTTTTTACCAGCCGGAAGAGGTTGCGGAGGTGTCGACAGTACAGACTTCCCGAGTAAGACAGGGTGATCTCATCCTCTACGCCAGTGGCTCTGGTACTTTGATTGTTGGTGAGGAGATCGAACTTGGCTTCGGGACCAGCGGTACAGTGGCTGAGTTATATGTCCAGGCCGGTGACGAAGTGCAGGCGGGGGATGTGCTTGCGGTTCAGGCGGATCGCGAGCAACTGGAGGCTGCTGTTGCTTCGGATCAACTGGCTATCAACAATGCACAGAATGCCCTGGAGGATCTTTATGCTAATGCTGACATGGTGGCTGCTCAAGCCCAGCTCGAGCTGGCTGAAGCAAAGGAGGCTCTCGATGCGGCCGAATACACCTGGAATGTGCAGCAGGAGGGCAACCGCGCCAGCCGATCTACCATCGATGCTGCCAAAGCGGAATTAGTGTTGGCGGAACAAAGGCTGGAGGCCGCACGTGAAGAATATAACCTCTACTATGGCAGACCCAAGGACGACCCAGGTAGGGCCATGGCTACAACAAGGTTGGCTTCAGCACAGAAAAATTATGACTCGGCACTCAGGAACTTAAACTGGTATCTTGGACATCCAACAGAAACACAACAAGCTCTTCTTGACGCAGATGTGGCCTTGGCGATGGCTCGCTTGGCTCAGGCTGAACGCAACTATGAACGAGTCAAAGACGGAACAGATCCAGATGAGGTGGCTAAGGCGGAGCTTGAGTTGGTTAATGCTGAAACCAAGCTGGCGGTGTCTCAAAGCCACATGGACGAATCTATCATTTCAGCACCAGTCGGGGGCACCATCCTGACGGTGACGGCAGAAGTCGGACAGAACGTCAGTGGCACCTTCATCACAATGGCGGATCTGAGCCAGCTCTACCTGGAGATCTTTCTAGATGAAACGGACATGGGAAGCATCGATGTGGGTTACGAGGTGGAGGTGATCTTCGATGCCCTTCCGGACCAGGTCTTCACGGGTCATGTCACCCAGGTGGATCCGAGCTTGTACCGATCGGGGATGGTATCGGCCATACGGGGTTATGCCGT
>MGNI01000064.1:4356-7161 GCA_001795115.1 Chloroflexi bacterium RBG_16_48_8 | reverse complement strand
TGAAGATTCAACCTTGGAAGCTGATCGATTGCTGATCGGGATGAACGCCTCCATTGACGTTGTCTCAGGACGAGCGGAAGATGTGGTTTTGGTCCCCGTTGAGGCGCTGCGCGAATTATCCCCTGGTGAATACGCAGTCTTCGTTCAGGATAGCGATGGCGAGTTGAAACTTCGGTCGGTGGAGGTAGGGTTGATGGATGTCACCTTTGCTGAGATCAAGTCGGGTTTGGAGGCTGGCGAGGTTGTGAGCACTGGGATTGTGGAGACAGAGTGATGGCTGTACAAGTGCTCATTCAAACAGAGGATGTGAAGAAGATCTACGGCATGGGCGAGGTCCATGTGATAGCGCTGGATGGAGTGAGTATTTCTATTCAAAAGGGAGAGTTTGTGGCTGTGATGGGCCCCTCTGGTTCCGGTAAAAGCACCCTGATGAACATCTTGGGTTGCCTGGACCAACCCACGGAGGGGCGCTACATTCTCGATGGTGTGGATGTAAGTGAGATGGATCGAGCCCAGTTGGCTGGGATTCGAAACCGGATGATTGGTTTCGTCTTCCAATCTTATAATTTACTGCCGCGCACTTCAGCCCTTAAGAACGTCATGGCACCTCTGCTTTATAACCGGGAACAGAAACGTAATACGAATATGCAACAGGAGATTGCTGCAGAGGTGCTCAAGGCGGTTGGGTTGGGAGACCGGATGGCTCATCAACCGCAGGAGTTATCGGGCGGACAGCAACAGCGTGTGGCTATCGCGCGAGCTTTAGTGAATGATCCCGTCCTTGTCTTGGCGGATGAGCCAACAGGGAACATGGACTCGCAATCAGGTGAAGAGGTCATGCAATTGCTCCACAAGCTTAACCAAGACGGACGGACGATCGTAATGGTCACGCATGACCACGAGATCGCTGCCCATACGCAGCGTACCATTCATCTCGTCGATGGTCGGGTCGAGAAGGTAATCCATAACGGTTCGGGATCTAATTCGTCAGCGTTTGAAAAGGTGAGTCATGAATCTCATTGAATTTCTACGGTTGGCATGGGAGAGCATTACCAAGAACAAGATGCGCTCGCTTCTGACTATGTTGGGTATCATCATTGGTGTGGCGTCTGTGATTATCATGATCTCCATCAGCGCCGGCACAGAGGCGTCCATTGAAGAGCAAATTACCGGCCTGGGATCTAATCTGGTTTATGTAACGACAAACTTCATTCGAGCCGGGGCTCGGATGGGTCCAATTACGATAAGTGGAGGTGGAGAAGAGGGGGGCTTGGTCTTCGATGATGCTACTGCGATCGCGGAGGAAATCAATGGTGTTTCTGCAGTGGTTGTAGAACAATCCTCATCCGAGACTGTCAAAGCAGGTGCTGTTGTGCTGGATGGTGTGACGATCTTAGGGAGCACCCCGGGTTTTCCTTCCGTAAGGGATATGGAGATCAAGGATGGGCGCTACTTCAATCAGCGCGAGTTAGACCACACACAGAAGGTGGCCGTCCTGGGCTTTGACCTGGCACAAGAGCTTTTCGGGGAGGGGGATCCGATTGGTCAGACTGTCACTGCGGGGGACACGAAGCTAACCGTCATCGGCGTATTCAATGAACGTGGAATGGTGAGTGGCGTCGATTTTGACGCCCAGCTCTATACCCCCATCACGGTCGTCTTCCAGAAATTCACACCCTCCATGTTTGCCCGTTTCATGGGGAATCGAGTGCGGGTGATTTATGTCAAGATCGAGGACCTGGATGAGATGGAGAATATCATTCAGCAAATCTCCTTCTTGCTCGCCAAAAGGCATGAGGTCTCCCTGGAGGAGGCTGATTTCAGCGTGACGACCCAGCAGGATATCATCCAGACTCAGGAGTCGACCACAGCCGCATTTCGCAATTTACTGGCATGGGTCGCGGGCGTTTCACTGATTGTGGGAGGCATTGGCATTATGAACATCATGATGGTCAGTGTAACCGAGAGAACGCGCGAAATTGGCATTCGTCAATCCATAGGCGCAACCCCTAGCGACATCCGATGGCAGTTCCTCACAGAAGCTTTGTTGCTGAGTTTAGTTGGAGGGTTAATCGGGGTCTTGGTGGGAATTGCGGGATCGTGGATCTTTGGGGAGATAAGTGAAATGCGTACGGTTGTCGTGTCAACATCCATTGTGCTGGCTTTTTGTTCGGCTGCGCTGGTAGGAATCTTCTTTGGTTTCTACCCGGCCAACAAAGCGGCCCAATTGGATCCGATTGAGGCGTTGAGGCATGAATAGTGGAAAGTAATGAGTAATGAGTAACGAGTAAAACGTAATGCGTAAAGTGGAAAGTGAAACGGAAAGTGAAAAGTAATGAGTAACATGTAAAACATAATGAGTGAGGAGTAGTATGCACAGCGTCGAACTAGGAAGTACTTTACTGATACCTGATACCCAATTCCTTATTACTTATCAATTATTCACTTGTTCCCTAGGGTTTGTTACGTTTTACGCATTACGTTTTAAATCCACGAATGGAGATGATTTCAAATGAGAAAATTTGCACTTGCGTTTCTGTGTTTGATGATTGTTCTCGGATTGGTAGCTTGCGGTGGAGGAGAAGGGAATACACAAGAAGATGAGACGACAACTTCTGCGGGAATGGGCGAAAATGCGCTGCCGCTAGAAATGCAATTGATCATGGGAACATTTAAATTAGAAGGGACGGATCTCGAAGTGACAGCTGATCAAGCCTCGGAGCTTCTCACGCTCTGGAAAGCTCTTCAATCCTTGTCCACAAGTGATACAGCAGCAGAAGAAGAGATCGAGGCCGTGATTGACCA
>MGNI01000064.1:1543-4324 GCA_001795115.1 Chloroflexi bacterium RBG_16_48_8 | reverse complement strand
AGGCGATTGATACCATGGACCTGGCACAGGGAGATATGGCCAGCATTATGGAGGAGCTGGGTTTGGATTCTGGAGAAGGTTTCCCGGGGGCTGGTGGACAAAGATTTCAAGGCCAGGACCTACCAGAAGGGTTTCAACCGGGTGAAATTCCTGAAGGCGGCGTCATTATTGAGGGAGGACCTGAAGGTGGATTTCCCGGAGGCGGATTCCAGGGAAGAGAAGGACAAGGAGGTGTGATCATAGAGGGACAGGGCTTTGGCCAGGATCTGGATCCAGATCAGATCGCGACGCTTCAAGCGGAGAGAGGGGATCGGACTATTTTCAGGAATAGAGCATACCTGTTCTTGATCGACCCATTGATTCAATACCTTGAAGGGAAAATGGAGTAGGGTTGGTGACCTTGACTTGTGTAGTTTTCTATATGATACCTACACAATGGATTAATAAATTCTTCATATTTTCTGAGTAAAGTAGTATTTGGCCGTGCATTGAACTTTGTTTACATCAAAAAAGGAGACAAGTTCACGGTACACTCAAGCGAGAAGGCTAGAAATTGATGAGGGTTCCATGGTGAAAACGATCTTGGTTGTGGATGATGAGCAGCGATTAGTATCTGTTGTGAAGGCTTACCTGGAGCAAGAAGGTTTCCGGGTGGTTATGGCCTTGAATGGTCGTGAAGCGATCCATGTCGCCCGCCAGGAAAAGCCAGATCTCATCATTCTTGACATCATGATGTCAGAGATGGACGGATATGAGTTCCTCAGGCTTCACCGTAAGGAACGGGATACCCCCGTCATTATGTTAACCGCGAGGGTGGCTGATGATGAGAAGGTGATCGGATTAGAGCTCGGAGCAGATGATTATGTTACCAAGCCCTTCAAACCTCGTGAGCTGATCGCCCGTATACGGGCAGTATTGCGGCGTGTAGGAAAAACAGAACCAATAGCAGAGATTCTTCGAGTAGGCCATATTACGCTCGATCGTGACAGTCATACAGTCAAAGTGGAGGATCAGTTTATCGATTTGACCCCCTCAGAATTTGATCTCTTAGCCACCTTGATGTCATCACCCGGAAGGGCTTTCTCTCGACTTGATCTTTTAGATCGACTTCAAGGGATCGCATTCGAAGGGTACGAGCGGACAATCGATGTCCATATTAAGAACCTTCGTGCAAAAATTGAAGAAGACCCGCGCTCCCCATGTTATGTCGAAACGGTTTATGGTGTAGGTTATCGCTTCTCCAGGGAATAGAATTCGATGCGATCCATTACGATCAAGCTCCTGCTGGCCTTTTTAGCTGTCGGATTGATAGGCACAGTCTTCATTGCTCTCTTTGCCTGGAGTGGGACAGAGAGAGAATTCGGTAATTTGGAGTTTGAGCGTTGGCAAGAGGCTCTCTTGGAGCAGATGGCAGTGTACTATTCAACGTCGGGAGGATGGGAGGGTGTGGCTGAAGATGTTATCAGATTCAACCCTGGTGGGGGACCCGGTATGCGCGGATGGCCCAGGATGGCGGGTCCCATCATTCTGCTTGATGAGAATGGGAAAGTCATCATACCTGGGCAGGGATTTATGGTTGGAGAAGAAGTTCACCAGCAAACATTTAACAAGGCCATTCCGATCGAAGTGGAGGGTGAAGAAGTTGGAAGGCTCATCGCTGGACAAGATGCCTTGGCGGTTAGCGCCTCTGGTGAAGAATTCTTGGGCAGGGTTAACCAGGTTCTCCTTCTCGGTGCTCTTGGGGCAGCAGGCGTTGCGTTACTCCTGGGTATTGTGCTGGCACGGACTCTGACGAAACCTTTGCGTGAGTTAACAGCAGCCACACAGGCCGTTGCAGCTGGTGATCTCGAACAGCAAGTGCCGGTTCGATCTAAAGCTGAATTAGGTCAACTGGCAGAAGCCTTCAATCAAATGAACGACAATCTGGCACGCGCCCGTGATATCCGCCAACAAATGACAGCGGATATTGCTCATGAGTTGAGAACCCCCCTTAGCGTGATTCTGGCACATACGGAGGGGATTAAAGATGGCGTTTTACCGGATTCTGAAGAGACCTTCCAAATTATCCATGATGAGACCATGCGCCTGAGCACCATGGTGGAGGACCTCCGTACGCTCTCCTTGGCGGAGACTGGTGAGTTAGGATTGACGCTTTGTATGGTCAGCCCGGACGAAATGTTGCGACAAGCGGCTGCAGCTCAATTCCCTCGGGCTAAACAGCGAGAGATCACAATGGATCTCGAACTTGAATCGAGATTGCCAGATATCGAGGTGGACCCAGACCGCATGGCACAGGTCTTGGGGAATTTGCTGGATAATGCCCTTCGCTACACTCCCATTGGAGGACAGATCATCCTCCGCGCTGGAAGTTCATCGCGTGGGGTAACGCTTTTTGTTCAGGATAATGGTCCTGGAGTGGAACCAAGTGAGCTATCTCATATCTTCAATCGTTTCTACCGGGTTGACAAATCTCGCCAAAGAGATGAAGGAGGCTCGGGGTTGGGTCTGGCAATTGCAAAATCAATTGTCGAACGCCATGGGGGTCAAATACGGGCTGAGAGTAGACCTGGGGAAGGGATGACCTTTATTATTGAGTTACCTGTGACATAGTCGAGTACAAAAACGCTGTGCTTCCGTATTTTGTTCTAAGGTATGGATAGTTGTTGAGCCATGCTGCCCGTGCGCATGGCTTTTCAATTTCTTGTAGCATTGAGAATTCGGTGATTCTTCGGATTGAGTGGAATATAACAATCCTAAAGCCATGCAGCCAGTGCTGATACG
>MGNI01000064.1:1308-1504 GCA_001795115.1 Chloroflexi bacterium RBG_16_48_8 | reverse complement strand
TGATAAAATGAGGTGCCTTAATGGCGGTTTGCTTAAGTGATTGGCTAGGTTTTACGTTCGCTGTTTGTCAAATTACTTCCGGCCAATCACCTAGTGGCAGGTTTGGGGTTTATGCTATAAATTCTGGAAGAGTTATCTTTCGGTAGTGGTTCGAAGAAGAGGTTGTTGGAATGATAGATCAGCAGTACCCACTGAT
>MGNI01000064.1:1189-1291 GCA_001795115.1 Chloroflexi bacterium RBG_16_48_8 | reverse complement strand
TGGAAATGTCCGATTGGAGACCGTCCTGGATCTAGGACAGAAGCACAATTTGCCACTTCAAGCCTGGGATGTTGAGGGCTTGCGCCCCCATATTCAGGTGAT
>MGNI01000064.1:0-1120 GCA_001795115.1 Chloroflexi bacterium RBG_16_48_8 | reverse complement strand
GGATGCCTGTCGTAGGATCGCCTATGAAAATGTGGAGGATGCATGTCGTGAAGGCATTGATTACATCGAGCTGCGTTTCAGCCCTTGGTTTATGGCAGAACCGCATAAGTTGGCTGTGGAGGGCATGGTAGAAGCGGTCATCGAAGGTGTAAACGAAGGCGTTAATGATTTCGACATTCGGGTCAACCTCATTGGCATTCTCAGTCGAACCTATGGATCAGAGATAGCATGGAAGGAGCTTAATGCTCTTCTTTCCTACCATAAAGATTTGGTAGCCATCGATTTGGCCGGCGATGAGGTCAGTTATCCAGCAGAGCTTTTTAAAGATCATTTCACTAAAGCGAGGGACCAGGACCTAAGGGTAACTGCGCACGCAGGGGAAGCTGTGGGTCCTGAGAGCATCTGGCAAGCCATTCGTGTTTTAGGAGCCAGCCGAATCGGGCACGCCCTCTCTGCAGTGGATGATCCGGAATTGATGGATTTCATGCTTGAAAACAGGATTGGTATTGAATCAAACCTGACAAGCAATGTTCAAACAAGCAGTGTGCCAGATTATGAGAGCCACCCCCTGAAAAAATTCCTGGAGGTGGGCTTATTAGCGACGATCAACACCGATGATCCCGGTATTAGTAATATCGATTTACGATATGAATATGAGATTGCTGCTCCCGCGGCAGGATGTTCCTTAGAACAGATCCATCAAGCTCAAAGGAACGCATTGGAGATCGCTTTTCTTTCGGACCAAGAAAAGGAAGCCCTGCTGGCTCGGAAGGCATCATCCAAATGATAGAACACCAGTGTCCTGTCAGGTTGCAGGTTATCTCATGGTTTCGATAGCGTAAGATCCTGAGAAATTCCCCTTACAATCCTTTTTACATGTTACCGTGTCAGACCGGAAGCATCTATATCGGGATCCAACCCGCTGTGAACATGCTAACGGTTGTCAGATGTGAGAGCATTTCCTTGCTTGGGTTTATAATGCCTTAACGAACCGAGAGGCGTGATGGTGATCCTCCTACCCCTGTTAACTTTACTCGGCTTTTTCATGGTTCTGAGGGACCTGGCTCCAAGTGATGATTGGCGTAAGTGCATGCTACGAGCAGGGATGGTTTGTGGTGTC
>MGNI01000063.1:1261-6935 GCA_001795115.1 Chloroflexi bacterium RBG_16_48_8 | reverse complement strand
ACAGCATTTATTATAATTCAATGATGTCAATGTTGGAGTGCAACAAACCCAGTTTATGGTCTCGAGCTCAGCCGCCCGCACTCTGCTCCACTTGTTTTTCAACTTTCCCAATCCAATACCATCAAATGCAAATCGCGGCGTCCGTGGAGCCGGCTGCAGCGAATGGTTCATCCACTCCTTTACCGAATTCCAGTGTCGATATCTATATCCAATCTTGTAACACCTTGATGGGTGATTTCCACCTCTTTCGGTAAATCCGCAGCAATATCAATCCCAACATGATTGATATCCACCACGTAAATGCCAACCGGTAATTCAGCTCTGTAATCTCCGTTAGAGTCAATCCTTAGATGCACAAATTCCGTCTTGCCATCCCTCTCAAACAAGACAACCTCACGAGCCGCATAAACTTCAGGAGCTGGCGTGGGGTCCAACTCCCCTTCACGAAGAACTGGCACAAGAGGACCAATTGTGACATGCCCTTTAAGGATCCCGAACTCTTGGGGGCTTTGCGCACAAGCGAAGAGATATAACTGGCCTAATGCTAGAAATATGAGATAAAGCAGATGACGCCTCATGCTCTTGAAATCCATCTCACCACACAAGCAGTGAAAAGCAAGTATCATACCTTCCAGAAGAGAAGCATACCTAACGCCTTCGAGTTTATCAGCGGCGGATCCAATAATACACTCATCCTCGCACATATACTATTTTCAAGCTAAAAACCACCACCGTCCGTTGGTCACGTGGTTATGGTTGATATTGGTCAAAATATTCTGTTGAGTAAACATCCATTTACTTTCGGTGAGATTGTTTCTATGCTCTTGCCTTCAAAAGCTCATAGCCTGCCCATGCTCTAAAGAAGTTAAGTCCGGATGTCCAGGTATCCCCGACGCATCCGCTGCAGGTCCCCCAGATCAGGCAGATCACCCTCCAGAAGGCCCTGCTCCTCCGCCCAGGTCCTGTAGCGGGCCACTGTCTTGCGATTGATGTTCAGGCAGCGAGCAATCGTCCGATCGCTGCGCCCCTCTCGAATATGGCGTATGAACTCACGAATATCCATGGTATGCTTTCTCCTGCCGGGCATTTTCCCTCCTCTTCAATGACTGAATAGGATTGGGAGCATGCCCGGATTTCAGGAGTCTCGCAAGTGCCCATGGACCACCTTGGCCGAAACTCTGTGGATCAGCTTGGGTGAAAACGGCTGGCCCAGTTTGGCCGAAAGTCAGTGGTCCACTTTGGGTGAAAGTGCCTGGACCATTATCGCCCGATAGACGACACCTCCGTTTCTTTGGCTGAAAAGCCTTGATTTGAGGAGTTCCCCCCCTCACCTCCGGGTCGATCGATAGGATCGGCATAGGGATGGAGAGGGGAGGGAAAACCGCCCGGGTATTGACCGATGTGGTCATTCAAAAATCGTTTTGTAATGAATGATGGTTACTGACTTCAGAAATAATTTAGATTTATAATAAATTTGTATAGGTCATTAGCGATTGTTTCGGAAACACCTTCTCTTATGTAGCCTAATACGAATTGCCCATAGAAGGAATAAAAATTTTATTCTTGAGGGCATTTGGTATAGACTAGAATAGTACCCGATTCGGCGGATCAGTCCATGCGGTTGGCTTGCGTAATATTTGCGCTAGCTTCCACTTTACATCACACACCAACTGCGCAAATTACCTCCCAGATTTCTGATTGCCCAACAATTGTCTGGGTAGAAGAACGAACGAGTTCTTTTTCATTTATTTTTCCGCAAGATCTTAGCGATGCTGGAATAACTGTTTATTCCAAGTATGGGACCTTTCTTGAAGATCTTTTAGTTGATTTCACAACTATCTTCGAGGTATTGCCACAGACACCCATTTCTATCCGGATTTATCCAACAGAAAAAACCTTTTACTGCCTTAATGCTGGCGTTCCAAATCTGTCAGAAGGTGGTTTACATGGACACGTCGGGTTTCGGGAAATTGCACTTATTTATGAGCACATTTCAAAAGAAGACTCAAAATGGGAGCAGAGAGCACATAACGTCTTTAGACATGAACTGACTGCTATATTCATCAATACAATTTCTGAATATAAAGCCCCTCCCGGGTTGATTGTCGGCCTTGCAAAGTATCTAGAAAACCCATTTGAAGATCTTTTGTTACAGGAGGCATACAACACCTATCCAGAATCGGTCACACCTTCAAAAAGCTGGCAAATCCTTTGGGAAGATCCCTCTGTATACAGCGACACTGGAATGCAGCTAGAAGCCGTGAGTATAATCGGGTACCTCGCTGATGTTTATGGCTGGTCAAAAATTCTTGATTTAGTCAATCAAATTCAATCATCAGATGCATATCGCCAATCTCTTCTGGATATATATGGGGTTGAATTTGGTCCGATGCAGGAACAATGGCGAGCTTATTATCAACTGTTCTTCAAGGGACGATGGAGCGCACACGTAATATATGGATATGATTTATCTCCCTTTGAAGAACTGCTCGATGCAGGAGCATATGTCGATGTTGCAGCAGAACTCAAGAATGTAATTGAATTCTTGGAAAGAATCGAAGAACACGAGAAGGTTGTGATTGCAGAAGATATGCTGGAACATGCCCAAACAGGAATTGAAGCTGGTGCACTCGTTCGGCAGAGCAGGCAAGCGTTGCAAAGTGGAGAGTATCTTCAGTGTATTGACCTTGCCGAACAAGCTGAAAGCCTATACCTGTCCATCGATGACAACCGTAGACTGGATGAAATTCAGAACTATAAAAACTGGGCTATTGAAGTACTTAATCTGAGGGAAGAGCTAAATCTCCAGATTCAGAAATTAGAGGTCAGCCCTGATGTCGAGACTCTCAATGGCATCATCAAAGTTGGAGAACGCTTAGGTGAACTCAATGATATATCCAGTGTAGATGAAGTAGAGGGAATTCTCGACAATTATATTGAGGAGCAGGAATCACAAAAAGGGAAAGTCTTTGCTGTTATAGGATTTACCATCTTTCTACTGATTGCTCATTGGATTTGGCGCTCAAGGACACCACCACCAGTTGAGGCTACATTGTGAATAGTTCAAATCGGGTTATAAGTGGAATTTTCGTTGTACAGTTCATTGTCTGGATTCAACGAAGTACGCGGAAGGTTATCCGGTTCTTATGGATGGCGATAGCTGGCTTTTTGATTGGATGGGGAATAAATCAAGTTTGGAGTGTGCTTCCTGACCCACGGGTATGGATGTTCATCGTGTTGTTGTTGGGATTCCCCAATCTAGTAGGTATTGTATTTTCGTGGCCAAGGAGAGCTAAACTCGCATGGCATCTGGATCGGAAATTTGAGTTAAAAGAGCAGGTAAGCACTGCTCTGGAGACCATTAAGGGGAACCGATCCAATGTAATTCTCGAGTCATTGATCCTGGATACAAATGAATTAGTGCGAAAATTGCCCGTTCGACTGCTACTACGAGGCTGGTTTTTAATAAGAGAGTTAGAAGCTTTGCTTATTGTATTAATTTTGCTCGGGGCAGTAAGCTGGTTCACGAATGTAAGCTTTCCATCAATGGCAGATATACCAAGACGCACAATTCCACAACTGGGCACGGATCCTGAAGCTGCATCCATTTTCCCATCAGGCATCAAGGGCCTTGAACCCATTAACAATGAACAAAATTCATCTACAGATGGAGAAAATCTCAAACAGAGTGGCATCGAATTAAGTAAGGAGCAATTCCAGACATTGATGTCGGCAATTAGCGAAATGGGGAAGAAACTGAGTGATAATCCCCTTACAACAGACTTGGGCAATGCTGCTCTTCAGGGTGATCTTGAAAAAATGGCTTTGGAATTCGATTCGCTTGCCGATCAAATTGCCGATTTTTCTGATGAGAGCAAAAAAAATCTCGAAGACGTTTTCCGTGATGCGGCAAATCGTCTGGATGAGGCTTCAATAGAACCGCTTTCAGGTGATATGTCTGATGTGGTGGCTTCTTTGAATGTTTCAATGACATTAAATAACCAAGTGGAGAGCGTTGGAGTGGGCGAAGGTTTGACTCAGATTGCAGAAGATCTACGTGATATATCGAACCAATTTGGATCTTCTGGCGAACCGACCTCGGAAGGGTTAACACAATCAACAGAGGCTGAATCCATGGGAACAGAGATGGATATTCCAAGCACATCCTTGACTGAAGGTGGGGCGGGAATCGGGACTAGCGAACGAAGCGAAGGAGTAGCGGAGCCAATAGAAAGGATTGCAGGCGAAGGAGATACCATCGAATTGGAAAATACAGGAGATAATTCCGCTATTTTGCAGGCTGGCCGACCTAGCAATAGAGATAGAACAACAATCACAATTAGTGGGACATCGGAAATGATAATTATTAACCAATCCACAGGTTCAAATAGTGTACTGGCTCCGTATGATTATCCTTGGAAGTGGCGAGATGTGGTGGCAACGTATTTTTCCCGGTAACGAGGAGCCATACGCTCTGAAAGATGGGAAATTTACCCCAGTGCTTTCTGATCGCGCTCTTCGTCAGTTAAACAGGCTTCAAATAAATGCCAGTCGATACCAACCCAGCGGCAGGATTGGTTTGAGGAGGAGTCTGCGCCGTACATTAGACCTTAATTTCCGGGAACATCGAAAATATATCCCGGGGGACGATATTCGATATGTGGATTGGAAAGCATCAGGGCGTCATGAACAGGTCTTTGTAAAACAAAGTGAAAGCCCCAAAGGGATCCTGACCTATATACTCATTGATATAAGTATGTCGATGTCCTGGGGATCACCGCCAAAATCACAGTGCATGTTGGAGCTTGCAGCGGCGTTAGGGTATGCGTCAATAGCGCATGGGGACCAAATCCTGGTTATTCCATTCAGAGAGAGCTTATCTCATCCATACGGTCCGATCAGTGGTAAGGCGCAAATTTCGTCATTGATCAGGTATTTGGGCTCATTATCATTTTCTGGGAAGACTGACTTTGAGAACTCGATCAGAGATTTCCGCCGACAATATGGAGGCGGCGGAACGGTGCTTATCCTCTCGGACTTATTGTGGAGAGGGAATCTATCCAATGTATTGGAGCAGCTTCCTGCGCCAACCTGGGATGTTGTATTACTTCATCTGCTACATGCCGACGAAATCCAACCGCCCAGAATGGGGAATGTAGAAGTTCATGACATTGAAACTGAAAACAAAATCAATTACGACATCAACCAGAAAGCGATAGAACAATATGCTATCAATTTGGAGCAGTGGAAGTCCAACCTGGAGATGATCAGCATGGAATCGAACGCATTCTACACAATGATTCCAACTGCATGGAAGCTTGATTTGGAAATTATCCCTCATCTTCGTTCACTTGATGTGTTAATTCCATTATGAGTCTTGGCTATCCCCTCGGTTTAATGGGCTTAATAAGCCTGCCAATAATCCTCGTACTACATTTGCTACGTGAACGGCAAAAGAAATATATCGTGTCAGACATCGAATTATGGTCCTTCCTGGATGTGGAAGTCAGGGGATCAACTTTCAGTCGCATACCACTGACATGGATTTTGGTTTTGCATTTAGTAATCGCCACACTCTTGAGTCTAGCATGGGCAAATCCAAGGTTGGAAAGCCAGGTAAGACGAACGGAAAAAAGGCAGGTTGTGATCCTTCTGGACACTTCCTCAAGCATGC
>MGNI01000063.1:0-1244 GCA_001795115.1 Chloroflexi bacterium RBG_16_48_8 | reverse complement strand
GATAAGGCCAAGCAAGAAGCCATCTCCATTATTCATAGCCTTGACTCATCGGATATCGTGAATGTGATTGGATTTGATAAGGATATAAGAAGGATCGGAGACACACGCCTATTAGACCTTGAGGAGCTTCTGCAACGAATCCTCGACTTGGAAGCTGGAGGATTGGGGTGTTCTCTTGAGGAAGCTTTATCCATGGCAATTGCTTCGTTAGAAGAGGACATTCCTCTTGAGATTCATGTTTTCACGGACGGCAACTCAATTGATGAAACGTATCTCCCTCTGGAGTATCCAATCCAATGGCATTTGTTAGGAGACACCATATCGAACCAGGCGGTTCTCGGGATATCTTACGTCACGGTAAGCGGGAAATCGCTCCAGGTGTATGCAAGAATCGGTAATTTCTCCGACCAGGTGGCAAAACGCTTCATCAGTTTGCTGGTTGATGGAAACCCTGTAGATACCTTCGCAATGGAAATTCCCGCCAATTCAACTCTAACCCATGTGTGGAATATTACGGGTTACCCCAATATCCTCAGCGTGCACCTATCAGAAGGGGACGATTTCGAGATAGACGACTTCGCCAGTACTTCCGTAAGAAATATTGAAGCGGTAAAAGTATTGCTCGTTGCTGAAAACCCCGACCCAATAGATAGGGCTGTGGAATCTATTTCTGAGGCCGAGCTTCAAGTGATTGATACCAGTGAATATATACCGGGAATGATGTATGATGTTTTCATTTTTCGCGGCATGATCCCAAACGAGTGGCCAGATGGGGATGTGTTGATTCTCGACCCCCCATCCGATGGAGTTGTCTTTTCAACCTCTGGGAAGTTCAATATCGAAACTATTGCGATCGCTAATTATGATCCAGTGCTAGATGGGATAGATTTCACAGGTGTGCGTTGGGGGGATGCATGGGAAGTGCAAGATCCCATTGATCAACTTGAGCCCATTCTTGTGTCTACGGACTCACCTGTTCTACTTGGGGGGTGGATGGGCAGTCAAAAGCTTTATGTGCTTCTAAAGGATTTAGGAACAGGAAACCTGATTGGTCATCCATCATTCCCAATTTTTATCGGAAACATGGTGCTGAGGTCTAAAGAACAAATACTACCAGAGCAAATACCTGTTGGCACCGCTATTGAACTTCCCGACCTCGTCCACTTTCCAGACCTTACCATCCAGCTTCCAAATGGTCAGGATGTGAAATTAGCTGATGATCGTCCAGAGGAATGGGATGATAC
>MGNI01000062.1:683-7798 GCA_001795115.1 Chloroflexi bacterium RBG_16_48_8 | reverse complement strand
CCGAGATGCGGGAGCATATCTGGGACCTCCTACGCGACGAAGCTGCGCGCACGCTCAAAGACAGAGCGCTGGCACGCGGTTAGGAGGATCGCATGAGTGATACAGCTATTCCCGCAATGGATCCTTCCGTACCCAATAAGTTCCTGCCTTTTGAGGACGTCTCTTTTCTGAAGAGGTTTTGGGTAAGCAATAGAACAGCCCTGCTATTTATTATAGGAATTGCGGTTTTCCTTCTGTTTTGGGAATGGGAGGCACGATACTTAAAGATTGTCGAGCCTTTTTTCATCCCGCCAATATCTGAGATCTTAGCAGCCCTAAAGGAGAACCTGCTAAATGGCGAAATTCCAAAGGAGATGGCTTGGAGTTTACGGAACTGGGCCGGAGGGTGGTTAATCGGCGCGGGATTAGGTATTCCTCTAGGATTAACCTTGGGAAGCTTCCCCATTTTGAACAAGATACTTTCACCTTACTTGTGGATATTGTGGGTTACGCCGCGTATTGCGTTTCTTCCAATCGTAATTATGGCATTGGGCTTTGGTCCTGAAACGAAAATCTTATTCATTTCTATCTCTTGTTTTTTCCAAGTCGTCGTTCCCACCACTGCTGGTGTATTGACAGTCAAACCTTCCTATGTGAGGGTAGGCCGGCTTTTCGGCGGTTCGCGCATCCAAGTGTATCGAAAGATTGTCTTGCCATATGCTTTGAATTTCATCGTCACAGGTTTACGGCTTGCAGCCAGGTCGGGAATGATGGTCATGTACTCAACAGAGATGTTTGGATCTGCATATGGAATCGGAACATGGGTCATCCTTCAATCTGAACTGTTCTATATGGAGGCAGCCTTTGCTGGACTAATATGCTTGATCATTGTATCAGTTTCGATCATTGCATTGATAGATTTCATTGATAATCGCATGAGGCCTTGGAAATCGGAGGTGTCAATCTAATGCAGAAAGGAGCCTCAGTAACAGACACGGCCACCGGAGTGCCTCCTCTTGAACGACCTTTACCAGTACCTACACCCTTACAGGCTTTCTGGGGGCGCTTTGGACCAACGTTGATCACAGTTATAAACCTATCCATCTTTGTCAACATGTGGCAAATAGTTCAGGGGTCTTCGGATCCACTCGTTAACACCCGATGGATCCCGGCTCCACTTGACATCGTAGATGCCATTATCTTGAACATCAAAAATGGTGAACTCATAAAGCATGCTTCCTTTAGTGGAACGAATTATTTGATTGGAATGGCGATTGCTATCGTAGCTGGCATCATACTTGGTATCTTGCTGGGTCTTAACCCGATTGTTCGTTCCGTTTCCCAGGCCTATACATGGGTTGGATTTTGCACGCCCACAGTTGCCCTTCTGCCTATATTAATCATTCTCTTCGGTCTTGGTGTAATATCCAAGATTTTCCTAGTTGTATTGATGGGCTTTTTCCCGATCATGATTAATGTCCTTAATGGTGTAGCCACGATTGACCCAGTGCTTATGAAAGCCGCCCGCCTGTTTGGTGCCAATCGAGGGCAATTATTCAGGAAAATTACCCTGCCTTATATTCTACCCTGGATCATGATAGGTATACGCATCGCAGCAGAGCGGAGCCTTGGCGGTGTAATCATTGCAGAGATCTTCGGGAGTTCAAGGGGATTAGCCTATATGATCGCCCAGGAGACGGATAAATTCAATAGCGCAGGATCCTATACCGCAATCGCAGCCCTAATGGCATTTTCTCTTATTGTTCTCTACGGCGTTGATAGGGTGGAGCAAAAGACATTGAGTTGGAGAGAGGCATCTAAGTATTAGGTTAACTTACTCAATTCCTTTGTAGACAGGTTTCATTGCTTATGGCAACTCGAGAGCAAGGAATGAGTGGAAAAGGAGGTGTGACAGGAGAGCATCCTTCGGATTAGAAAAAGAGTAAAACCGCTTTCCAGATTAGTCATATATAGGAGGGTTTTGCAATGTCGAGCAAAAAGGAGAGATTCTCGCGACGGGATTTCCTCCACGTTGCGGGTGGAGCAGCCATGAGCCTGCCAATGCTTGCATCTTGTGCAAAAGCTACTGAAGAAGTTACAGCTCCCCCAGAGAGTGGCGAAGCAGGTCTTGTTCCAGGACAGCGGGGTGGTCTCTGGTTGCCACCTGAAGAACCAGAGATGAAGAAGATCACGGTGGCAGTAAGCACCCCTGACTATTACACTGGGATCCATTGGAATATCATAAACGATTGGGGATTTGACGCGGAAGAAGGATTCGAGGAGGTTGATGTCTTTAATTCAGAAGCAGGACTTCAGGGTGTGGTTTCTAAGGATATCACCTTCGCAGCAGACCTTGATGCGGACGAAGTTATGGTTGCTGTGCGGGAGGGGGTTCCTGTATTCTCGGTCGGCACACATCGCGACCATGAGTGGCATATCCAAGGTCTTTCGGCTTCCATCAAGAAGCCCGAGGATTTAATAGGCCAAAAAGCTGTTCTTGGTTCTCCTGGTACACGCTCTTTTGCCCAGAGGAGAGCACATGTCCTTGAGTGGTCTGATGGAAAAGTCGATATCGAGACCGATATGGAACATATAAAGCTGAGTGGTGGATCGGATGTGCGTCAACAAGCCCTTATTGCAGATCAGATCCAAATTGGTGGGGTTTTTACCCGTCACCTGATGGGACTGAAAGATGCTGGATGCAGCTGGTTTGTCTCTGGCTGGTTTGAGATTCCTCAAGAGGCAATCGTCTGTCATGCTGATACTGCCAGGGAGGCGCCGAGGACAGTCATCAACTTACTGCGCGCTTACCTCAAGTCCACCACTGTGACGCACAACGACGAAGATAAGCCGGAAATCCAAAGGGTCTTTGCTGAAAATCACAACCTCGTACTCACACCGGAGTTCGAATTGGCATGGCACACACAGATAGAGGATTTCGCTCCCAATGGCATATTCCGAGGCTTGGCCATGCGTTTCTTCTTGGAGGACCTGAAAAAGTATGATGTTATCCCGCAAGACCTCGTATACCATGAAATCTATGATGTGAGCTTCATGCGACAGGCACAGTTTGAGTTGTATGGATACAAATGGCCTGCAAAAGAACAGTCAGATTTCTTCACTTTAAGCGGATTGACCACCGGAATGTAAGATGCCAGATTGGCGCGATAGAAAAAAGAAGTATCAAGATCACGACACTCACAGAAAGGAAGAAATACCACAACTTACTTTACACACGATTAAATAACAAGGACGCTGTCATCAATCCAAGGAAGAACTTCATCGATCAAAACTATAACGACTTATCGCGGATGATATTGATTAGCAGCGGCTATGGGGCTGCTAATTGCCCACAGGTTTGCCTGAAGAATTAAATAGGTGAGCTGCGTTGGGACGAGTAGCCCCATGCTTTGTTAGGGATTTAATCAACCCTAGCATGTGAGCGAAGGAAGGAAGAGATGATCTTGTATTGGAAGTTTCAAACCATCGTAATGCCAATAACCAAGCAGACAAATCAGAGAAAGTAATAGATTACTTGGTCATCCATCTCTATCTACAAGAGCGAATTGCATTCTAAATATCTCACCTGATTTTGGATATGCATTCATAAGTTATTCAGGCATGAAGAAAAAATATAGGAGAGTGGTATGCATTCAGATCCACTCATCAAAGAAACATTGGAACCGTGGATGCCGAGTTTTCTTCACGACGGAATCTACTACTACGACATTTTATTGGCTGCAGAGCGCATGCAATCTTGGGATGATTGGGGGTCGGTTTGGATCGAAAACGCTTTTTTACACGAGACCTTGGCAACGAAGGCTAGGGAGAGTGATCGAAGAATATCCGCTGTTCAAGCTTTTCTGACCGCGGCACGATATTATCACATGGCCTACTTTATCTACACTCGTGATCTGGAAGTTCATAATAAAGGACTACGTAAGATGCTTGAATGCTATGAACGTGTCCTTGACTATTTGGAGCCCCCAGTCGAAAAAGTGACCTTTCCCTTTGAAGATACATACCTCGTTGGTCTATTCAGCAATCCTTTCAAAGATCATTTACCACCTGTTGTCATCCTTATTCCAGGCCTCGACTCCACAAAAGAGAGCAGGCACAGAGCATGTGATAGGTATCTAAGGCGCGGAATGGCGGTATTGAGTATTGATGGTCCTGGACAGGGAGAGACTAGTTTACGTATGAGTATCAGATTCGACTATGAAAAAGTGATTGCTGCTGCGATTGATTATTTTGAAGCACGTGGAGATGTTGATATAAATCGTATAAGGCTGATGGGAAGTAGCTTAGGAGGGTATTATGCCCCTCGCGCTGCAGCCTTCGAAACCCGGGTGAAGGCATGTGTGGGGAGTTGTGGGCCTTACGATTGGTCAGAGTGTTTTGGAAGCGTTCCGCACGTAACACGGGAAGCCTATCAACTTTATTCAGGAGCTAAGAGTTTAAAGGAAGTAGATGAATTATCAAAATCAATGACACTTAGAGGTACGGCAGAACAGATAACCTGTCCTTTGCTCACCATCCATGGAAAGCGAGATGCACTTATACCCTGGGAACATGGGAAGCGAATTGTGAATGAAGCTAGTGGCCCCAAGGAATTCGTACTTCTTGAAGAGGGGAATCATTCACTTGGCAATATCTCATACAGATCGGCTCCCGTGATCTTGGACTGGTTGGCAGAGCAGATAGGAGGAATTGTTACTTGAAAGTTAAATCTATGACAAAAAAGCAGGAAAATTAATTCGAGTAAATAAAAATCCAATATGAGGAGTTGCAACTTGATCGAAGGGTGAGGCCGAGAACTTCGCATGTTGTTGATCAAATAGTGTAGTCATGAGTGAATAAATGATAAAAATACGGATTAAAAAATCAAAAATACATATACGAGAAGGCAGGAAACAAGAATTGATTAAGGCCTATGGGAAGCCTGAAAATATTACTCCAGTAAAGTTTAAAACGAGCGGCTGTTGTTGACATTTAATTTACGTGGTCGGAACTGATTTGGAATAAGAGAAGCTTGGAATCCACAAGGACTAAATAAATAATGTTCAGGAGGGAAGATCCATGGCAACAGATTGGAAGGAAGTCCGTCATAACCTCGATGTATCAGCAAATTATAGTTCGATTTACAACTCGCCTTATTATTCAGACGCCGTCTATGAAAAATTTTCCGATGCTGAGTACCAAAGACGATATAAGCATGCGAGAGAGATCATGGTCAGGGACGGATTTGACGCATTAATCTTTACAGGAGGCCAAAACATCTATAGTCTTGGTGGAGCAGTGTCCTGGGCTACCAACTTGTTCGACGAGCGCGGGATGTGCCAATATGTTGTTTTTCCGTTGGATGGTGAACCGACTTTAATCTACCCACACGCAGGAGGTCACATCGAGGCAGCACGCCAAATGGCCAGTGTAAGGGATGTACGCGGATCTGAAGGAGGGCAATACGGAAAGGTTATTGCTGATCGCCTAGAGGAACTTGGTGTACAAGAAGGTAGCATCGGTATCACGGCCATTGACCGAAATGGCCCCGAGTACATGGGGTTGAAGTGCTTTCAGGATTTGGAGAAACGACTTCCGAAAGCAACCTTCGAGTTTTTACCTCATCTGCTGCATGAGTTAACCGCAATAAAAAGCAATGAGGAAATCGAGGCGATGGCAAAAGCGGGAGAGCTTGTAATTAAAGCTCAGGAAGCCATATTAGAAACTGCTCGACCCGGTGTCCGAGAGTATCAACTTACGGCATCGGGTACACATGCGATCTTGAATGGTGGGGGGCGCGTTCATCTGGTGATGATCGGAACGACATCAATGAATGACCCACGAGTTGTCTATCCTAACCCTTTGCCATCACATCGTGTCTTGAAGGAGGGAGACATCATTATCAGTGAATTGGTTGCCACTTATAAGGGTTACTCAGCAAAGATTGGCCACCCAATAACATTAGGACCCCCAACAGAAAAAGCTCAGAACTTTTTCAAGGAAGTTGTTTTGGGAGGGTTTCGTGCACTTTATGACGAACTAATGCCTGGGAAAACCCTAGAGGATGTACGCAAAGCAGGAAGATATTTCCGTGAGAAAGGTGCGCAATCTCTGCCAATCTTGGTTCATGGTTTGGACATGATCACAGCACTGCCCTTCATCTATACGGACAAACTTGGGACTGCTCCTGGTGATATGGAAATTCTTCCGGGGAAGACCTATGCTATTGAGATAACTCCGGTTGATGCCGAAGGAACCTTTGGGATGTTTATGGCACGAACCTATGTCATGACAGAGGATGGTAAACGAGATTTGACGCCTTTCCCAATGGATGAGATCTTAGTTGCTCATGGATGAGGGTAATACGTATGATTGGGATTGTGTAGCTGGTTGTTTTAAATACACATAAATTACCTAATCAATAAGTCCATTAATCCAACTGCTGACTACTGTAGTTTCAACTTAGATGTAACCAAGAATCAAATTTTGAGAAGGGTTCCTAATTCCCAAAGGAATTGCTAAGAATATTTCAAGATAGAAGAGAGAGGCTTATGTGGGGGTGAGGACCCAGCTCGTACCACGCATATGCTGGTTCCTCTTCCTCTATCTTAGACCCTCCGGAACGCCAAAGCCATTCTGAAAAAGCAGGCAATGGGCCTGAAAACCTTCTATTCCTGATCCACTCCCTCATTTTGTATCGTAAGATTGTTGAGGATACGTACTCGTGAAAAGCTCAGGAAGTCATTAACCTTTGTTTTGAGCATTTTCTTCTCAATCGTTGTGGCCTTTGCATTGTAGGATTTCCTGGCTGCCTGAATGAGAGGCTTCCACTCCGGAAAGGTATCCTGAGCCCATAATGCGCAGGTGAGCTTTGAGACAACAACATCCCGCGTATGAACGGAATAAATTAATCGGCACAGATTGAGGATGCAGTAGTCGGGGAATTCGTTCAGGTGATCTTCAATAAAACGCAACTCACCGAGGAGGTCGGTCTCCAATTCCTTCCAGGTGGATGGAGGAAAGATCTCCTTGGGATCAGGGCCATGAAGGATGATGCAACGGCCGGCTCGCATGTGTTCGCGATGGATGGCCCATGAATTATCCACTACCCCCTCCAATAGCTGATGTCTTGGAGG
>MGNI01000062.1:0-668 GCA_001795115.1 Chloroflexi bacterium RBG_16_48_8 | reverse complement strand
GATGTAGTAGCCATCCAGCTCGCGACCAAGTGGGGGGAACTCCTGGCCAAGCGCTTCATGAAGTTTGCTCAGATCCAACTTCTCTTTCTCGCTGAGCGATTCTGTCAGGATGACATGAAAATCGATATCGTGCATGATCCCAATATCTGGAAAAGCGATGGCACCATTGAGATAGAGGCCATAGAGCTTCTCTCCAAGTGTAGTTTTAAGCCCAAGCAAAAAGGCTTGGATCAGGTCCTGATTGGGGTCGGGTTTCGTCATGAGTCTTCGGAATTGTTATGGTTGTAAGATCTGCAATGCATGCCAGGATTTACCTATTATTTTAATCGATAATGCTCGTCTTCACTGCCCTGTGACGCTTTGCGACGACGGGACAAGGGCCTTGCTCCCTAAATCCATTGAATAAAGCCGTTTCAGGTGTACCACTCCCAAGAATCATAGACCCATCATTCACTTTTGGCTATCTAAAAAATTGTAACTGCTCAGGCATAGGTGTTAAAAGTATTGGGGAATTGGTTACATTTGCTTCTTTAAATGAGTCAATGAAGCTGTCACAATACGAAACATGACACTTATCCAATTTCCCACTGAAGACGAAGTACGTGCGGCCTACCGCGATCAGATTTTCAATACCTGACGCTCTGAGGTAGCGATGGATCCAAAATCCG
>MGNI01000061.1:381-5662 GCA_001795115.1 Chloroflexi bacterium RBG_16_48_8 | reverse complement strand
GGTCATTTTGTCTGGCTTGCCCCCCAAGTTGGAATACACCCTCTCAATCTCAATAAAGGGGCATTTTCCAGATGTGGGGGCAACTGCTTTCAGATGAGGAGGAGACGTGGGGTTTGGGATACTCACTTGCATCTGTGATCAGTTTCGACGACGCATTTCGGTACCCATCAGCATGGAAACATTCTTGATCGCTGGCGCTGGTATCGCTGGAACACCGGTTGGAAAAATAACCAATTCACGTGATCCCAACGAGTGGAAGCTGATCATTATCGATCAGGAGGCAGCCCATGAGGATCAAGTCGGTTTCTTGCTCATCCTGTCGATAGCAGATGGATACTTTCCACGTCTCATACCCATTTCTATTCACCCTCTTCCCTTGGCTTTAGCTGAATATGGCGCTACATGGCCTCTTCGCCCTCCTCGAAACAAGAAAGAACAAAAATGGCGTTTGTGACATTAGGACCGGGATTGCGCCATCTATGGCGCAGATAAGAACTGAAGAGCAAGGTGTCACCAGGCTTAAGAAGGTAGATCTCACCCTCGACCTGGTACTCCAACTGTCCCCGCAAACAAACTACAAATTCATGCCCCGTGTGGGTGATCGGAAAAGGCCCGCTATTAGCACCACTTTCCAAGGTGAGCGCAAAGGGCTCCACACGGCCAACGAAAGCCTCTCCCCCTAAACCTTCCCAAACTCCTCTTTGGAAAGGTATCCGTGTCCTTTCCAAAGCTTTCCGAAAAATAACAGTCTGTCGATCGCGTGCCGATCCGAAGAAATCAGTGATAGGGATGTTAAGTGCATCGGCAATTTTGTACAATGTGCTAACAGAAGGAGAGGCACGACCGCGCTCTATCATGCTGATAGCGTTGGCGGATATGTTACTGGCACGTGCCAGGGAGCGAATGGACAATCCCTTTTCCTCTCGCAGGGATCGAAGCTCTTTACCGACATTGACAGAGATTGCATCATGATCTGTAAAATCCATACAACCCTCCTTCCCAAAAACATTGATACTTTTACCGTACTGGGTGCATCCCTCCTAACACCAGCACCAAGGATACACCCTCATGACTCCAACTCCAAGGAGCAGGTTGAAATCACAACGTTTCTTCCCATATCAGACTTCAAATTGAAGGAGCCATAACCATCATGATTCTCTCATTCTGGGCATCTCTCGAGAGAGCATCCTTATTCAAATGCTCCCATGAGATGCCAGTCGTAGAATAAATCCTTACACCTTTAGACTAAATCACTCCAGCCCATTTTTAAAGGGACATTATACCAATCCTGCCCGGGGCTGACGCTGTATGTTGCCTTCTCCATAGCGGAAAGATCCATTTAGCCCCCCAAAAAATGGAATACATACGCTTGCCCTAAAAAGAATTATGGAAGAATATATTCCCTTGAGTCCACTGAAAAAGGCCCTTCAAGATAGAAGAGAGATGCACATATGCTGGTTCCTCTCAGTTAATTGGCCTTTTTTCAGGTGAATCATTCCCTGATAATTCAAAGAATGTTCAAACCAAAAAGACGGGGGCATGCAAGGATAAAAAATGAAAAAAAAAGCGTTCTGGTTCTATCGTAATTTACTCTTACTGTTCTCCCTCATAGCTGCGTGCAGCACCACTCCAACCCCCCTTGAACCATCACAGGATCCGGAGGTAGAGGTGCATACCCCAATCGCTTCGGATATTCAACCAACCGAAGCTCCTTCACCATTAGCTATTGAATCCGAAATCGAATGGGATTCTGCTTTCCAGACTTTCCTGGACGGCATGATAGCGTACAACACGATAAAACCTGCCGCCCTCATGGGGCTGCTAAATGAGGAACCTCCGCCTTTCCTTCTAGACGTTCGCACTCTTTCTGAAGTTATGGAGACGGGGCGCATTGAAGGCTCTGTCGTTATCCCGCTGCGTGATCTTGCGAATGCTGAAAGCATCGCGCTCTTACCAAGCTTTGATACAACCATCATTGCGTACTGTGGCAGTGGCTGGCGCTGTGCCATTGCCATGACCGTCCTCGGAGCTCTTGGATGGAATGACATCTATAGCCTCGAAGATGGCAGCTATGCTGGCTGGGTAGAAGCTGGTTATCCAATTATGATGGATCTCCCCGAGTCTGCCCCGCTCAATGCTGTCCAACCGGATACCGCCATGCAGGCAAGAATGGATGCAATACTCAACAGCCTCCCGGATGGCTTCGGAAGCGTTACCACAGACATCCTTCTTCAAGCCATCAACGATCTTCCAGACTTGATCCTTATCGATGTGCGTCGAGCGGATGAGATTATAGAAACGGGCGGCATTGAGAACGCCATCCACATACCTTTCGAATCATTCATCCTATCAAAGGGAAAATGGCCTCCATCCAAGGAAGCTTTGATCTTGGTCTACTCTAACAATGGTCACCGCTCCACCATTGCCATGACCATCCTTTGGACTTATGGCTACAAAGGTGTTGCCAGTTTGAAGGGAGGTTTCAATGCCTGGGTTGATGCTGGCTATCCAGTGGCTGATGTCGTAGTGAGTGAATAAACGATTCCCTCCAAAAGGACAACAAAGACACAAACCCCCTCATTTAGAGGGGGTTCTCTATCTCCCGTCAGTGCCACAGTTGGATAGACCAGGGTCTTATCCAACCCAATAAAATAAGCTTTGCTTATCAATTCGTATTGTCTACCCTTAAAGAGACTTTATTCGTGATTCTCTGCAAACATTCTACCAATATCCTCCCAGGCAATAACCCGCATCCGTCGCCATAGATCATCCTGCCGGATTCGCCCTGTAAAATCAAGCCAAGTCCTCTCTATGGATCGCCATTTTGTTTTAGCAATAAGCAACCATAAACTAAAATCCAATTGATATTCTTTAGCCAACGTATCACCCACAAGGGTAGTACGAGCAAGTTGGTAATGTTGATTACATGGAGGGGATGGATTACCCTGTCTTGGGCGATCTCCAAAATCCAGCAACCTCCGAAATTCATGTTCACCCGACTCCCAATACCGGCAGGGCAGTCTCTCAGGTATCGTTTCACCATGAATCTCCGGACATCGCTTTTTTGAATACCTTGAGCATCGGCCTAATTGACTGAGATGTTTGGCTTCCACAACAATAAGATTGGCTTTTCCAAACAGGAAAAGATCAACCTCTGTTTTTGGACCCGTTCCATCGATCCTTTCGAGAATCCTATCCAAACCCGGCAACCGCTCACCAGAGATGCTATACCCCCAGAAATAAGGTTCGAGCCGGTCATCTTCAAGATCAAGCTTAACAGTGCCCCATTGTGGGGATACCGCCAGAAGTGATTTCATGGGAAGGGTGGGTTGAGCCATAGGATAGATCATATTCCATAGGAGCGCATTCTCTGATCCTCGGTAGCGAAGGTTAGCAGAGACATTGCTCGGCAGTTTCGAGAAGATGGGCTCGTGATCACCAAATAAGATTTTCGATTTCAGCTCAGAATAGGGATAGGAACGCCGAGGACTCAAATCGATGCCTCTCGTAAGGCTTCCAGCGTTCCCCGCAGGACCGGGATCAATTCCTTGGCTTCCTCAATACCCCCAGGGGCGAAGGTCATGGAAAGCTGTCCAGTGATACGACCTGCGAGGCGTTTTTCAAGCACCTCAATGGCCTGTCTCGCCTCCAAGAATCCGATCTGTCCAATAACCTTGCATGAAGCCATTCGGATGGGAATGGAACAATCATGACAATTCAAGATTTCTACCAGGATTTCACCACATGAAGAACATTGATTCAAAATCACACACACTGGTTCAAGCAATTCATCATCCTTGGCAATTAATTGCAGGAGTGAATTTACCTCGCGATGCCCAATCCCACGAAGGTTTTGATGAAGCAGATCCCGGACTTTTTTAGGGGATCTCTCCCGAGTGCCGCTTGCTCTAATGGTTTCAGACAGGCATTGTGCAATTCTCGCTCGTAAGCATAAATCTGGTTCAATAAGGCGATAGACCAGGAAGCATGCGACCAATGGAGATCTTCTATGCGCATCCATGGCACACAATCGATCCATCGCTTCAAGCCGCGTCTCAACCCGGGATGACAACAGATCCTCAAGAGCTTTATACACCTCCACTTTTCTCCGAGGAGATAATTCTTTTAGATCTTGGATTCCTAGGAAATCTTGTTGAACCACCATGAATTACCCTTATGAAGAACAGCTAAGGCGAAGATACATCTTTGATTTGAGTTCTGATGAATGAGAGTCATCCCAAATTTCGAATTCTCAAGCCCGATTGGTAATGCGATATTCACAAGTACTCCTCCTCAACAATCTTGATGAAAGGAGGGAACCTGCGATTCGACCGTCCTTAGAAGGTTATGGAAGGATTTCGCGAATTTCTCAACTCCTTCCTTCTCCAATTGTGCTGTCACCTCTCTCAAAGAAATGCCCAAATCTTCGATCCTCTCGAGATCTCCTCTGGCGCCCTCGAGGTCTTGATCGATGGTAAGTTCTACTCTGCCGTGATCTTTAAAAGCCTCAAGAGTATTCGGTGGCAAGGTATTTACCGTATGAGGTCCGATAAGGTTATCGACGTAATACGTATCCGCATAGGCGGGATTTTTTGTGCTCGTAGATGCCCACAGGGGACGTTGAACATGAGCACCGTGCTCGGAAAGCTGGAGGAAACGTGAAGATTTAAAAGTGGATTGGAATTTCTCGTAAGCTAATTTTGCGCTGGCAATGGCAGCTTTCCCATAAAGATCGGTGAAACCTTTGTGATTTCCTCCCTTTTGAATGATATCGAGGGCTTCGTCAACCGCTGTGTCGATGCGGGAGACGAAAAAGGACGCAACAGAAGCAATCTGATGGATTGATTCTCCACTTTCTTTACGCTCTTCCAACCCGGACAAATAAGCCTCCATGACCTCCGCGTACCTCTCCAGAGAAAAGATGAGTGTGATATTTACGTTGATCCCCTCAGCAATAGCTGTTTGAATAGCGGAAATCCCCTCTTTTGTCCCTGGGATCTTAATCATCACATTCGGTCGATTCACGGTCGACCAGATTCGTCGTACTTCTTTCAGCGTCCTTTGGGTATCATGTGCGAGATCCGGATTGACCTCAACGGAGACAAAACCATCTTGACCATTCATCCTGAGATATTGTTGTAAAAAGAGATCAGCCGCACGTCGAATATCCTCAAGGATAAGATCATCCAATAGTTCATCAACTGTACGTCTTTGAGAAGAGAGGGAGTTGATGGCATCTGTGTATTGATTGGTTTTCGCAATAGCCTGTTCAAAAATGCTT